>JBBTKA010000033.1:0-5528 GCA_038059145.1 Pseudomonadota bacterium
TCCCACTGTCTCCAGCAGGCCCACGCCGTCATTGTTGCCCACCAGAAGCAAGGCACCAGGGATGTGACCGCCATCGACAGCGGCCTGCATCTGCGTCCTGATCTCGGCAATTTCCGTCTGGTCTATATTGAAGGTGGCGGGGTCGATCATCTTGATCGAGGAGGTCGTGGCATCGGCGCCGTAACTAAAGGCGCTCCACAACAGGATGGCGGCAGCAAGGGGTTTGGCAATCAGTCCGGCGTTCGGGTGTCGCATGGGAGGACCTCTCGTTTGTAGTTTTTGTAGGTGCAGGCAAATGGTAAATGGAAGAAGCGTGTCAGCGACGGGCATGAAAACTGAAGCCGATCATAATGCAGACTGAAGAAGCGGTGCAAATCAGGGCAAACTTCCGTAGCATCAGGTGACCCTCTGAGGTTGTTACCACTTTTATCTGTCGGGAGCGCGCAGTGAAAAAACACTTGAACAAGCCTGTCAGCAAGACCCCGCGAACACTGTTACGCCATGCTCTTTACGCCGCCTTGACGCTGTCGGCATCCTCCGCTTGGGCTGCCGAAGCCGAGCGCAGTGCCATAGACGCGGAGACGTTGCAGCACTTCCAGGCCATGGTGCGAACCGATACGGCCGATCCGCCCGGTCGCGAGATCGATCTGGTCAATTATCTGGTGAGTACATTGCAGGCCGAAGGCATTGAGGTCGAGACCTTCACCTTAGCGGAGAATCGTCCCAATCTGGTCGCCAGGCTGCGTGGTAACGGCAGTAAACGGCCGCTGTTGCTGATGGCCCATACCGACGTCGTCAATGTGGATGCCAGCAAATGGGTATTCCCGCCCTTCAGTGCGACGCTCGATGGTGGCTGGATCTACGGGCGCGGCACGCTCGATGACAAGGACAATCTGGTGGCGGCGCTGATGACAATGGTGCTGCTTAAGCGCGAGGGAGTAGCACTGGATCGCGACGTGATATTGCTGGCCGAGGCGGGAGAGGAGGGTTCCACACAAGTCGGCATTGAGCACATGGTCAATGAACACTTTGCAAGTATAGACGCCGAGTACTGCTTGGCCGAGGGAGGCAGCGTCGTGCGCCAGAACGGGCAGGTGCATTATGCCTCGGTGCAGGCCGTGGAAAAGCTGCCGCGTGCGGTGCTGCTGACCAGTAACGGCATCTCCGGTCATGGCTCTGTGCCGTTGCAGAGCAATGCCATTGTCAATCTTGCACGTGCGGTGGCAGCTGCTGCGGAGTGGCAGCCTCCCGTGCGCCTGAGTGATACCACTGCCTCCTATTTCTCGAAGATGGCGGCGATTTCTACTCCAGAGGCGGCGGCCCGTTATCGGGCGCTGCTGAATCCCGAGTCAGCTGAAGGCAGGGCCGCGCTGCAATACCTCAAGGAAAATGAGCCGCGCAACGCTGCGGTGCTGTTCAGCACCGTCTCTCCCAACATCTTCGACGGTGGCTATCGGGTGAATGTGATTCCATCGGAGGCGGTCGCCACGCTGGATGTGCGTCTGTTGCCGGATGAGAACCCTGAAGAGTTCATCACGGCCTTGCGCGAGGTGATCGACAACCCCGCAGTGAATGTCGAGTGGGCACCCCGCAATCTGCGTCCGGGTGCTGCCAGCTCTCTGGACAACGAGGCGTTCAGGGCGATCGAAGCCGTATTCGGTGAGCATTATGGCGCGCCAGTGGTGCCGGTCATGAGCACGGGTGCGACCGACATGGCCTATCTGCGTGCGCGCGGCATGCAGTGCTTCGGGATCGGGCCGGGCATTGATGCGGAGGATGGACCTCTGGGCTTCGGTGCGCACAGCGACCAGGAACGCATTCTCGAGAGTGAACTGTATCGATTCGTGCATGCACATCTGGATGTAGTGAAACGGTTGGCAGCAGCCGCTCAATAGGGAGTTCGGGCTATGGATTGGATCACCAGACTTGAACATCAGGCGGCGAGTGCAGGACTCGTATTACTGCTGTGCAGCCTCCCGCTGAGCGGACCTTCGAGCGCGCAGACTCCCGTGCCTGTGAGTGCTGCCGTTCCGGTGGAAACGGCCGTGGCTGTCGAGTTCGAACAGCTCTCTGCGCATGCAGAGGTCCGCGCTGCGCTCGACGCTATCGCGACACGCGAACCGGAGACCATCGCGGAGCAGATCCGTCTGACCGAGATTCCCGCACCGCCATTTCTGGAGCAGCAGCGTGCCGAATATTATCTGAGAGCGATGCAGCAGCGCGGGTTGTCGGAGGCCTTTATCGACGCGGAAGGCAACGTGATCGGCCTGCATCGTGGCACAGGCGAAGGTCCGTTGCTGGCCATCGCCGCGCACCTGGATACGGTCTTCCCGCTGGAGACCGATCTGACGGTGGAGCAGCGAGACGGCCGCTATTACGCTCCTGGCATCAGTGACGATGGTCGCGGCCTGACGGTGCTCTTGACGTTGATCGACACGCTGAACAGCACCTTGAACAGCAGCACCATCGCCACCACCGGCGATATTCTGTTTATCGCCAACGTGGGCGAGGAGGGGCTCGGCGACCTGCGCGGTATCAAGGCGATATTTCGCGACTTTCCACAGATTGACGGTTTCGTCTCGATCGATGGTTCCGGGTTGACCAGCATCACCACGGGTGCCACAGGCAGTCGTCGTTTCGAGGTCGTGTTCACCGGTCCCGGCGGACATTCGTTCAGTGCCTTCGGTCTCGTCAGCGCCATCCATGCCATGGGCAGGGCAATCGCCAATATCGGTGAGCTGGAAACGCCGGCCGAACCGAAAACCACTTTTACAGTCGGAACTGTGTCCGGGGGCACGTCAGTCAATTCGATAGCAGCCCATGCGGCATTCGAAATCGACATGCGCTCTAACGATGCTGGCGAGCTGGCGCGTCTTGAGGCGCGTGTCCGGGACGCGGTGCAGGCGGGGGTGGCAGCCGAGAACGAACGTTGGGACAACAATGGCGAGATCACCGCTGAGTTCCGCTTGATCGGGGACCGCCCCTCGGGCCGCACGGCAACGGACAGTCCGATCGTCCAGGTAGCGGCGCTGGCCATGGCGGAGACGGGCGGTGAACTGCAGAGTGTGCGTCTTTCCAGTACCGACTCCAACATTCCCATGGCACTTGGCATCCCTGCCATCACCATCACGGGCGGTGGTGAGAGCGGTGGCGAGCACTCCCCGGAGGAGTGGTTCGATCCGCGTGACTCGGAGCGTGGGCCGCAAATGGCGTTGCTGCTGGTCCTCGGCCTGGTCGGCGTGGACGGAACAAGCGCACCGCTGTTGCAGCGACGTGCGCGCTGAAGTCCGACATCAGGGCCTGGCGCCTGCCGCCAGCTTGTTGAATGACGTGAGAGGTGTGCCGCTGAAGCAGAACATCATGTAGGGGAAATTGTCGGTAATGTAGTAGCCATACTGCCCGTTGACCGTCATGCCATTGCATCGATCCAGATCGCCCAGTCCCGCCACGTATTCATAGTCATCACGATAAGTCCCGTCATAATTGCCTCCCGGATTTCCAATCCCCGTCGGACGGCTGCCTGCTTTCAGACGATAGCTGCTGGTCGCCTTGCGTATCACTCCGCTGGCATCGAAATATGAACCCAGAATTGGAAACCCATCGGCGGCAAAACCGACGACCGGGGAGGGCACGCCTCCAGCGGCATTGAACAATGCCTTCGGATTGCCGTGGTAATGATAGGCGCCCGTCGGTTGCGTATGGGCGTTGTGATCGTCGGTACCGAAATTGTTGCGCGGTGACATCGGGTCATAGCGCCAGGCCTGGTTGGGATTGTTGCAGCCGATCTTGCCGTCGCCGACGCCATAGCAGGCTGCCGCCCAGATATCGACCTTCACCCCATTGAGCATCACCGCATTGTCCCACTCCAACGTCAGCGCCGTGGGTGTCGAGGCCAGCGTCGGCATCGCCGTCATGCTGTAGCTGTGGGCTACCGCGGCGACCGGTGTGGCGAAGTTGCCGCCGTTCCCGAAATCATGATTGGGAATGTTGTTGGAGGTGAAGGTACAAATCCCGTTGGCGACAGCGATCGTCAGCGTCCCGGCGAAGTTCAGGCTGCGTTTGACGTCGGTCACGGCGGAATTGTAGTTGCCTGCATACTCGGCACAACTGCTGGCGCGCTGCAGCAATATCGCATCGGTGATATCGCGGGCCGTTGTACCGTTGTTGGTGACGAAGTCCGTGATAACACCAACACGGATAATGCCGACTCCGAACTGGCTGCCATGCACATAGACCTCCTGACCACGGGTGCCGAGATAGGTATTGGTGCCAGGATAGTAGCGCACCAGATAACCCTCCAATTCCTGAGTGGCTTGCCCCGCAGGGCTGAAGTAGGTCGCATGCTGCTGTTCTGCGAAAGTGAAGAGCGCCTCGGCGTCGCTGCGATTGTCGGCCTGAGCGGCGAGAGTGAAACACGCGGCACAAGCCAGGAGGGTGGAGAGTAGTATCGATAGCCTGAGCGGGGCAGCGGTGGTCTTGAACATGGGCAGTGTTCTCGCTTGAAAGTGGGGAAGGGGGCTTCTTCCATTCTGGAACGTCGAAACCGCGGATGCGTTGACATACGTTTCGGCGGAATTTACGAGGCACCACCAATTCTGCCAATGACTGCAATCATCGACCTGTCATCAGACTGTACACAAACGATCAAATCACTGTAATTCGTCTGCAATATTTCCTCACTAAAGTTCCCTAGGGTTTGAATGTTTTGTCACCAGGGCAGTGACCAGGTGTCGTTGCTTCATCTCCACATTTTCATTCAACACATTCCATGGACATTCATGCGTCCGGAACGGACGGGTCGTACGCGGCGGCGTATGTTCCGCACTCAATATCGATAATAGAGGACTTACCGTCATGACGATTGATCGTCGCAAATTTCTGTCACTGTCAGCTGGCACCAGCGCCATGATAGCCCTTGCCGCCTTGCCTTTGAGTATACGCAAGGCCCTTGCGGTTGAGGCTGCTATCGAGACTGGCACCATCAAGGATGTCAAACACATCGTGATACTGATGCAGGAGAATCGAGGTTTTGACCATTACTTCGGTACCATGAAAGGGGTGCGTGGCTATGGCGATCGCTTCCCTGTACCGCTGGAAAGTGGAAAGCCGGTCTGGTTCCAGTCCAATGGTGAAACGGAAATATCCCCTTTTCACATGAATCCGGAAAAATTCAACGCCTACCTGGCTCCCAGCACACCACACAGCTTTTCAGATTCCCAGGCCGCATGGAACCAGGGAAAATTCGGTTATTGGCCGAAGTACAAGAACGACAACTCCATGGGCTATTTCAAACGCAGTGATATTCCGTTCCAGTTTGCACTGGCCGAATCCTTCACCATCTGCGATGCCTATTATTGCTCCATCACTTCTGGCACCGATCCAAATCGCATTACCTTCTTCAGCGGTTCCAATTTCAACCCGGAACTGGGTGCCAAGGGCATCAATTGCACGGATGCCGATTCTGAGCCAGACAACCTGCGGTGTTGGATTGCGAACCCCGAGTTGGACAAGTGGCCAGATCCCGGATA
>JBBTKA010000034.1:0-628 GCA_038059145.1 Pseudomonadota bacterium
TTCTATAAAAAAATCTGCCATATACGGGTACATTTGGGGTCAAATTTCGCACAGCCCGATGCCACCCGGCGGAATCATTCGATTAAATATTGCTCAACCAAAGGCAGAAACCTCCCTCGTGTTGCATATCGTTCTGTTCCAGCCTGAAATTCCTCCCAATACCGGCAATATCATTCGCTTGGCCGCCAATACCGGCACCCAGCTGCATTTGATCAAACCGCTGGGATTTTCCATTGACGACAAGCAAGTGAAGCGCGCGGGGCTGGATTATCACGAGGTTGAGCGCATCAACCTGCACGAGTCCTGGGAAGATTTCCGGAAAAAAAACCTGCCAGGGCGCCTGTTTGCACTCAGCACGAAGGGAAAGAGAAGTTACTGCGATGTAGCCTTTCAGGCTGGAGACATACTGGTGTTCGGACCAGAGACGCGCGGACTGCCAGCCGCAATTCTCAGCTCTCTGCCGCAAGAACAGGTCCTGAGAATCCCCATGCGCACCGGCAGTCGCAGCCTGAATCTTTCCAACACCGCAGCCATTGTGGTCTACGAGGCGCTGCGCCAGCTCGATTTTGCATTTGGAGAATAAACACTGTGGGAGCGTGCCTGCACGCGATTAGATCCTTCGATGGAC
>JBBTKA010000034.1:638-23277 GCA_038059145.1 Pseudomonadota bacterium
CCGCCCCCGCTCCCACATGGGCTATCAGTTCGCTGGCTGAGCCGCTGCAGCCGCTGCAGCCTCTGCCGCCTGACGCTGCTTGGTCTGGATGTAGAGCGCGTCGAAGTTTACCGGAGCGAGGTTCACAGGCGGGAAGCTGCCCTTGACGATCAGGGAGTCCACGGCTTCACGAGCGTAAGGGAACAGGATATTCGGGCAAACCGCCGCCAGCACGTGTTCCAGATCGGCATCGGTCATGCCAACGCAGGTAAAAATACCTGCCTGATGCACTTCTGCGAGGAAAGCGGCTGCTTCTTCAATTTTCGCTTCCACAGTGATGGTCAGTACCACCTCAAAAACCCCTTCGGCGACTCTGGCGCTCTTGCTGTTCAGCGAGAAGCTGACTTTTGGCGCCCACTGACCCTGGAACACTACCGGGCTGCGCGGTGACTCGAACGATGCATCCTTCAGGTAAATGCGCTGCAGTGCGAAAGCCTGCTGAGGTGCGGCGTCCTGTGCAGCGCCACCCTCGGGAGCTGAAGGGGCGGGGGTGTTGTTCTGATCTACGTTATTGTCTGCCATTTCTTTTCCTGCATCGCTTATCAGTGGTTGTTAAGGTGATTGTCAAAAGGTCGAACTAAAAAACCTTCCCACAGGAAGGGGGTATAACTTGGAAACTGCTTACTTCTGCACCAGCGGAAGATTCTGCGCACGCCACTCGATCATGCCGCCAGCCAGACGCAAGACCTGCGTAAACCCGGCCTTGCGCAGCGCCTTTACCGCGTCGGCAGAGTGCTGCCCCAACCGGCAAGCCACAACGACCGGCACAGCCTTATGCTTGTCCAGCTCCGTGATCCGCGAGTCCAGCTTGCTCAGCGGGATGTGGATTGCGTCCACGATGTGCCCCGCGTCAAAGTCCTTCTTGTCACGAATATCCAGGACGACTGCATTGGAGCGGTTGATCAGCATCACCGCCTGCTGAGGGCTGACCGACTCCCCGGCAGACTTTGTTCGGTGTAAGGCCAGGGCAACCACAAGGCCCACCCAGACGGTTGAGAGAATCCAGTGATTACTAACAAATTCAATAAATTGCGCCATAATTCAGACAGCTCTCCAGCACCCCCGTAGAGTGCCGCGCAGATGGTCGGCAAACCCATGGAAGGCGCCATACCATGCAAAAAAGGTGGGCAGTATACACGCCAATATCTGCCCGGAGCCAGCCTTGACTCTCGCTATTGCTGGCGCTTTTCGGGATAATGCCCGGCACCGACACCTCCGACACACCACCCTTGGAAAACTGGACGTTTCACAGACATGACTTCTTCTGCCCTGCCTGCACGTAAAAACACCGCCCTGCTGCTGATTCTCGACGGCTGGGGCCATCGTGAAGAGACCGAACACAATGCCATCAGCGCCGCCCACACCCCTGTCTGGGACGAGCTGTGGAAGAGCTGCCCGCACACGCTGATCACCACCTCGGGCACCGCAGTGGGATTGCCAACCGGGCAGATGGGGAACTCCGAGGTCGGGCACATGAACCTAGGTGCAGGGCGCATCGTCTACCAGAACCTGACCCGCATCGACAAAGCCATTGAAGACGGCACTTTCTACTTGAACGAACCGCTGGTGGATGCTGTCGACAAAGCCATCATGATGGACAAGGCCGTGCACATACTCGGCCTCGTCTCTCCCGGCGGCATCCACAGTCATGAAGATCAGATCCTCGCGATGATTGATCTGGCCGAGCAACGCGGCGCCGAAAAAATTTACGTACACGCTTTCCTGGATGGTCGCGACACACCGCCACGTAGTGCGCTGGCCTCGCTGAAGAAGATCGAAGAAAAGCTGTTCGAATGTGGCGGACGTATCGTTTCCATCATCGGCCGCTATTATGCGATGGACCGCGACAACCGCTGGGATCGTGTGCAAACCGCTTATGATCTGCTGACTGCGGCCAAGGCGGACTTCCGCTCGGCGACTCCCGAAGAAGGCTTGCTGGCAGCCTACGCCCGCGGCGAAGACGACGAGTTCGTCAAGGCCACCTGCATCGCGGCAAGTGACGCCGATGTCGTGCACATCGAAGACGGCGACTCCGTCATCTACATGAACTTCCGCTCTGACCGCGCACGCCAACTGACGCGCGCCTTTACCGATCCAAACTTCGACGGCTTCGTGCGCACCCGCAAACCCGTGCTCGGCGATTTCGTCTGCCTCACCGAATATGCTGCCGATATCAACGCACCGTGTGCCTACCCGCCCCAGCCCATGGACAACGTGCTCGGCGAATATCTGGAGCGGCTGCACAAGACACAGCTGCGCATCGCCGAAACGGAGAAATATGCCCACGTCACCTTCTTCTTCAGCGGTGGTCGTGAGGAGCCGTTTGAGGGCGAGACGCGCATTCTGGTTCCATCCCCTCAGGTCGCCACCTACGATCTGCAGCCGGAAATGAGTGCGTTTGAAGTGACTGACAAACTGGTCGAGGCGATTCGCTCCGGCACCTATGACGCCATCATTTGCAATTATGCAAATGGCGACATGGTCGGCCATACCGGCAGCTTCGACGCTGCCGTGAAAGCAGTCGAGGCGCTCGATATCTGCCTCGGCCGCATTGCCGCCGCCATTCGCGAGAGCGATGGCCACTGCCTGATCACCGCCGACCACGGCAACGTCGAGCAAATGGTGGACAACGAATCCGGCCAGCCCTTGACCTCGCACACCAGTGGCCCGGTGCCGCTTGTTTACGTGGGCAACCGCCCGTGGACTTTCAAGGCGCCTGGCAGCCTTTGTGATATTGCCCCGACACTGCTGACCCTGATGGACATTCCGGTGCCGCCGGAAATGAGTGGCACTTCGCTGGTTGTGAAAGGGAGCTAATGAATAGGGACCTGATGAATATTGCCCTGAGTGCAGCGGTGCTGTGCGCCGTGACAATTTACGGCGCAGCCTTCGCGGCCGAGGAAGTCGCGAAGGACCCTGCTCCGGAAGAACAACTCACTCAAGTCAACGCCGCCATCAGTCAGATAGAAGACTGGCTGAACTCCGCCGCCAACAACCGTACCAGCCTCGAAACAGAGCTGCGCGAGACCACGCAGCAAATAGCAGAAATCACTGCGGCCATTTCCAGCAATCAGGCTTCCATCACTGCGTTGGAAACGGAGCTGGAACAGCTCGAA
The DNA here is from genome assembly GCA_038059145.1 of Pseudomonadota bacterium. Taxonomy (GTDB): domain Bacteria; phylum Pseudomonadota; class Gammaproteobacteria; order Pseudomonadales; family Pseudohongiellaceae; genus UBA5078. The sequence goes on from JBBTKA010000034.1 coordinate 3,794, forward strand.
GAGCGCAGCGCCGAACTGGAGGCAGCGCGGGCAGCTCAGCAGGATATCGTGAAGCGCGCCGTGCGGGCCTCCTACCTAAGCGGCCGCGAGAGCTACCTGAAACTGCTGCTCAACCAGGAGGACCCATCGCTGAGCGCGCGCATGCTGCGCTACTACAGCGACTTCAATGCCGAGCGCCTCTCCCGAATTCAGGCGTTTCGCGCCACGCTGGAGGAGTTGCAGGTCACCACATCCTCTATCGCCGAGTCCAGTCGGGCTCTTCTGAGTCGACAGGACGAACTCGACGCCCAGGTGGCGACGCTCAATGACAATCGTGCAGCGCGGCAAGCGCTCCTCAAGCAACTGGACGCTGACATCGCAGCGCGCAGCGGCGAGCTGGAACAACTGACCGAAGACCGTGCGCGAGTAGAGGAGCTGATCAAGCAGATCAATGACGCCATCGCCAGTATTCCTCCTCCCGAGCAATTGACGCCGTTTGGTGAGGCACGCGGCCGCATGCCCTGGCCGGTCAACGGACGTGCGCTGAACAACTTCGGCGAGAGTTACAGCGATGGCAACCTGCATCGGCAGGGCATTGTGCTGGCCGCGGATGCCGGATCACCGGTGCGCGCCATCCATCCGGGCCGCGTGGTGTTTTCCGACTGGCTGCGAGGCTCGGGCCTGCTGGTGGTGGTCGATCATGGCGATGGGTATCTGAGCCTTTACGCCAACAACCAGACGCTGGTCAAGAACACGGGGGATTGGGTGAATCGCGGCGAGGCTGTGGCGACCGCCGGTGACAACGGCGGCATGAGTCAGCCCGGCATCTATTTCGAGATACGCCGCCATGGCGAGGCCTTGGACCCGGCGGCCTGGTGCGAGTCCTGACCTCTGTGGGAGCGGGCCTGCCCGCGATAGTCTGTGCAATGTCGCATGCAGCTATCGCGGGCAGGCCCGCTCCCACATAAGCCAGGCGCTCACGGACAGCCCGCTCACACGGGACAGGTTTGCCGTGCTATCCTGCCCGCCAGCGTTCGCAACTATTGCCCAGAGGAACACCATGAACGTATTCGCCAGCACCAACTCTCTCTTGGGTCGCGCCATCCGCCGCGGTCTTGCGCTGTCACTGCTAGCACTCGGTCACCAGGCTCTTGCCCAGCCGGTCGCGCAGCAACAGCCTTTGCCTCTGCCGCTGGACGAGGTGCGCATCTTCACTGAAGCTCTGGACAATATCCGTAACTCCTACGTGCAGCCCATCGACGACAAGCAGCTGCTGGAGTTCGCCATCAAGGGCATGCTCGCCGGGCTGGATCCGCATTCCGCTTACCTGAGCACCGAGGACTATGACTCTCTGCAGGAAACCACTACGGGTGAGTTCGGTGGCGTCGGCATCGAGGTCGGCGAGCAGGATGGCCTGATCAAGGTCATCACACCCATCGACGACACCCCGGCCCAGCGCGCTGGTATCCTGGCGGGCGATCTGATCATCGAGATCGACGGTCAGCTGCTGCGTGAACTTCCTGTAAACGAAGCCGTAGAACTGATGCGCGGCGAGATAGGCACCACTATCGTCATCGGCATCCTGCGCGAAGGCGAGCCCGAACCGCTGGAATTCACACTCACCCGCGAAGTCATCGAAGTTGCCAGCGTGCGCCACCGTGAACTGGAGCCAGGCTACGCGTATCTGCGGATTTCCCAGTTCAAGGTCAACACCGGTGAAGAGGTGCTGGAAGCGCTGGCCGAGATCAAGACGGAGCAACCCGATCTGAAGGGGCTGGTGCTGGACCTGCGCAACAATCCCGGCGGCATCCTGCAGGCTTCCGTCGAGGTGGTGGACGCGTTCATTACCGATGGCAAGATTGTCTACACCCAGGGCCGTGGTGAAGAGATCGAGATGGAGTATTTTGCCGAGCCTGACGATCCCAGCGAGGGCGTGCCCGTTGTGGTGCTGATCAACAGCGGTTCCGCCTCGGCGGCGGAGATAGTGGCCGGCGCCCTGCAGGATCATAGCCGCGCAGTGATCATGGGGACCCGCAGCTTCGGCAAGGGTTCCGTGCAAACTGTGATGCCGCTGACCAACGATCGCGCCATCAAGCTCACTACTGCGCTGTACTTCACGCCCAACGGCCGCTCCATTCAGGCACAGGGTATCGAGCCAGATATCCTCATTGAGGAAGGTCTGGTCACACGCGCCACGGGACGCGAAGGCATTACCGAAGTGGACCTCGAAGGACATCTGCGCAATGGCAACGACCTCGATGATATTGTACGTGAGCCGGTAGTAGAGTCTGAACAGGTTGTCGTCACAGACTACCAACTGCAGGAAGCGTTGACACTGCTGCGCGGAATCAACATCCTGGATTCAGCCCGAGCTAGAAAGAATCAGACCTCGACTCGCGCCCCCGCGGCAGGCGTTGCCAGCACTGATGTTGGCGACACCTCGCAGTAAGAGAGACAGACCTTGCCAAAATCCAGCATGGCGCCAAGGCGGCCCGTTCCCCGGGCCGCGCGCAAATCGCCAGTTCTTCTCGCAGCACTCACCCGTAATTACAGACTGCTCGGCATTCTGCTGACCGGGGTCGTCTGCATCCTGGTGCTGGTGGCTCAGAACAAACCGGCGTCACGACATGCCCCCAGCACTCCTCCGACCCGCTTTTCCATGGAGCAGCCTGTTACTGCGCCAACTGCAGCACCGCCGCTGACCATGCCGGCGGCGACGCCAGCGGCTATCACTGCACCGAATCCAGAGCCGATTACTTCCACCGCTGCAGCACAGCCTGCAGAAGAATCGCTCATTACACCAATACCTTCAGGTTCAAAGCATTACATCGCCCTGATCATCGACGACATCGGCTACAGCGGGCCACTCGGCGAGCGAGCCATCGCACTACCTGGCGCTGTCACTTACGCCGTGCTGCCACACACGCCCTTCGGCACCGAACTGGCGGAGCTCGCTCATGACCATAAGAAGGAAGTGATGTTGCACGCACCGATGAGCAATCTCGCGCATCAACCCCTCGGCCCCGGCGCTCTCACAGATGCGCTCAGCCAGGAAGATTTTGTCGCCACACTCAACGGCAACATCGACGCTGTTCCGCACTTGCAGGGCATCAACAATCACATGGGCAGCGAGCTGACCGGGATGCAGACGCAGATGCAATGGGTGATGGAAGTGCTCAAGGAGAGAGGCCTGTATTTTGTGGATAGTTTCACCACAGCGCAGAGTGTGGCGGGCCAAGCAGCACGTGAACACGCCATACCCACAACGACGCGCAATGTGTTTCTGGATAATGAAACAACAGCAGAAGATATTGATCGGGAATTTCAGCGCCTGCTGCAAACCGCCCGCGAGAAAGGCAGTGCAGTTGGGATTGGTCACCCCTATGAGGAAACACTGGATTATCTGGAGAAGGCGCTGCCTGCACTCGCGCAAGAGAATATCGAACTGATTCCGGTCTCGGCGATGATACGTCTGCAGCAGAGTGAAGCGACTCCTTAGAGCCGCATCGTGATGCCTTTGTCGGCCATATAACGCTTGGCCTGGGGAATACTGAATTCACCAAAGTGGAAGATGCTGGCGGCCAGCACTGCATCAGCGTGACCGAGCAGCACACCGTCCACCAGATCCTGCAGACTGCCGACACCGCCTGAGGCAATGACCGGCACCGGTACTGCTTCACTGATCGCACGATTGAGTTCCAGATCGAAGCCACTCTTGGTGCCATCACGATCCATGCTGGTCAGCAGAATTTCGCCGGCGCCGTAGCTCACCATGCGCTTCGCCCACTCCACCGCATCAATGCCGGTCGCCTTGCGCCCGCCATGGGTGAATATCTCCCAGCGATCCGGCTCTCCCGCCACGCTGACCTTCTTGGCGTCCATCGCGACCACGATGCACTGCGAACCAAACCGCTCGGCAGCCTCGCGCACAAACTCCGGATTGAAAACTGCAGCGGTGTTGATCGAGACCTTGTCGGCGCCCGCATTGAGCATGGTGCGAATGTCTTCGAGTGTGCGAATGCCTCCGCCCACCGTCAGGGGAATAAACACCTGACTCGCGATGGCCTCGACGGTATGGACAGTGGTCTCACGCCCCTCGCTGCTGGCGGTGATGTCCAGAAACGTAATCTCATCGGCGCCCGCGTCGCTATAGCGTTTGGAGATTTCGACCGGATCTCCGGCGTCGCGAATATCCAGAAACTTGACGCCCTTGACCACGCGCCCCTTGTCACAATCCAGGCAAGGAATGATTCGTTTAGCCAGTGCCATGTTGCGTGCCTCGTTAAGCTTGCTGATTCACTTTCTCGGCGTCATGCGCGCAGTGCTGTGTCGCAGAACTGCTGAGCCTCTGCCAGATTCAATGCGCCTTCGTAGATCGCGCGGCCGGTGATGGCGCCCATGATGCCGGCACCCGTGCGTGTCTTTGCAACCGCCTGCAGTGCGTGAATATCCTCAATGCGGCTGACACCACCAGAGGCAATAATCGGAATGCTCGACGCCTCAGCCAGCGCCACCGTAGCGGCCACGTTCACACCCTGCATCATGCCGTCGCGAGCGATGTCGGTGTAGATGATGGCCTCGACGCCATCGTTGGCGAACTGCCGTGCCAGATCGATCACATTGACTGTGGACACATTGGCCCAGCCGTCGGTAGCAACCATGCCGTTCATGGCATCGAGTCCCACCATGATGTGACCGGGGAACGCCTTGCAGGCCTCGGCCACAAATGCAGGATTGCGGACGGCCTGCGTGCCGATGATGACGTAGGTGACGCCAGCGGCAAGATAACGCTCGATCGTCGGCAGATCGCGAATACCACCACCGATCTGCAGCGGCAACTGCGGAAAGGCCTTCGCAATCGCAGCGACAACTTCTCCGTTGACTGGCACGCCTGCGAAGGCGCCATTCAGATCGACCAGATGCAGACGACGTGCACCTTGCGCGCGCCAATGGCCTGCGGTCTTTACGGGATCATCGGAGAATACGGTGGAGTCCTCCATGCGGCCTTGTTTGAGGCGCACACATTGGCCGTCTTTCAAATCGATTGCGGGGATGACTAGCATAAATTCTGGATTACCTGATGTTGAATTTTGTTCGGGGAATTCTATCGCGGGCGAGGCCCGCTCCCACAGATCAAATATTTATAAACTGCCATCCCACGCGAGGAAATTACGCAGCAACTGCAGCCCGCTGTGCTGGCTCTTTTCCGGATGAAACTGCACAGCAAAGATATTGCCCTTGTTCAGCGCAGCCGTGAACGACACGCCGTATTCTGTGACACCCGAAGCCTTCTCCTGCGCACCCAGCTCAACGTAATAACTGTGCACGAAGTAAAAACGGCTGTTGTCCTCGATACCCGCCCACAGTGGGTGCTTGTCGGTCTGCTTGACCATGTTCCAGCCCATATGCGGAACCTTGAGTCGATTGCCATCCGCGTCGGTAAGAGCCCCCGTGCCTGATCCCTGCGCATTGCCGAAATAGCGCACGCGTCCGGACACCATACCGAGGCACTCGACCCCGTTGTTCTCTTCACTGCTGTCCATCAACGCCTGCATGCCGACGCATACCGCGAGCAGCGGCTTGTGGCGAACCACTTCGGCGACAATCTCGTCGATACCCAGACGGCGAATCTCGCCCATGCAATCACGAATCGCGCCCACGCCAGGGAATATCACATGGTCTGCCTGCAGGATTGTGCGAGCATCGCTGGTGACGCTGACAGTCACGTTTTTCCCGACATACTCCACGGCCTTGGCCACGGAATGCAGGTTACCCATTCCATAATCGATAACGGCGACTTTATTCATAGCTTCTTTCTGAATCAGGAGTGAGGCAAACGGCTTACAGCGAACCCTTCGTTGAAGGAATCACGTCGCTGCTGCGCGGATCAATTTCCATGGCCATGCGCAGTGCGCGACCAAAGGCCTTGAAGACAGTCTCGATCTGATGGTGCGAGTTGACGCCACGCAGATTGTCGATATGCAGAGTCACCAGTGCGTGGTTGACGAAGCCCTGGAAAAATTCGTGAAACAGATCGACGTCGAAACCGCCGACTGCGCCACGGGTAAAGGGAATATGGTATTCCAGACCGGGACGGCCCGAGAAATCGATGACGACGCGCGAGAGCGCTTCATCGAGCGGCACATAGGCGTGGCCATAGCGGCGAATGCCTTTGCGATCCAGTGCCTTGTTGAAGGCCTGGCCCAGCGTGATACCAAGGTCCTCGACGGTGTGGTGAGCATCGATATGCAGATCGCCCACGGCCTTGACCGTGATATCGATCAGTCCGTGACGGGCAACCTGATCCAGCATGTGATCGAGAAAGGGCAGACCGGTGTCGGTGCTGAGCTCGCCTGTACCATCCAGATTCACAGAGACCTTGATCTGTGTTTCCTTCGTGTTCCGTTCCACTGTTGCCTGTCGTAAGGACATCAAATTTCCCCAATTGTGCCTGTATACCGGCATTCTGCGCCGGGTTTCAGTGCCGCGCATTATACGGGCAGCGCCGGGGCTTTGAAAGCAAAGATCTCCCGGCAAGCCCTTGAGGATCGGGCTCGCAAAGGTTGATGTGCTCCACATTTCAACCACTTATACCCAGCGCCTGCGGATGCGATGAACGCCCCTGTTGGGGTACACTGGCACCGGTTTTAGGCGGGAATCATCACAGGGAGCAGACCACATCATGAAAAAAATCATCAAGATTCTTGTGCTGACATTGACGGGGCTGGTCGTGCTGGTCGGCGCGGGCCTCGCACTGATTTTTCTGGTAGTCGACCCTGTGCGCTACAAACCCACGCTTGAATCGGCATTCCTTCAGCAAACCGGACTGCAGCTCAACATCGCGGGAGAAATCGACTGGGCATTCACGCCCGTATTCGGCCTCAGCATCAACGACCTGCGCCTGAATAACCCCGGCGCCCGCCAGGAGCTCGCCTCCCTGTCCAGCATTGCGATCAAGATCGATCCCCGGGCACTGCTCGATGGCCGCCTCGAGATGCAGGAATTTATGGCCGACGGCCTGCACATCAACTGGATAGTGGACGCCAACGGTGTCAGCAACTGGCAGACCGCTGACAGCTCCGCGGCTCCGGACGCAGCGGCCCCAACTGCGACATCAACAGCATCTTCGACTGACGGCACTGCTCTTGCCGCTGCTGTTCAGCAGATCACGGTCAGTAACGCCAGCCTGTCCATCCAGGACGCCGGACGTGGCCTCAACACGACGTTCAGCAATCTGAACTTCAGCAGTCAGAACACCAACCTGGAGAACCGCCCCTTCCCGTTCGAGCTCTCTTTCAACGTGACGGACAATGTCGACGGCCAGGATGCCGAGGTGAGCCTCGCCAGCACGGCAACAGTCGATTTCCGCAGTGGCAATGCGCGTTTCGACAACCTTCAGCTCAAGTTAAACCCCCTGCAACTCTCCGGCACGCTGGCGGCGCAGGACTTCCGCAACAACCTGAGCTGGAGCGGCAGTCTCGCCAGCAACACCTTCCCGCTGACCGATTTTCTGGACCTGTATGTACGCCCGGCGGCCGCTGACACGCTCGCAGTCCCTGGCGACTTCAGTGCCGACAGCGACCAATTCAGCATGCGCGTGGAGTTCAACGGCAACAGCCAGCAAATCAATGTGCCGGTGCTGGCTCTGACGCTGGATGACATGCAGATGACGGCCGATGTGGCATATAGCCTGAGTTCCGGCAGGGCGCCTGCCAACCTGCGTTACGACCTGACCGCCAATGCGCTGGACTTGAACCGCTACACGAGCTCTGCAGCGACTACGCCAGAACCAACAGAGACGGCCCCGGCGGCAACCGCTACCGCCACTGATACGGCACTGCCCATCGACCTGCTCAACAGCATGAACGTACAGGGCAGACACAGTATCGAGTCACTGGCAATTGCCGGTCTGACTTTCACTGGAATCAACGCAGACCTGGACGTACTGAACGGCGTGCTGAAGCTGGATGTGCAGCCGATCGGATTCTACGAGGGACAAATTACCAGCACGCTGAACTTCGACACCCGCCAGTCACCACCCAGCCTGACCAATATCAGCTCGCTTCGTAACATCAACCTCGCAGGCCTGGCCCAGGGGCTGCCAGCCGCCGACTTTGCCGAGGGCCGCTTCAATCTGGAGGCGATACACACCTTGCGCGGCAGCACCGTGAACGACTTGCTGAACACCGTCAACGGCACCTCCAGTTTCAGTGTCGCGGACAGCGCCATCGATGTCGGCGTGCTCAAGCAGGTGCTGTCATCAATCTCGGTGCTCAGCCCTGCAGGCACTGGAGACATCGCGCAGCAGTGGCCGGATGTCGTGCGTTTCAGCGCCCTGGAAGGCCATCTGATCCTTGCACAAGGTCTGGCGGAGAATCAGCAGCTCAATGTCACTCTGGATAACGTCGAGATATCCGCCAGCGGCGGCATCGATCTGACCGCAGGGAGCTTCAACTACGACGTTCTGCTCACGGTGTTCGGACCACCCGCAGTGCAGACAGTCCCCATATCGGAGCTGTACCAGGGCGTGCAGTGGCCGGTACTGTGCAGCGCTGAATTTACCAGCGAGATCAGCCAATACTGCGGACCCGACTTCGGCAAGGTGCGCGACCTGTTCGTGCAGATCTCGCGCAACCAGGTGCAGCGCCGCGTGCAGGACGCCGTCAGCGATCAGGTGCCCACTGATCTGCAGGACACTGCACGCGGACTGCTTGACCGCCTGCTGCGCTGAGGGTTCTTGAGACACCTATGCGGGCAACTGAGTTAAGCTCAACCTTCGCCGACGCGGTACTGCAATGGTTCGCTCACAGCGGCCGCCATCATCTGCCGTGGCAGGAAAATCCGACGCCCTATCGGGTGTGGGTGTCGGAGATTATGCTGCAGCAGACCCAGGTCAGCACCGTCATCCCGTATTTCCTGAATTTCATGCGCCACTATCCGGATGTCCACCGCCTGGCAGCGGCGCCTCTGGATGAGGTCCTGCACTTGTGGACAGGGCTTGGCTACTACGCCCGAGCTCGCAACCTGCAGCGTTGCGCGATCATTGTCAGCAACACCATGGCTGGCGAGTTTCCCCGCAGCGTGGATGCGCTCTGCGAGCTGCCCGGCATCGGCCGTTCCACCGCCGGGGCCATTCTGTCCCTGGGTGCCGGTATTCGAGCCCCGATCCTCGATGGCAACGTCAAGCGCGTCCTCTGTCGCTACCATGCGATTCCCGGCTGGCCAGACCTGCCTGCCGTTCAGAAGCAGCTTTGGGTGATCGCCGAAGATGCTACACCGAAAGCAGATTTCGCCGCTTACACTCAAGCCATGATGGACTTGGGTGCCACCGTCTGCACCCGCAGCAAACCAACGTGCCTGTTGTGCCCATTGCAGGACGGTTGCAAGGCTCGCAAGGCTGAGGCCGTAAGCGAGTACCCCCACCGCAAACCGGCCAAGGCCATACCGACTCGCCACGCGCACCTCTTGATGTGCCGCACGGCGTCAGGGGAAGTCCTTCTGGAGCGAAGGCCGGAGAGTGGCATCTGGGGCGGTCTGTGGAGCTTTCCAGAGTTCGCGGATTTGACGCAGGTTGAGGCATTCTGTCATTCGCGGCTGCGAGCAGGACACCAGGCGCCAGAATGCTGGCCCGTCGTGAAACACACTTTCAGTCACTTCCACCTACAGATCACCCCGGTCTGTGTCGACACGGCAACCCCGCTGGATACAGTGATGGAGCCGCAGCGCTGGCTCTGGTACCCTCTGGATGAATCTGTCGCAGTGGGCCTCGCCGCTCCGGTCAAGGAGTTGCTCCGGCGCCTGCGCAAGACTTGACACCACCACCTGTGGGAGCGGGCCCTGCCCGCGATTGATTCAGTACGATCTTCAATCGCGGGCAGGGCCCGCTCCCACAATCAGTGATACACAAGGAACCAGCATGACCACCGTATTCTGCCGCAAATATCAGCAAGAGCTGCCCGCCCTGGCCGCGCCTCCCTACCCCGGCCCCAAGGGCAGGGAAATCTTCGAAACCGTCTCGCGACAAGCCTGGCAGGAATGGCAGAAGCAACAGACGATGCTGATCAACGAGAAGCAACTCAGCATGATGAATGCCGAGCACCGTCGCTATCTGCAGGAGGAAATGGACAAATTCTTCGCCAATGAGCAGCACGACGTAGCGGAAGGCTACGTCCCTCCAGAGAAGAATTGACAAGATATTCGAAAACGGATGAATTCTCAGGCTTGACTCGGAAAGGGCTCTCCGGGTTTAATACGCGCCTTGCCAAAACGGCAGCACTCGCAACAATCGCAAGATCAGCAACAACTCTTTCTATAGAGTTCTTAAAGCCCAGGTAGCTCAGTCGGTAGAGCAGAGGATTGAAAATCCTCGTGTCGGTGGTTCGATTCCGCCCCTGGGCACCATCAAGATTTCCCTAAAAATCCTCCCAGCAATTCCTGCACATCATCCTCCGCAGCCGTCATAGCCGACTGTATACAAATACAAATTGTGTGGCTTAGAATGAGCCCTCACTCCGCATTCGCCTGCGGTTAATTAATCTGTTACGAGCGGTACGAGCATGATTAACAGGTACATAGTAGTAGACGATTTTTATAGCAATCCCGATGAATTGGTTCGAGTCGCTTTGAATTCACTTAAGCCAGAAGACTCGCCCAGTGGAAACTATGCAGGCGTGATGACCACGGACTATTTTCTGGGGCCGGAGAGCAGAGAAGTATTTCAGAAACTGACTCTGGAACCTTCAATAAATTCTTCAACAAATGCGAACGGAAGACTGCGGTTTACGAGAGAAAACGACTCATTCAAATTCCATATTCATTATGACGTGGATGTTGAAACCAGGTGGGCAGGGGTCGTATATCTCTCAAAGAATCATCCGAAAACGGATGGCACAAATTTCTGGCGACATCTGCGAACCGGTTTGGAAGTCGCGCCCAATACGCCCGAAGGTTTTGCCAAATATGGCTGGAAAAATTTTCACGACCTGAAGGCCTTTCTGGAAACAGAAGGACTTGATGAATCGTTGTGGGAAAAGACTTTCACCATCCCCTACAAATACAATCGATTGGTTTTGTTCAGGCCCTGGTTGCTGCATTCTCCCGGACCAGCGTTCGGGGACACACTGGAGTCATCCCGAATAGTGCAAACAATATTTCTGGGTAAGTAGCATCAACAAATAGAAAGGGGCCACGAAGGCCCCTTTTTCATTCAACTACGTATAGCGAGCAATCCAATTACTCGCATTCCCTGTAGCGTGACTCCAGGCACTTATCTGCCATTGCCTGCGCCTGAGCGAGTTGCTCTTCGTTCAAGTTGGCGATCACGCTGTCGCGATTCATCACGATCTGATCGCGCTCTTCGCCGAAGGAAATTTTCTCGGCGATGTTCAGCCACATTCCTGCCTTGAGCAGATCCTGCTCCACGCCCAGACCGTTGCCGTAGAGAATGCCGAGATTGTTCTGGGCGCTGAAGTAACCTTCCATCGCTGCACGACGGTACCAGTTGGCAGCAGCAGCATAGTCCTGCGGCACACCCTGTGCGTCTTCATACATCACACCGAGTCGATACATCGCGGTAAGGTGCCCCTGATCTGCGGCCATACCGTACCATTTCACCGCCTCGGCAAAATCTTGTGCGACGCCTTGCCCGTCGTGGTGCATCACGGCCAGATTGAACTGCGCGACGCCCTCCCCCTGTTCGGCAGCCAGTCGGTAGTACTTGGCCGCCTCGGCCAGATTCTGCTCCACACCTTTACCAACGTAGTAGATCTCGGCCATGCTCATTTGCGCAGTCAGGTCTCCCTCGTTGGCGGCCAGGGTGTACCACTTGGCGGCCTCTGCAAAGTCCTGATCCACGCCGTAACCATTGCTGTAAAGCAGCGCCAGATTCAATTGCGCGACGGTGATTCCCTGCTCCGCTGCCGGACGGAACCACTTTTCTGCCTCCACATAATCCTGCGGGACACCCATTCCGAAGTTGTACATCATGCCCAGGTTCATCTGCGCCATGGCATTGCCCTGGTCAGCTGCCATGTGATACCACCTGGCGGCTTCCATCATGTCCGGAGGGACGCCCTGCCCGGTCTGGTACATCACGCCGAGCGCCTGTTGCGCCTCTGCATCGCCAGCCTCTGCTTTGGCGATCAATTCTGCCGTGCCGTAGCTTTGGGCATGGCTGAACAGCGCCGTACACGCCAGCGCCGCTGCGATTAGAAGTGTACTGATACGTCTCAAAGACATGTTTCTTTACCTCTGATGGCGAGACCCTGCGGCGAGCCATCTATCTCGAGTTGGTTTATGTGTGCTGAATCCTATTCCCAAAGCGCCGAAAAGGAAAGATTGGCCTGGCTCAGAGGCTGGTTTATGATCTGATCCATGAAAACAACAATACTCCCCCTCCTGCTGGCATCCACGCTGTTGCTGACTCAGTGCCAGTCTGCTGTCGGCAGCGATGCGAATCAGACTCTGGTAGACCAGTTCTGGCGCGCGAGCAGCGAGCCCGAGCAGCAGCAATCCAATGCCCGGCTTTTGGAAACGGAGACTGATGTTGGCGCGCTTTACGACCAACTCAAGGCCGGCCCCGCTTACTCACCGGACGTTCCTACCGGTCAGCTGGAACTGAGCCGCACGGCGCCTGACGGCACAGTCTTCCCGTATGTCGTTCTGGTTCCCGAAAACTACGACCCGGACCGCTCCTATCCAGTGGAATTCAACCTGCACGGCGGAGTGAACCGCCCGCCCACGGCACCGGGTGAACCTCTGTGGCGGCAAGGCTACGATGGCCTGCGCGATCCCAGACGCATCGTGGTTATTCCTGCCGCGTGGGACGACGCGTTCTGGTGGTTCGACAACCAGGCCGACAACGTGCCCGCAATCCTGCGCAGCATCAAGCAAACCTATAACGTCGACGACAACCGGGTCTACCTGACCGGCGTCTCAGACGGCGGCACAGGCAGCTACTTCTTCGCCTTCATGCAGCCCACCGAGTGGGCCGCGTTCCTGCCTTACATCGGCAACCCCGGGGTCCTGCAGAACCCGGCTGGCCAGGTCAGCTATCCGCTGTCTTTCGACAACCTCGCGGGCAAAGCCCTGTACATCGTCAACGGCGAGAATGATCCGCTGTATCCCGCACGGGCGGTGCAGCGCTACATCGACTACATGGCGAGAGCCAAGGTCGAACATGTTTTCAAGGTGATTCCGAATGGCGGACACAACACGGCGTGGATGCCAGAGGAACGGCCCGCGATAGAGGAGTTCAAACGCACCCATGTGCGCGATCCGCTCCCCGACAGAGTGCAGTGGGCCACCAATCGCACCGACCGCTACAACCGCAACCACTGGCTGTTGATCGACGAGTTGGATAAAGAAGGCGAGCCAGGCCGAGTGATTGTGCGCCGGGATGGCAACCAGATTCGCGTCAATGCGTACTACGTCAATGCCTTTACGTTGCTGCTCAACCCGGAAGAGATTGATTTCAGTCAGCCAGTCACCGTCATCATCAACGACGATGTGGTGCACGACAGCATTGTAGAGCAGAGCGCGGAGACCCTGCTGAAGTGGGCGGCACGGGATCGGGATCGCGCGATGTTGTTTACGGCGGAGCTGATGTTGAGGGTGCCGGTTACGCCGCAGTAAAAACGATCGGCCTTTCGCCTGCAGGGCAGGCTCCCACAGGTGGGTGAAGGTTACAGCAGTTTTCCCAGCAGCTTCGGCCAGTCGTAGCCCGCGTCGCCCATCGCGAGGAAGGAGGGATTCAAGACGTCTTCCTGGCTGTTGTAGCGCAGGGGCGAGAAATCCGTCCGGCGCACCATCCCCCCGGCAGCACACAGCACTGCCTGAGCCGCCGCCGTGTCCCATTCACTGGTTGGCGCCAGCCGCGGATAGAGATCAGCCCCCCCCTCGGCCAGAATGCAAAGCTTCAACGAACTGCCCATGTTGACCAGTTCGACCTCATCGAATGACTGAGCCAAAGTGTTCAATATGCTCTGGAGCGCCTCGCCCCCGTGACGGCGACTGGCGACTACCTTGATTTTTCCGCCACTGATCGCTGCCTTCATGGAGGTCGTGACTATGGCCTGCGGCCCCCCCTGGCCTTCATGCTTCCAGGCGCCGCCTCCGAGCAGGCCTGTCCAGGTCTTCGCCAGTGCCGGGGCATGCACAACTCCCAGGATCGGGACGCCACCCCTGACCAGGGCAATGTTTACCGTGAATTCGTCGTTGCGGCTGATGAACTCCTTGGTGCCGTCCAGCGGGTCAATAAGCCAATACTCACGCCACTGCCGACGCTCGGCATAGGGTGGCAGCGCTGACTCCTCGGAAAGAAGAGGAATCGAGGGTGTCAACTTCTGCAACTCGCGCACGATCAGCGCATTGGCGCGGGTGTCTGCCTCGGTGAGCGGGGAGTCGTCGCTCTTGGTCCGACTCGCAATATCGCCACTCGCTCGATACACATCGAGAATCTCCTCGCCTGCGCCTCTCGCTATCTCAGCCACTGCGGCGAGCAGACTCAGCTCATTGATCATCACGCTTTCATCCTTTTGTTTGTTCGACGGCGCTCCGTTGGCAATGCTAGCATGGCATGCCGCGGATACGGGATCACACCGCAACCACTGCAACGCTGTCGACAACAAAAACCATAATAGCGAAGGAAACTCCTCATGCGCGCTCTATCCACATTCCTCATGCTTCTGTTGCTGGCTGGTACGGCCCAGGCGCAACTCGCAGTGCCAAACGAAGCCGGCCTGACCTACGGCCATGTTCACCTCAACGTCACCGACATGGAGCTTCACAAGAAGCTGTGGGTCGAGCACTTCGGCGGCACCGTCGTCGTCAAGGGCTCACTGACCGCTGTACGGATGCCAAACATGATGGTGGTGCTGACGGACCGCGACCCGACCGGCGGCTCGCAGGGTACCGTCATGGATCATTTCGGGTTCAAGGTCCGCAACCTGGCCACCTTCCTCGCCAAGTGGCGTGCAGCGGGGCTCCCCGTGGGTCGCGAGTTCATCGGCGCCGAAGGTCAGCCCAACGCCTACGTCATGATGCCCGACGACGTCTACGTCGAATTGCAGGAAGATCAGGCTCTGCCCGTTGTAATTTCCCCTTACCACATCCATTTCTATACCCCGGAGTTCGAGTCCCTGTTGGCGTGGTACACCGAATTGCTGAACATTGAGGTGCGCCCGCGTGGCTCGATTACCTCGACCACCAATGTGCCTGGCATGAACCTGAGCTTTGCCAACTCCAACGAACCACGCCTTGCCACCAAGGGTCGCTCGATCGACCACATCGGCTTTGAAGTGGACGATCTGGAAGCGTTCTGCAAACTGCTCGAAGCCAAGGGGATCGCGTTCGATGTCGCCTATCGCGATGTGCCGGCCATCGGGCTGAAAATTGCCTTCATCACCGATCCGTCCGGGGTTTACATCGAGTTTACCGAAGGCTTTGACGAGTACTGAAAATTGACGACGAGGGTCTGATGCTGGAGTGGAATTCAATCGATACCGTGCTGTTCGACATGGACGGCACCGTGCTCGATCTGCACTTTGACAACTACTTCTGGGAAGACCTCGTCCCGTCCCGCTACGCCGAGCGCCACGGCCTGGAAAAAGCTGCGGCGCAGGCGTTGCTGCGTAACCGCTACGAGAACGTCAAAGGCACACTGGACTGGTACTGCCTCGACTTCTGGTCTGAGAGTCTGGACATGGATATCGCTGGCATGAAGGAAGAAGTCCGGCACAAGATTGCCCTGCGCCCCTATGCGCTGGAGTTTCTGCGGCAATTGCGCAACAGCGGCAAAAGAGCGTTGCTCGTCACCAACGCTCACCCCGCCAGCCTGAGCCTTAAGATGCGCCACACCGGCATCTCGGAGCACTTCGACCACACCGTTAGCTCTCACACCGTTAGCTCTCAGGCCTTCAATTCCCTCGCCGCCGGTTCTCAGAACCTGCGCCTGGCCAAAGAAAATGCGGGCTTCTGGCACGCGCTGCGTCAGCAGCACCCGTTCGACCCGCAACGCACGCTGCTGATTGACGACAGTCTGCCAGTACTGCGCCGCGCCGCTGCGGAAGGCATCCGCCATCTGCTCGCCATCCGCCAGCCGGACAGCCAGCGCGCGCCGCTGCAGCCGGAAGAGTTCATGCAGTTGGACGATTTCACCCAGATCATGCCCGGCCTGCAGCCGTGTGGGAGCGGACCTGTCCGCGATTGAAGCAACCACGAGACCCACCATGAAAAAAGACGATGATTCCTCCTCTACTGGCGTTCGCCTCGACAAGTGGCTCTGGGCAGCCCGCCTGTTCAAGACACGCGCCATCGCCAAAGACGCCGTCGAAAGCGGTAAAGTGCAGTGCGAAGGACAGAAGTTAAAACCCGGTCGGCTGGTCTCTACGGGATTGCTTCTCACCGTACGTCAGGGCTGGGATGAAAAAACCCTGTTGGTAACCGGATTGTCAGAGCAACGCCGAGGCGCTCAGGAGGCCTCTACGCTCTATGCAGAGACTCCAGAGAGTATCGAGAAACGCCAGCAGTCGGCAGAGCAACGTCGCCTGCACGCACTGCTGTTGCTGCAGCCGATGGCGAAGCCGGACAAGAAGGACCGGCGTCTGCGACAGCAACTCAAACACCAGATTGACTGAACAGGATGAAAATGCCCGTTAGGTACCCCGGATTATTTTTGGCATAATCCAGCGGCCTGCATTGTGGCACTAAATTTTAGGTTCAGCCGGACCCGTTACTAAAAATGCGGGCTGGCACTGTGCTATAAATATGCAATAAAAAAGCTTGAGACTGCCCTGCCCGGGAGATCTCAGCATACAGGGGATGGGGCTTGACCAAACAACTCAAAGAAAGTCTTGAACGATTCAATTTGCCAGAGTTCAAACCGGAATGGGGAAAATTCCTCCGGGGCATAGAGAAGGAAAGTCTGCGAGTCACCACCAAGGGACAACTGGCCCAGTCAGACCATCCGGCTGGCCTGGGGTCCGCTCTCACGCATCCCTATATCACGACTGACTTCTCCGAATCCCTGATGGAGCTGATCACACCGGCCACCGACAGTATCGACGACTGCCTTAACTTTCTCGCCGATCTGCACACCTATACCTACAGCCAATTGCCTGATGATGAACGACTCTGGGTCTCCAGCATGCCGTGTCAGCTCGAAGGCGACGCACACATTCCGCTGGCTCGCTACGGCAGCTCCAACATCGGGCGCATGAAGACACTTTACCGCGAAGGGCTGGGCCATCGTTATGGCCGCGTGATGCAGACCATTGCCGGCATCCACTACAACTTCTCGATGCCGGAAAGCTTCTGGTCAGCCTATCGCGACATCCGCAAATCCACGGACGACCTGCAGACATTTCAGACCCGCCAGTACCTGCACCTGATCCGCAATTTCCATCGCAACTGCTGGCTGCTGCCTTACCTGTTCGGCGCATCGCCCGCCGTCAACAAGACCTTCCCGCAGGGGCGCGAACACGACCTGGAAGACTTCGACCAGCACACGCTCTACAAACCCTTTGCCACCGCGTTGCGCATGGGAAACCTCGGCTACAAGAGTGAGGCGCAGAAATCCTTGTTCGTGTGCTACAACGATCTGGACAACTATCTGGACAGCCTGCAGGGCGCCCTCTCTACGCCTTACCCGCCTTATGTCGCGATCGGCACAAAAAAGGATGGCCACTATTTGCAGATCAACACAAATCTGCTGCAGCTGGAAAATGAGTTCTATGGCACCATCCGCCCGAAGCGCGTCGGCGATGCAGGCGAGCGCCCTCTGACGCTGCTGCGCGAAAAGGGCATCCAGTACATTGAGGTGCGGGTACTCGATCTGAACCCATTCCTGCCACTCGGGATAGATGCCGAAGAGATTCGCTTCCTCGATGCCTTCCTGCTGTTTTGTCTGCTCTCCGATAGCCCGGCATGCACAAGCGTCAGCTTTGCCGAGATTGACGAGAACCTTTCCCGCGTCGTGAACAATGGCCGCGCCCCGGGCCTGACATTAACACGCAAAGGCAACGACATTGCCTTTGCCGACTGGGCTTCCGAACTACTGAGAGACATCCGCCATACGGCCGCTATTCTCGACCATATCAATCACACTACGGCGTACACGGCGGCGACCGAGCAGCAAGCGGCCAAGATCGCGGACCCGGAGCTGACTCCGTCGGCGCAATTGTTGCGACGCATGCGCGAGGAAAAGCGTCCTTTCTGTGCCCTGACCACGGCCCAGTCCATCGGCTTCGAAGAACATTTCCGGAACAACCCGCTGAGTGCGGCGCGGCTCGCCGAACTGCAGGAGACCAGCCGCAAGTCCGTGCAACGTCAGGCACAGATCGAAGCCGAAGACACTGTCAGCTTCGACGAATATTTGCACCAGTGGAACTCTATTGCTGAATTACGAAAGAAGTGAAGTAGAGCTCAAGGACATTCTCGGCGCCAGCACCATCCAGATCGGTAAGGATGCGTCGAATCTCCTCCAGCGCGGTGAGGCGCAGCGCCTCCTTGCCTTCGGTAGACGTGATGTTTTCTTCAAGCTGTGATGAGAACAGGGTCACCAGGCTATTGCGGATGTAGGGCATGTGGTGTCGCACCGCTTCATCGGTTGGTTTGCGCGCGCGCACACTGACATCGACCTTGAGATAACGCAAACGGCCACCGCCGTCGTAGTTGGTGACGAAAGCAGGTGCCAGGTCGACATAGGGAGTGTCGCTGTCGCTGCCACTGGGTCCGGCATCGGACGCATGAACAGGTGTGGCAAGACTGCCACCCAGCAGCAGGCCAAACAGCAGCGCCAGGCAGGTGGTGAATTTCGGCATGGGAACATTCCTTCTGATCAATGAGAACCGCGTGACGAAGGGGTTATCGGCCAGGGAGGCTGCTTTCTGAAGAGTCACGTGAATCGTAAAGCGAGGAATCCGGCGACGCTTGCGAGCATATACAGCCGACGATATTTGTTTAGAATAGGCCGCGCTTGCGTCCAGACCAGATATTTTTTAAAGCCCGAAGTGGCAGTGAGTTTTCAAAATGACAAAATTGTTGGCAATGATTCCGGGCTCGAGAAATTTGAACCTGCTGGTATTTGTGGCCTGTACGTCGATGATCCTCATCGCCTTGTACATGGAACATGTGATGCTGCTGCAACCGTGCGGACTGTGCATCACCCAGCGCGTATTCGTCATTCTGACAGGACTGGTGTGCCTGGCGTCTGCCATCCACAAGCCCTCACCCGTCGGCGTGCGCAACTACGCCCTTCTTGCTGCCAGCATGTGCGTGGCGGGCGGTTATTTCGCGGGACGCCAGATCTGGCTTCAGCATCTGCCCGAAGATCAAGTGCCAGCCTGCGGCCCCGGCCTGAGCTACATCATGGACAACTTTCCGCTGATGGACATGTTGTCATTCCTGCTCAAGGGTGATGGCAACTGCGCCGAAGTCACCTGGCGGTTCTTGGGCATCTTCTCCATCGCCGAACTCTCGATGATTGGTTTCGTTATGCTGTTCGGCAT
>JBBTKA010000035.1:0-5801 GCA_038059145.1 Pseudomonadota bacterium
CGCTTTCGACTGGCCGACACTGCCCGACGTGTTGGAAGCGGCAGGCCTGAGCAGGAGGATCTACCAGGACCCGAATGACAATTGGACAGGTGCCATGCATGGAGGGCTTGCTTTCGCCAGTTTCCGTGAAGCTAAGCGCGGGAGTCCCAACTATGAAAATGGTATGTCCCACTGGAGCCTGGAAAATTTGACACGGGATGTCAAAAACGGAACGCTCCCCGCAGTGTCCTGGGTGCTGCCTCCCAGGGAATTCTCCGAACACCCAGGAGGCCCTTCCAGTCCGCAAAAAGGCAGTAATTTCACGGAGAAGGTGCTGAACGCGCTGACCAGCAATGAAGAGGTCTGGAGCAAGACAGTATTCTTTCTCACTTTCGATGAGAACGATGGGCTGTTCGATCATCTGCCGCCACCCGCCGTACCGTCCTACAATGCCGATGGCACACTGGCGGGAGCCTCCACCCTGCCATTGGACGGAGAATACTTATCGGACCCTGCTCGGGCCCATCTGAAAGAGGAGGACACGATTTCTGGCACCGTGCGGCCGTTCGGGCTTAGCGCTCGCGTTCCGATGTATATCGTTTCGCCCTGGAGCAAAGGAGGGTGGGTGTCCTCGGAGGTCTTCGATCACACGTCCCTGGCGATGTTCCTGGAGAAGCGCTTTGATCTCACCGTCCCCAGTATCAGCCCCTGGCATAGAGCCGTCTGTGGAGACCTCACGTCCGCATTCGACTTTAGCGCGCATGAATCGACAGACTTGACGCAGCTGCCAGATACCAGTCGGTATGCTCTCACCGATGCTTAGCAAATAGAAATGGCGCGCTATTCCATCCCGACTACTCACGAGCCCTTGTATCAGGAACGAGGCACGCGCTTTTCCCGCAAGCTACCCTATGAGTTACATGTGGATACTGTTGTCGATGACGAAGAGACGGTACGGTTGCTGTTCCGAAATACAGGCAGCAAAGGCGTCGTATTCCATGTCTACGACAAATTGCATCTGGACAGGATTCCGCGCCGCTACACCGTAGAAGCAGGCAAGACGCTGGCGGATGAATGGAGTATTGCGCCTGACCAGGGGCGCTATGATCTATGGGTTTATGCTCCCAATGGTTTCGTCAGGGCCATTACGGATCTCACAGCATCTCCCAAGGTTGGTGCGCGGCCGGAATGCCAGTTGGAGTACGACAATGTGCAGGGAGACGTGACGATTGCGTTTCACAATACAGGCGCGGAAAGCTGCAAATTCCTGATTGAGGACAGTGCTTACCGCAGTGGTGGGCCCTGGGTAATCGAGGTCACGCCAGGGCAGTCGGTGCAGAAATTACGTTCATTGAAGGACAGTGCTCACTGGTATGACCTCTCTGTCAGTTGCGACAAACGCAGCGGATTTCTGCGTCGGTTTGCAGGTCGGGTTGAAACAGGGAAACACAGTCTGTCCGACCCAATGATGGGCGCGGACTGACACGAGTTGCAGGTATGGATGTCGCGCCTATTGTGGAGGCGTGGCCTCCATTACCCGTTTGCCATTGACCCAGGTTTCCAGCACTTGTGCCTTCCAGATTTCGCTGGCGGCAGCGGCGAAGATGTCCTGTTCCAGGAGAATGAAGTCAGCCGCCTTGCCAGGCTCCAGCGTGCCCAGCAATTCCTCCTGATGACCGGCATAGGCGGCATCAAGGGTGAAACTGGCGAAGGCTTCTTCCGGGGTCATGCGCTCCTCCGGGAACCAGCCCCCGGCGGGTTCGTTCTGATGATCTTGCCGGGTGATCGCCGCGTGCAGCCCGAAGAACGGATTTGGTGATTCGACCGGAAAGTCGGAACCATTGGCAATTACCGCGCCTGCGTCGAGCAGCTTGCGCCAGGCGTAGGCACCCTGAATCCTGATCTCGCCCAGCCGGTCCTGCGCCATATTCTTGTCGCTGGTGGCATGCGTGGATTGCATGGAGGGAATCACACCCAGTTCGGCGAAGCGCAGAATGTCCTGATATTGCAGAACCTGGGCGTGCTCGATGCGATGACGCAAGGCGCGCGTGTCGGTCTGCGGGATCAGGCGTGCAAAGTTGTCGAGTACCAGGCGGTTG
Organism: Pseudomonadota bacterium; assembly: GCA_038059145.1. Taxonomy (GTDB): domain Bacteria; phylum Pseudomonadota; class Gammaproteobacteria; order Pseudomonadales; family Pseudohongiellaceae; genus UBA5078. The sequence continues at coordinate 2,079 of JBBTKA010000035.1, forward strand.
GCATCGTCGCCGATGGCGTGCACATTCACCTGAAAGCCTGCGCGCATGGCGGTTTCCATGTAGCCGCCGAGTTGTTCCGGGGAGAGCAGCAGCAAACCACGATGCCCTGGCATGTCACTGTAGTCTTCGATCAGCGCCGCGCCGCGGCTGCCCAACGCACCGTCGGCGGAGATCTTGATACTGTTGACGGTCAAGGTCTCATCCGGGCTGGTGAAATGTCCGGCTGCCAGCAGTGTCTCCAGCTCCGGATCCCCCGCACCCAGCATGGCATTGACGCGCACTGGCAAAGGGCCCTCTGCGAGCAGCTCCTTGTAGGCCTCCAGCGTGCGTGCGGAGATGCCGGCGTCATGCACGCTGGTCATGCCATAAGCTGCCAGCGCATTGAGTGCCTTGCGCAGAGCCAGCTTCTGATCTTCGATGCTGAGTTCTGGAATATTGGCGGTAATCAGATCCATCGCGTTGTCGACGAACACGCCAGTGGGGCGGCCCTCGGCGTCGCGGATGATCTGTCCGCCATTCGGATCCTGCGTGAGAATGTCGACCCCGGCGATCTGCATGGCGGCGGTGTTCGCCCAGCCCGCGTGGCCATCGACCCGGCTTAGCCAGACCGGGGTGTCGCCGAACAACGAGTCGAGGGACTGAGCTGTCGGGAAGGCATTGCTGTCCCAGAGGACCTGATTCCAGCCGCGTCCCTGAATCCAGTCAAGGCTGCCATTGCGCTGCTGAAACTCCACGATGCGCTGCACGGCCTCTTGCTCGGAGGCAGTCCCTGTCAGATCGACCCTGAGCAGGCTCAGTCCATAGCTGAGGACATGGCCGTGCGCGTCGATCAACCCGGGCAGCAATGTCTTGCCTTGTCCGTCGATGACGGTCATGCCTGACGTATCAGGCAGGGCTTCCTCGGCGCTGTACACCCTGTCGATTCTGTTACCGGTAAATTGCAGGGCTGTGAAGCGCTGCAACGTTCTCTCCTCTGATGCGGCCGGGCTGGCGCTTCCCGGGACGGGTTGGGCAAGTGAGTAACCCTGAATATTGGAGATCAACGTGGTCTGCGCCAGCGCCTGCATGCCGGGCAGTGACAACAACCCCAGACCCAGCAGAACCGAGCGGGAGGCGAATTTTTTGAGCGTGAACATTAGTGTGAACATGAGGAGTTTTCCGTGCTATAAATTTGCAAAAGTCAGGGCATTCTAAAATCAGGCAGCAGCCTCCCGTATACAGGTGAATAACAATATGAACGCCATCCAGAACAGTCTGAGCAAAAGCCTCTCCCGTCGCAATGTATTGAAGCTACTCATTACCTCCTTTTTTTCTCCCACGCTGCTGGCGCAGGGGCAGGCGAGCCCGATCCGTATCCAGAAGCTGCACACCTTCGGGCTGCGTGTCACCGATGTGGCACGCTCGGTGGCCTTTTATCAAGACCTGTTCGGCATGCCCATCGTGGCGCGCCAGGGCGATACAGTGTGCTTGCAGATTGGTAACGGACCGGCGTTTTTCTCGCTGACTCCCGTGCGCGCGGGTGAGGTGCCAGGTATCAGCCACATTGGAATCAGTGCCACCGGCTTCAGCGTGGACGGGATGACCGCCAGTCTGGAGGCGCATGGCATTACTCCCTCAGAGCCATCACAGGCAGGGCAGTCGCCGCTGACACTGGCGATGCGCAGTTGGAAACGCGAGCGACCCGAGGTCGGTGCCGTTGATCTTTTTTTCGCCGATGCCGAGGGGTTGGTCTTTCAGCTCTGCAGCCCTGCCCATTGCGGTGGCGCTGGCACGCTGGGTGAGCAATGCGAGGCCCCAGAGGCCGCCAGCGCAAGCGGCCTGATGTCCTTGGTAGAGATCAATCATTTCACCAATTACATGACGCACAGCCCACGCGCCAATCAGTTCTATCTCGATCTTTTTGGTCTGCAGTACCAATCCTTTCAGGGGCCGAATTCCCCTACCGTTGGCGTCGGCGATGGCAAGCAGTTTCTGATGTATATCGGCGGGGCAGAGGAAACAGCGCCCGCACAACCGGGACGCATCGATCACGTCAGCATGAGTGTGACCGATTTCGATGTGGATGCCATTCTTGCGAAACTCACCGGCTATGGACTGACGGCGCGTGCCGATGCCTCGACTACTCCGCCGCTGTCACACTGGGTCAGCATGCGCATGCCGAATCGTGGCGGCGCAGAGGGCGGGACACCCGAGCTCTATTTCTCTGATCCGGATGGATTGCACATTCAACTGCAGCATGTCGACTATTGCGGAGGCGGCGGCTATCTGGGCGATCAGTGCGCGTGAGTGCCTGATCACCCATTAAGGTGGACTCATTTGAAGAGGCCGTTTATTCTTGCGGCTTCTTCGTGCTGAATTGGGGGCTATTCAGCGGTCATCCACCCATGGAATTAGAACAAGGTGAGTCGTTTGAATTACCGCATGGCAGTACCCTCAGTATTAAGTTGTATCATTCTCGGCAATCTTTCCTACGCTCAGACTCCTGGAATTTCTTCCGCAGCCTCCTCTTCCAATCCCGCCACACCGGACGGTGGTGTGGAGGTCAATCTCGGCAGGGGGCCGGCGATCCCGCTGCAACGTTTCGATCACGCAGAAGTGGATATCGATGTTGACGGTAACATTGACGAGGCGGCGTGGGGGCGGGTCGCCCCGATAAACCAGATGCAGGTGATCGATCCTGAGACCCTCGACAGCGTGCCTTACGCCACCGATACGCGCGTCTTCTACACCGAACGTGGCATGTACATCTCCTTTGACATGGAGCAGCCTGCCGACACGATCGTGCAGCGCATCAGCACCCGCGACAATATCGCACTGAATCGCGACAAGGTTTCCATCACGCTGGATACCTCGGGAGAGGGCTTGTTCGCCTATTGGATGTCACTGGGTCTGGGAGACAATCAGGCCGATGGCACCGTGTTGCCCGAGCGCCAGTACAGCACGCAGTGGGATGGTGCCTGGTATGGCGCTACGCAGGAAACGGCACGAGGCTGGTCTGCAGAATTCTTCATTCCCTGGGGGCAGATGGCGATGCCGCGCGAGGATGGCGTGCGTCGCATCGGTATCTATACGGAGCGCAAGGTTGCGCACCTGAATCAGACCTGGGCGTGGCCAGCCATCACGGAATCGGACTCCATCTTCATGAGTAACCTGCCGTTGCTGCAGTTGGAAGGCGTCGATGTTCGCCAGCAATGGAGCATTTTTCCTTATGCCTCCTCGACATTCGACGAGATCGACAGTGATGTCGATTACAAGGCTGGATTCGATGTGTTCTGGCGTCCTTCGAGCAATTTCCAGCTGACGGCAGCGGCGAATCCAGACTTCGGTTCGACAGAGTCCGATAACGTTGTCGTCAACCTGACCGCCAATGAAACCTTCTATCCGGAAAAGCGCTTGTTTTTCCAGGAAGGCCAGGAAGTGTTCAACACCACGCCGCGCTCTACTGGTGCCAATGGCAAGCGTCTCTCCGTGGTCAATACCCGCCGCATCGGCGCGCGGCCGCGGGCTCCCGATCTTCCGCCGGGCGTCAGCCTGCCGATTCGCGAGCGTATACGTCCGGCTGATCTGCTGGGGGCCTTGAAGGCCACGGGTCAGGTCGGTGCCGTGCGCTATGGCGTGATGACGGCAATCGAAGACGAGAGCGAGTTTGCTGTGGGGAACAGGCGTTACTCTCAGGACGGCCGTGACTTTGCGACCTTCCGCATGATCTACGAGGACAATCAG
>JBBTKA010000036.1:0-6340 GCA_038059145.1 Pseudomonadota bacterium
CACGCCCCTGTCGGGTGCTGCCATGCCGACGAGCGCGTCCATTTTTGGCGACGCTGCTGCCGGGCCGCTGCTTGCCGCCAACGACGCGATGTCACCCGCAGCCCTGATGCCGACGCAATCGACCGCCGAAGGTGCAGTGGTGCCCGGCGGTCTGCAATCGATTTTCAGTGGTATTCCAAATGGCACTCCAAGTGGCGTTCCAAAGGAATTGTCTGGAGCGGCCGTAGAGGGCTCATTGCAAGGGCCGGGCAAGGGCGCCGCCAGCCCGGCATTGCCGCCGGGGCTCATTGACGTCGCCCAGCCAGCATCTGCAGTGCCGGGTCTGGATACGCTATCCACCGTCGCCCAGCCGGATTTGGCAGCACTGCCAGCATCGCATTCAGCGGCCCAGTTGGCCGAGGCCGCCTCGGCGCTCCCCGAGGCTTCGGTGACGGAAACGGTCACCCCAACGCTGCCCGAGGCGGCGGATAGTGAAGTCGCAGCGCCAACCGCGCAGCCCACAACGAACGGACAGGCGCAGGCCACCGAAGCCGCATGGCAGCCGGATGCCGCAGAACGTGCGCGTGCCTGGCGCGGCATCGGGACTCTCGATCCGTCGACTGGTTTACTGCAGGGCGCAGGGCAGGGTCTGGCCTCGACAGGACGGCACGAGTTCTCTCTCAACTACTCGGCGGTGGCGGGGCAGGGTGGCCAGCTCCAGCAGTTTGCCGAATCGCTGCGGCAGGCCGGAGGCGTGGTGGACACCAGTTCGCCATCGTCTCTCCAGACAGCGGCGCAATCCAGCACCGCCTCCTCCGCCTCTAACGCCATGCAAGCGGCCGATCGCGGCGCCAGCCTCTTTAACGCCAGTTCAGCAGGCCCCGAATTGCAACAGGCCTGGCGCGGCGACTCTGCCGCCGCAGGCGTTACGGCACTGGGCGGCCGGGCAGCGGCGGGCACACTGAGTTTTGCACAGGGCATGCAGGCGTCCACTTTCGGTCAGCCGCTAGGACAATCCTTTGGCGACACCGAGTGGGCGGAGAGTGTCACCAAGCGCGTGGCACTGATGGCGGGGCAGAAAGTCAGCTCCGCACAGATCGAGCTGGACCCGCCGGAGCTGGGTGCGATGACCGTGCGCGTGAGCGTCACCGGGGATCAGGCCAACGTGATGTTCACCAGCGCACACGCACAGGTGCGCGAGGCGCTGGAGCAGACCTTCACACGTCTGCAGGACATGTTGGGTCAGCAGGGTCTGCAACTGGCGGACGCGCAGGTGTCGGATCAGTCTGCGGCGCGGCAGCAGCAGGGCGATGGACGAGGCGGGCAGGGTGGCGGTGCTGTCTTTACCGAGGAGGGCGAGGCGGGGCCGGTGACGATGCAGACGCTGAAAGTCCCGAAGGGCCTGGTCGACTACTACGCATGATGAAGTGAGACGTGATGGCGTCAGTTATTTGTCGCTTGTGGTGGGTTGATGCCGAGACTTGGTGGGAGGGGTGGAGTCGCAGGGGACGCCCGTGAATACATCCCTGTAGGGCTCAGTCGCGCCATCCATGGCGCTCAATGCCCCTGCCGCTCCACCCCTCCCGCCAAGTCTCTACCTCTGTGCCGCGTTGGCGACGAATAGCTGACGCCAGTGCGCCTCCTGGAGGCTGGCTGGAAGGCAGAACCTGCTCTTCGCCCCACAGTGATGGGTCTTTCCCGCGGCATGGCACAGTCCGGCCGGAGTCAGCGAGCGGGGCAGGCGTGGGCTGGACCGTTGAGCGCCATGGATGGCGCGATCGAGCCCCCCATGGATGGGTTTACGGGCGTGTCCAGCCCACGCCTGCCCCGCTCGCTGACTCTAACCACTAACCATCCAACCGAAAAAACACCCATCACTGGCACACCCTTTGCTATGTCCCCCTCAAGAACAGTTTTTTTGACGGTGGAAACATGGCAGCAAACGACCGCATGAATAATGACGAGGCGCAGACCCCTGCCGCCTTGCCGGGCAAGAAAAGCAAGAAACCCCTGATTATCGCCGCGGCCATCATCGTGCTCGCACTCGGTGGCGCTGGCGGCTGGTTCTTCCTGCTGCAACCCGCTCCCACCGGCGACACAGCCTCTGCCGATGGCGGCGCAGCCCATGCCGAAACGGTTGCCGAGCACGTCGATGCCGATGCCCCCATCGAATATCTGCCGCTCGAACCCTCGTTCATCATCAACTTCCCCTATCAGGGCCGTCAGCGCTTCCTGCAGGCCAGCCTGACGGTGATGTCCCGCGATCCAGAAGGCCTCGCCGCTGTGACCGAACACATGCCCGCGATCCGTCACAACCTCATCAACCTGTTCAGCGCCCAGATGCTCACGGTGGCTGAATCGCCCGCGACTGGCATCGAGCCGTTGCGACAGCTGGTGACGCGCGAGATTCAGGACATCCTTATCCGGGAATACGGCAGTGAAGGCATCGAGGAAGTGCTGTTCACGGCCTTTGTTATGCAATAGCCGACCACCTTGATGCTGAGAATGTGCGCCCGACAGTTTGAAAATTTTGCAATGAAACGGTGAAGACCATGCAAGACCTGTTATCACAAGACGAGATCGATGCGCTGTTGCACGGCGTGGACGACGGCAATGTCGATGTCGACGTCGAGGTGGATGCGCTGGGCGTCAAGTCCTATGACCTGACCAGCCAGGATCGCATCGTGCGCGGCCGCATGCCGACGCTGGAGATGATCAACGAGCGTTTTGCCCGCTACACCCGCATCAGTCTCTTCAACCTCTTGCGGCGCAGCGCGGATGTTTCCATCGGCGGTGTGCAGATCAGCAAGTTCGGTGAATATCTGCACACGCTCTACGTGCCCACCAGTCTCAATCTCGTGAAGTTTCGTCCGCTGCGTGGCACGGCGCTGTTCGTGCTGGATGCCAAGCTGGTGTTCAAACTGGTGGACAACTTTTTCGGTGGCGATGGCCGTCACGCCAAGATCGAAGGTCGCGAATTTACTCCGACGGAATTGCGCGTGGTGCAGATGGTGCTCAATCAAGCTTTCGTGGATCTGGCCGAAGCCTGGCGCAACGTCTACAAGCTCGAGTTCGAACACCTGCGCTCCGAGGTGAATCCCTCGATGGCGAACATCGTCAGCCCGAGTGAAGTCGTTGTGATCAGTACGTTCCACATCGAACTGGATGGCGGTGGCGGGGATCTGCACATCACCATGCCCTACGCGATGATCGAACCGATTCGCGAATTACTGGACGCCGGCATGCAGAGTGATGTGGATGAACACGATGAGCGCTGGGGCCGTGCACTGCGCGAAGACATCATGGATGCCAGCGTCGAGTTCGGCTGCAACATCTTCGACAAGGAAATCACCTTGCGGGATGTCGTCGATCTGGAGGCGGGTGACGTGATACCGGTGGAGATGCCGGAAACAATCGTACTGCGGGCCAACGGCGTGCCCATGTTCCACACGCATCTCGGTATTTCGAATGGCAATCTCGCGCTGAAAATCAAAAGCGTCTACAGAAACAAGAATCAGGCTCTGATCAAGGGGAAATAGCATGGCGGATGAACGAATGAACGGCGGCAAGACGGATCAGGAAATTGCAGACGAATGGGCTGCAGCGATGGCGGAGGACGAGTCGGCGCCTGGAGAGACGAACGCGCTGACTCAGCAACCACGTGCGACGACCGCGAGCCCGGATCTGGACGTCATTCTGGATATCCCGGTACAGATTTCCATGGAAGTGGGCAGCACCTCCATCACCATCCGCAATTTGCTGCAGCTCAATCAGGGCTCGGTGATCGAACTGGATCGCCTCGCCGGTGAGCCGCTGAACGTACTGGTCAACGGCACCTTGATTGCGCACGGCGAAGTGGTGGTGGTGAACGACAAATTCGGCATCCGCATGACCGATGTCATCAGTCCCTCGGAACGCATCAAGAAACTCCGCTAACCAATGTGGGAGCGCGCCTGCGCGCGATAACCCCCTAGAGACCAACATGTCCTACATCCTGACCACCGCCGCCGCAGCCGCCACAGCAGGCGAACAAGCCTCCGGCCCGCTCGGCTTCGGCGCCGCATTGGAGATGATGCTCTGGCTCGCCGTTGTCATCGGCGTCATTCTGCTGTGTGCCTGGGGTTTTCGACGCCTCAATGGCACCGTGCTCACAACGGCCAGTGCGATTCGCGTGCGCAGCGTGATCTCCGTGGGCAATCGCGAGCGCATCGCGTTGCTGGAGGTGGGCAACAAGCAGATTCTGGTCGGGTTGTGTCCCGGACAGATCAGCACGCTGCATGTCTTCGAAGAGCACGTCCTGCCCCCTTTGCACGACGCGGAAAAGGGCCAGGCGGTAGCCGCTGGCGATTTCGCCTCCAAGCTGCAGAGCCTCATCAACAGGGATCAACGCCAGTGAGAGTCTTTCTGAATCGATTTGTCTTGCTGGTCGCGTTGCTGACTGCGTTCTTGTTGGTACTCTTGTTGGCACTGCCGGCACACGCTCAGGTTACCCCTGCAGCGGATGATCTTCTCAACTCCAGCACTAACACCAGCACCACCAGCACGGGCGCTGCCGTGACGGGGCCGGAGCGGGCGCTGCAGATGCTGGAGTCGAGCACTGGTCTCGGTGTGCCCGCAATGACCGTCACCACGCAGCCCGATGGTTCATTGAATTACACCGTCAGCATCCAGATTCTGATGCTGATGACGGCGCTGACGCTGCTACCCGCGCTGCTCATGATGATGACTTCTTTTACACGCATCCTTGTGGTGTTCGCCATTCTGCGCCAGGCGCTCGGGCTGCAGCAGACCCCCTCGAATCAGATTCTGCTCGGCCTCGCGTTGTTCCTGTCCCTGTTCATCATGACGCCGGTGCTGGATCAGGTGAACGCGCGTGCGCTGCAGCCTTACCTGAGTGAGCAGCTGACGGCAGGGCAGGCGCTCGCAGAGGCCGAGTTGCCGTTTCGCGAATTCATGATGGCGCAGACGCGCGAATCAGACCTGGCCCTTTTCATGGAACTGGGCCAGGCGACTCCTGTGGCGAACCAGCAGGAGATTCCCTTCACGGTGCTGGTGCCAGCGTTCGTTACCAGCGAACTGAAGACGGCGTTTCAGATCGGCTTCATGCTGTTCATTCCCTTTCTGGTGATCGACCTGGTGGTGGCGAGCGTGCTGATGGCGATGGGCATGATGATGCTCTCGCCCATCATCATCTCGTTGCCCTTCAAGATCATGTTGTTTGTACTGGTAGATGGCTGGGCCATGGTGATCGGCACTCTGGCAGCGAGTTTTGGAACCTGATGATATGACTCCCGATACCGTAGTGACGCTGTGGCGTGAGGCGATGTTTCTGATTGTGGTGATGGTGACGGTGATCGTGATGCCGAGTCTGGTGGTTGGTCTCGTCGTGAGCACCTTTCAGGCGGCGACACAGATCAACGAGCAGACGCTGAGCTTTTTGCCGCGTCTGCTCACCACGTTGTTCGCCGTGATGCTGGCCGGCCCGTGGCTGCTGCGCAAGGTGATGGAGTTTACCGAGCAACTGATCACCAGCATTCCGTTTCTGGTGGGTTGAGGCACACGCCCATGGAGACACTGACCTTCAGTGCGGAACAGCTCGGCGGACTGCTCGGCAGTTTCCTGTGGCCGCTGTTTCGCGTGATGGGCTTCTTCATGGCGGCGCCGTTGATCGGCACGCAATTGGTCCCGATGCGTGTGCGTCTGATTCTGGTGGTGGCAGTGACGGTGTTGATTGCGCCGCTGCTGCCTGCGGTGCCGCAGGTCGATGGTCTCTCGCTGCAGATGGTGCTGATTGTTACACAACAACTGGTGATCGGTCTGGCGCTGGGTTTCTTCATGCAGTTGCTGTTTCAGGTGTTCGTGCTGGCGGGGCAATTAATTGCGATGCAGATGGGCCTGGGCTTTGCGTCGATGGTGGATCCCTCCAACGGTGTGAACGTGGCGATTGTCAGTACCGTGTACCTGATGCTGGTGATGTTGCTGTTCATCGCCTTCGACGGACATCTGGTGATGCTCGAAGTGCTGGTGGACAGTTTCGCGGTGTTGCCGGTGGGCACGGTGGGTTTCAGCGGCGAGATTCTAATGCAGATTGTGCGCACGTTGAGCTGGGTATTTTCGAGCGCCATTGTGCTGGCGCTGCCCGCGTTGACGGCGCTGCTGATCACCAATTTTGCGTTCGGCATCATGACGCGGGCGGCGCCGCAGATGAATATTTTTGCGCTGGGATTTCCAATCGCGCTGATGCTGGGGTTGTTCATCATCTGGATGACGATGGGCACCTTCCTGGGCTCCACAGAGTCCCTGTTCAACGAATTCTTTCTGATGATGAGATCGTTGCTGTAATTGTGTTGTGGGAGCGGGG
>JBBTKA010000037.1:0-11706 GCA_038059145.1 Pseudomonadota bacterium
AGTTCGCCATCAGTTGCACCGCTGACGGTATGACCACGGCGATGCAGACGAAAGCTGATCAGGTCGATCACCAGCTGGTCATCGTCGGCGATGAAGATATTGGCCATGGTGTGCGCTTCCTGATGAAGTTTCCGCTATACAGGTAACGCGGAACGGTTGGGCGCGAGTATAGCCAGACGGTCTGCGGTTGGGAACACTGGTCGGGGCGCGGCAGTTTGACCGCGCGCGCCCCGGCACTGCATCAGAGCGAGCGGATGGCAGGGCCGATGTAGAGGGCGCTGGGACGCATGATCTTGTTGTCCAGGCGAGACTCGAGGAAATGCGCGAGCCAGCCCACGCTGCGTGCCATGGCGAAACCTGCTGTGAAGTAAGTGGCAGGGATGCCGATGGCGAGATTCACGGGGCCTTTGTAGAACTCGAGGTTGGCCCAGACTTCCTTGCCCTTCTTCTGCATCTCGGCGTTGAACTCTTTCTCGATTTCCTTGAGCGTCAGGAACACGTTTTCGAAGTCGGTGCCCTTACAGAGTTTTTCAGCCATCGGCTTGAGAATGGCGGCGCGGGGATCGAGCTTGGTGTATTCACGGTGACCCATGCCCATCAGGCGACCCTTGTTGGCCAGCAGATCTACCACGTACGCTCTGGCATTGGCCGGTGTGCCGACCTTGATGGCCTCGTTCAGTGCGGCTTCATCGGCACCGCCGTGCAGCGTGCCATACAGGGAGCCGACGGCAGACGACAGCGCAGACTCCACGGGTGACAGTGTGCTGGCCGCCACGCGCAGGGTGAACGTACCGGCATTGAAACTATGTTCGAGCTGCAGAATCTGCAGCATTTCCAGACAGCGGATGTGGTCAGCAGACGCATCCTTGGCGTGGAACATGGACAGGAAGTTGTCGAGGTAAGGCTTGCTGGCATTGAACGCCGGCAGCTTGTCGTTCAGTTGCAGGCGACGGAAAGAGGCCAGCAGAGTCGGTATTTTGGCGACGACGGCAAGTCCGCGGTAGCCTTCCTTGTTGGTGAACGGGAGTTCCTGCGGACCCTTCGGCGTGGTATCGAGCACGGGGATCATGGACTGCAGCATACGCATGGTGTGCAGCTGACGCGGCAGGGCGGCTAAAATGTTGAGTTCGCTGTCACTCAGTTCGCCATTGGCCTGCAGGTATTTTTCCAGCTGCTGTTCCTGCTCCGCTGTTGCCAGTTCGCCGAACAGGACCAGCCACACGACGCGGGTGAAGCTGAGAGTCACGAGTTGTTCTATGGTATAGCCACGATAACTGAGACGGCCCAGGTCGCCTTCGACATTACTGATACTGGTCTGATCTGCGATGACGTCTTCGAGGCCCTTGGAGAATTGCACTGACATGATGTGTACCTTGCCTTGGATTTGTTCTTGGGATTTGCTTTTGAATTATTCTGGCAAACTGCCTTGCCGCGCAAGTAAAAGCAGCACGCAGGTGAATTGATGTGGGTCGTATTATAGAAATGGCAATTTTGAGGGTAAAATTAGCTGTGCTAATTGTGAGTTAAGGTATGCTAATGCATAAGGCCTCGATCAACAACGGTCTGCGACAGCAGAAACGGGATTGCCCATGATGATTTCGACCCACCTGGAGACCCATGAGATAAGGGTGTTCAAGACAGTCTGCGATACCAGCGGTTTCAAATCGGCCGCCGATCGTCTCTATGTTACCCAGTCCGCCGTCAGTCAGGTGATCGCCAATCTTGAGCGCAAGCTCGGCACACTCCTGATCGAGCGTGGCAAACCCATTACCTTGACTGAGCCGGGGCAGCGCCTGCGCGAGTATGCAGAGCGTGTGCTGCAGGAAGAGCAGGATGTGCTGACAGACATCGCCAATATTCGTCAGGGCGTGGCCTCGACGTTGCAGATCGCCATGAGCGGCAGTGTCAGTCAGATCTTCGGCAACGAGTTGCTCGAAGACTATTGCGACAGCAATCCACTGACCCGTCTGAAAGTGGACGTGATGCCCAGTCGCAAGATCATTCAGGGGGTTCTGGCAGATGCGCTGGAGCTCGGGTTCGGTCCGTTCCAGAATCAGATGCCCAATCTGCTGGAGACGGTGCCTTTGTTTCGGGAGTCACGCAAGCTGGTCATCAATCGCAGTCACCCGAAACTGGAGCGCCTGCTGGAAGATACCGAAAAGTGCCTGCAGGAGATCCCGTTGATGGTCTCCCATCTTGAGGACCCCGATGTCCGTCCTGCCATTGAGAAGCTGCGTAATGAGTTCGGCACCATCTGGGAGATCAGCAACTTGTCGATGCGCCTGAACATGGTCTCGAAAAACATCGGCATGTGCTACGTCGATGAGCGCGTCTTGCGCGCCAATGCCGTGTGCGCGGACTTCGTGCAGCTGCCCGGATTGGCGTTCTCGAATATCGAACTCACCTTCGGGCTTTATTACCGCAAGCGCCGTGCGCTTTCCACCGGGGCTCGACAGTTCATCGACATCTGTCAGTCATTTTCATTTGACGGCAAACGCCCGGTTGCCAGAAAGGAGCTGCGCGTCTGACCATGTCTGCATTACAGCTATATTCGGGGCCGACGGCCTTGCGCGCCCTGCAGCGCGACGGCCTGCAGGCCGAACAGTTCCGGATGATTGTCGGCGCGTCGGGCGGGCCGAAGTGGTTCGTGCTCTACGGACTGGATCGCTATCTGTTCGGGGACTTTTTTGCCCGCAGTCGACAACCGCTGGCAACTCTCGGTTCCTCGGCCGGTGCCTGGCGGCTTGCCTGCCTGGGGCTGGCGGATCCTCTGGCCGGGATTGACCGACTGGCGTGGCATTACTCCCGGCAGACCTATTCCGCGCAGCCCACCATGCATGAAATCAGCAAGGAGGCGCGCAAGCTGGTGGACATTGTGCTCGGAGCCAGCGGCGCTGCCGAGATAGCGACGAACAGCCGGATCGGCGTCCACATCGTCGCGGATCGTGCACGCGGACTGTTGCGCTCGGACCGCAAGCCACTGCTGCTGGGCGGGCTGGCCTTGTGCGCGACAGCCAATACATTGAGTCGCCGCAGTCTGCGCCTGAGTTTCGAGCGCATCCTGTTTCACGCGGGCGCGCCGCTCTCTTCCCTGACCGGGTTGCAGGACATGCCCACCCGCTGTGTGCAGTTGACTGAGCACAACGTCGGCGAGGCTTTGCTGGCAAGTGGCTCGATTCCACTGGTGATGGAGGGGGTGCGGGATATTCCCGGTGCACCGCCCGGGGTGTATCGGGATGGTGGCATCGTCGATTACCACTTTGACATGCCCTTTCTCGATGGCGACGGTCTGGTGCTGTATCCGCATTTCTACCCGCACCTGACGCCCGGCTGGTTCGACAAGGCATTGCGCTGGCGCCGGGTTGATCCGGCCAATTACCATAATGTCCTGTTGATTGCCCCGTCATCGGAGTTTGTCAGTCGCCTGCCCTATGGCAAGATACCTGACCGCAAGGACTTCGAGACCATGGACGAAACGACGCGCTTCGCATATTGGCAGACCGTACTGACGGAGAGCGTGCGTCTGGCCGAGGAGTTTGCGCGCATGGCCGAGACCGGCGCGGGGCTGGATCGCATCAAACCATTTACCGAAATCAAGAACCGTTGAGAGTGGTTGTCATGGACAAGCGACTGAAATTTTTGTCTATCGTGCTGTTGAGCCTGGCGCTGAGTGCCTGCCTTGGCACAGTGGTTGGCACTGCAGTGGATGTCACGCTGGAAGTCGCCAAGGTGCCGTTCAAGGTGGCGGGCGCGGTCGTCGATGTTGCGACGCCCGAGGACGATGAAGAGGATGACGAAGACTGACCGGGCCGGGGCCGCGGTCAGAGGCAGGGTCAGGATTCATCAATAGCGATAGTCTCGACTGCGCGGTTTGAGTGGCGCGAGCAGGAAGTAAAAGATCCAGGCAAACCAGGACAGGAAGATGATCGCCAGAATCCACGCGGCCTTCTCTCCGCCGCTGGTCACGTCAGAGCCCAGGATCAGCAGAATTGGCAGGAACCAGACGAAGAAACAGCCGAAGACCACCGCCAGCGCCAGACCAGCGGTGAGCACCGGGATCGCTAGCAGTATCAGGGCGGTAACGACGGCAAAAGTCAGCAGGGCAGATAGAATTTTCATTGCGGTACTTACATCTCCTTTGAGTTAACGGCGTTCTGGAGCTGCTGTAGCGATATTCATGCCAGAAGATTTTCCCTTGCCTTTCAGCTGGTTGAATATTCAATGCGGGCGCAGCCGGGGTTTTCAACCACTTTATGGCGAAAAAACTCATTCGCCTCTGTCGCCGTCGGCCAGCGTCAGCAGTTTGCCTGGATGAGGAACGGCCCCGGCCGGAGGTAGCTCTGTTCGAGCAAGGCACAGAGCTCCTCGGCGGTATTGGCAACGGCGGCGGGGACACCGTAACCGTTGGCCAGATTTACCCAGTTGATCTCCGGATTACCGATGTCGAACAGGCTGGCGGCAACTGCGCCCACGTCTGTCACGCCCAGTCGGGCATATTCCACATTGAGAATATTGTAGCTGCGGTTGGCGTAGATCACCGTGGTGACATTGAGCTGCTCCCGGGCCTGAGTCCACAGGCACTGAATCGTGTAGCCGGCGCCGCCGTCGCCGAGCAGAGCCAGAACTCTCCGGTCCGGGCACGCCAGTGCGGCGCCCGTCGCTGCAGGGCCGCCCTGGCCGATAGAGCCGCCTGTGAGGCTGAGCCACGAATGCCGAGTGGCAACCTGGCACAGTGGATGGGCGGCATTGCCGCCGCCGGAATCCGTCGCCACGATGGCGTTGTCCGGGAGCGTGGCGGCGACCGCCTGCGAGATGACGCGCGTATTCAGGGCACCCTGTGGTCTGGGCGTGGCGACCTTGGCAAAGCGTTTGATTTCACTCTTCTCCGCCTGGAGCAGCACAACGAGTTGCTCCAGGGCATCGGCAGCATCCTCTTCGATGCGGGCCAGCGTGTGGACAGTGCAACCGTCGGGAATAGGGCGCCCGGATTGTCCCTGATAAGCGAAGAAGCTTGCAGGCGTCTGCGCTCCCACCAGAATCAGGTGTTCTGTGCCCGTGAGAGTTGCCAGGATCTGTTCCGGGAAGTAAGGCATGCGCTCGAGTTGCACTGTCCCCGGGCCGCCATCGGTACGTGCCGGGAAAGTCCCGGTGATCAGGCGGCAGCCAGTTTTGGCTGCGAGCCTTCCCGCCGCCTCCAGCGCCGGTGCCGCCAGCGCATCGTGTTCCAGCAACAGCACAGTCTTCGCGCTTGACGCCATGACCTTGGCGATGATTGCGGCATGCTCGCTGCCGACGCGCGCCCGCGTCGGCAGCGGGTTCGGCGCGACAGGTCCTGGCGACTCACTCCAGGCGGCATCTGCACCCATGATGAGCGTTGCAATCTGACCTTGCGAGCCGGGTGTGGCCCGCAGCGTGGCAGTAAAGGCATCGGCGCCATCCTGCGCCAGCGTCTCGGCAGTGCTGCAGGACTTGATCCACGACGAAAAATTGCGTGCCAGCGTGTCGATGTCCGAAGTCAACGGCGCATCGAAGCCGATGTGAAACTGGGGATGATTGCCGACGATGTTGATCAGCGGTGTTCCGGCCTTGCGCGCGTTATGCAGGTTGGCGATGCCATTCGCGAGTCCTGGCCCGAGGTGCAGCAGAGTCGCGGCGGGCTTGCCTGCCATGCGGGCATAGCCGTCGGCCGCGCCGGTGCACACGCCCTCAAACAAGGTCAGGACCGAGCGCATGCGTGGCACCTGATCCAGCGCCTGCACGAGATGCATCTCCGAAGTGCCCGGATTGGCAATACAGAGTTCCACACCACAGTTGGCGAGGGTTTCAATCAGGGCTCTTGCACCATTCATGTTCGGTTGCTCCTACTGATCCGGGTCGAGGGAAATCATTTGCGAGGGGGCGTAACGATCACCCTGCACGAGGCCGGGGTCGACTGTTCTGCCTATGTGTTGCAAGTCTGCAGCGCTGATCTGCAACTCTGCGGCACCGGCGTTTTCCTCGACATAGCGGACGTGCTTGGTGCCGGGGATCGGGACGAAGTTCTCGTCCTGCGCCAGCACCCAGGCCAGCGCCAGTTGGGCAAGGGTGCAACGGTAAATTTCGGCGATTTCCTGCAGCTCCTTCACCATCTGCAGATTCTGGACAAAATTCTCACCCATGAAGCGCGGCATGCTCTGGCGCATGTCGTCAGGGTCGAGCTTCTGCATATCGGTGATGACACCCGTCAGGAAGCCACGCCCGAGCGGGCTGAACGGCACGAAGCCGATCCCGAGTTCACGACAACAGTCGAAGACCTTGTACTCGGGGTCGCGGGTCCACAGGGAGTATTCGGACTGCACTGCGCAGATGGGGTATTCACGATGGCCGCGGCGCAGCGTCTCTGACGATACTTCCGAGAGGCCGATATGACGAATCTTGCCTGCCCTGACGAGATCGCTCAGGGCGCCAACGCTCTCTTCGATCGGGACGTTCATGTCTCGTCGGTGCAGATAATAGAGATCGATGACGTCGGTCTGGAGACGGCGCAGGCTCGCCTCGCACGTGGCAATAATACTGGCCGGAGACCCGTCGACGACGCGCTGTCCGTCGCGAACGAGAATCCCACATTTGCTGGCCAGGATGAATTCGTGGCGGCGCTTCTTCAGCACCTCGCCGATCAACGTTTCGTTGTGCCCCATGCCGTAGAGGCTGGCGGTGTCCAGAAATGTGTAGCCCGCATCCAGCGCCCGGTGCAGTGCACGCTCAGATTCTGCGCGATCCGCAGCACCATAGGACTGCGACATGCGCATGCAGCCAAGGCCTATGGCTGAGACTTCGAGCGCTCCAATTCTTCTTGTTTTCAAGGCTTCCCCCACACGGCGCGTCCGCATACCGGAGCGCTGGCCGGAGTTTAGCACAGGGCTGAGATGCCATCGTTTGGATCAGAGTGCAAGATGGTTTATACAGTGTTGTACTGTATAAATAGATAGTGTATAAATAAACAGTGTTTAGCGAAAAAGCCCTGTGCAGATGTGCAGAGTCCGACGACCAGATGACCAAAAGAGCGAGTCATGATCATGAAAAATATTGCCTACACCAGTGAACTGTCCAGTGAAATGCGCAGAGAGTTGCCAGACGCCTACAACGGTGTGCTGGATGCCGCCGTACAAGAGCAGGAGATCTGGCAGATTGCTGCATTGCTGCCGCACACAACCGTTCACGACATCCGCCAGAAGCTGCTCAGCCTTGCCAGCGATCAGCGCTTTGTCATGAATTACTGGCTGAAAGTGTGCAAAGTGCGCGCATTTCGCGGCCAGCCCATGCCGTGGGATCAGATTCACTAAAATTAATTTGAGATGAATCCTTGAGTTACATGAAGTTCTTCATGTGGCTATTCAAGCCTGCCCCTTGATCGAATTGGTTTCTTTGATATGATTGCGAGCAGTTGGTGAATTTAGCACCACCTTTCAGTTAGTCCTTTTAACCCGTTCCTTTACAGCAGCCCCTGAGCATTGATTTCCATCACCGCTAATACGAGCCCGTCTGCCTGTGTGCACGGTCAGCGACGCCTTTCGAGGGCGCTGGCTGCGGGTTTTATGTGGGCGGTTTGCAGCTGGCTGCTGCTTGCCGTGCTGGCGCAGACCGCAATTGCGGAGCAGGAAGCCCTTCCCGAGATCACCGATGCTGCCAGCATCCGCATGCCAGCGGATATGAGCAAGGTGGATTTCTATCTGATCACCGTTGATGTTGGCGACCACGTCTGGGACAACTTCGGCCACACTGCGCTGCGTGTGGTGGACAGCGAGAGTGATTCGGATCTGGTCTTCAATTGGGGATTGTTCGATATCAGCGTCGGCAATGTGACCTTCGCCACCAATTTCCTGCGCGGCATCCTCAATTATCAGCTGGGTGTCTCGCCACCGGGCTGGGAGCTGGGGCGCTATGAGCGTGAACAACGCACGGTGTGGCAAGACAGGCTCAATCTGACCAATGAGCAGAAGGCGACGCTTTATCGACGTCTGGCGTGGAATCTGCGCGAAGAGAACATCGTCTACTCCTATCAGTACTTCTTCGACAATTGCACCACACGCGTCAGGGACTACCTGAACGAAGCCTTGGGAGGTCGCCTGGAGAGCCAGAACCGCGCCCCCACGCAACGTACTTTCCGCGACGAAGTCATGACCCACTACGCGTCCGTGCCATATGTTGCGTTGGGGCTCGATGTGCTGATGAATGACCGCATCGATCGGCGCATGACGCAGTGGGAGGCGATGTTCCTGCCGTCAGGTCTGCGCCAGGAGCTGCTCAGTTTTCCGTCGGACGTGGATCAAAGCGGTCAGCGTCAGCCAATGCTGACCGACGGCACCGTCGTCATGGAGTTCGAACCTCCGGACGCTGGCCCCAATCCTTATCAAATCGCTGCACTTCTGCTTTTGCTTCCCACCGTCCTGCTATTCTTCCGCTTGAAAAAAATTCCGCTGGCGTCGTTCTCGAGCCAGACAGGATTCACGTTGCGATCGCCTGCTCTGTCTTATCGCCTGTTGGGGCTGGTGGGGGGCATAGTCGCTCTGTGCAGTGGCCTGTTCGGTCTCATCATGACGGTGGCGTGGCTGGAATCGGGGCATCTGGATTTGCACCACAATCTCAATCTGCTCTTGTTCTGGCCCACTGACCTCATCGGCTTTTTCTATGCGTTGCGCTGGCTGTTGTTCGGCAAAGGCTGTGCCGTGAGCAAGACCCAGCACAACGTCATCATCCTCTACCTGCTGTGTCACTTGCTGGCGCTGCTGGGGTATATCGTTGTCGCCCTCACAGGAATCGCGGCACAAGATGTCGACTCCCTGCTGCTCTACGTGGTTCCTGGCTTGCTGGGCCTTGCATTGCTGGTCTGGAATGCCGGCTTCAGTGTGATGCGCAAAATGCGTTTCTTCTAACGTTGTTCCCCGTACTTCCTCTTCTTGCTGGCCAGGTTGACTGGACAGAATCGCTTTCCTTGACTATCTGTTGATGTGAAGAACACAACCCAAAGCGCATGGAGGCGAGCATGGCAACAGACAATTTCATCAGTAAAGAAGTCTCACAAGACGGGATGACGGTCCGGGTGGAAGCCGAGCGGACGGGCGCGGGTGCCTGGATGCTACGGGTGGTCGGTCGGCGCGGACAGATTTCGCAGTGGACCGAATTCTTCGCCAGCTCGACCGAGGCGCTGACGACAGGCTTGACTGCTATTCGGTATGAAGGCATCGAGGACTTCTACGATGATCCCGTATTTCGCTATCTGCAGGATGACAAACAAACGCTGCAGCATTGAAGTCGCTCGTTTTCGCATGCCTCTGTCGCTTCTGTGAAGGCCTTGACATGTATGCGGAATGCATCGAGCGAATGCTCGGTTTTTCGTTTTCATCAATCCTGAAAGGTGATAAAGTCGCGCCAGTAATTTTGGTCGGAGTTGTTAGAGCCACTGATTTTTATCATGTTTTCAGGAGAGTCATGTGAACGTCGCATTCACTGCGGAAGAGCTGGAATTCAAGAACGCCGTGCGCGCATTTCTGGAGGCAGAGTTTCCTGCCGACATTCGCGCCAAGGTGGATGGTCGCATTCGCCTCGACAAGGAAGACTATGTGCGCTGGCAGAAGATTCTCTACCGCAAGGGCTGGGCTGCACCGAACTGGCCGGTGGAGTATGGTGGCACCGGCTGGACGGCTATCCAGAAATACATCTTTGCCGAAGAGATGGCCCGCGTGGGCGCACCCGAGCCGGTCGCCTTTGGCATCAAGATGGTCGCCCCGGTCATCTTTACCTATGGCAGTGAGGAGCAGCGTCAGCGCTTTCTGCCAGATATTCTCGCCAGCAACGTCTGGTGGTGTCAGGGCTACTCGGAACCTAATGCCGGTTCGGACCTCGCGTCGCTGAAAACCAGCGCCGTGCTGGACGGCGACCACTACGTCGTCAATGGCACCAAGACCTGGAACACCCTCGGGCAGTACGCCGACTGGATATTCTGCCTGGTGCGCACCGACAACACAGCGAAGAAGCAGGAAGGCATCACTTTTCTGCTGATCGACATGAAGACTCCCGGCATCAAACTCTCTCCGATCTATCTGATCGATGGCCACCCCGAGGTCAATGAAGTTCATTTCGATAACGTCCGCGTGCCGGTGGAGAACCGCATCGGTGAAGAGAATCAGGGCTGGACCTATGCAAAGGTGCTCCTGACCCACGAGCGCACCAATATCGCGGGCGTCCCGCGCTCGAAGGTCCGGCTTGAGAAACTGAAGGCCATCGCCGCCAACACCCCGGATGGGCAGGGTGGTGTGATGCTGGATGACCCGGTGTTCGCGAAGAAGATCGCCGAGGCGGAGATCCAGATTCTGGCCCTCGAATACGCCGAACTCAGGACGCTGGCGGCCGTGAGTGTCGGCAAGGCCCCGGGGCCGGAGTCCTCAATTCTCAAGATTGTGGGGACCGAGACAGCGCAGTATCTCGATGAGCTCACCATGGAGCTGGCCGCCTGGCACAGTCTGCCGTTCGTGCCGGAGCAGTTCGAGAGTGGCTTCGCGGGTCAGGTGGTCGGCAGCGAAGGCGCGGCGGCAACGGCGCTGCATTACTTCAACAATCGCAAGCTCTCGATCTTCGGTGGTTCCAACGAAATTCAGCGCAACATCATCAGCAAGGCGGTGCTCGGGCTTTAGCGCCAGAGCGCCTGGCAGCGGGCCAGCAGATGACCCGCAATGGAGCAGGCAGTGGATTTTTCATACAGTGAAGAGCAGCAGATGCTGCAGGAAAGCGTAAGCAAGTTTGTGCAGCGCCACTATGGGTTCGATTCCCGCAAGGAGATTCTGGCGAATCCTGTGGGTTTCAGCCCGGAGAATTGGCGGCTTTTTGCAGAGCTCGGCTGGCTGACAGTGCCATTCCGGGTTGAGGACGATGGCTTTGGGGGATTCGCAACCGACCTCATGGTGATCATGGAAGAATTTGGCAAAGCCATGGTGGTGGAACCTTTCGTGGCCACAGCAGTGCTCGGCGGAGGCCTGATCAGTGAGCTTGGCAGCGCGCAGCAGAAGTCCGAATGGTTGCCTGAGCTCATGGGCGGCAATCTGCAGCTGGCGTGTGCACTGGCGGAGCCGGACAGCCGCTACAACCTCGCCAGTGTCACCACGACGGCCGTCGTGCAGGGTGACAGCTTGATAGTCGATGGCAGCAAGATAATGGTCCTCAATGGCCCCGCTGCCGACCAGTTGCTGGTGTCCGTGCGCACCGCCGGCGCCGATCGGGATGTGCATGGCATCTCCGTGCTGCTAATCGACGCGAACAGCCCGGGTATTCACAAACACAGCTATACCAATGTCGACGGCCATCGCGCTGCGGAGATCACCTTTTCCCGAGTCAAAGTGCCGGTCGAGCGACTGCTGGGCGCAGTGGACACGGCATATGCAGGGCTGGAGAGAATGGTTGACCGCGCCACGTTGGCGGTTTGCGCGGAAGCGGTGGGTGCGCTGGACAGCCTGCTGGCCAAGACTGTCGAATACAGCAAGACCCGCAAGCAGTTCGGCGCTCCGATTGGCAGTTTCCAGGCATTGCAACATCGCATGGCTGACATGTTCATCGAGTGTCAGCTGGCCCGCTCCATTGTGATGATGGCGGCAATGCGACTGGACAGCGATGCCCCCGCCGCGGATAAAATGCGCGCTGTATCGGCAGCGAAGAGCCGGGTGGGCAAAGCCATCC
>JBBTKA010000038.1:0-5257 GCA_038059145.1 Pseudomonadota bacterium
CGAAGCGCCGGTGCAGATCACGCTGGCCGACGGCCGCTGCCTGAGCACGCGACTATTGGTCGCCGCCGATGGCGCCAACTCCACGGTCCGCGAGCTGGCCGGCTTTCAGACTCGCGAATGGGATTACCAGCATCACGCCATCGTGACCACTGTGCGCACCGCGCTTCCGCATCGCCAGACCGCCATCCAGCGCTTCATGGACGCTGGCGTACTGGCGTTTCTGCCGCTGCAGGCGAATCCGGTGAGCAGCCTCGATGGGCAGCGCTACTGCTCCATCGTCTGGTCGGTGCTGCCGGAAGTCGCTCAGGAGTTGATGGCGCTGGAGGACGCGGCTTTTGCCCGCCAGCTGCAGGCCGCCATCGAAAACCGTCTCGGCAGAATCGAGAGCGTGGACAAGCGCTACAGCTTTCCTCTGCGCCAGCGTCACGCCCACAGTTACGTCCAGCACGGCATCGCCCTGATCGGCGACGCCGCGCACACCATTCATCCGCTGGCCGGACAAGGCGTCAACCTCGGGCTGCAGGATGCCAGCGTGCTGGCGGCAGAGATTCTGCGGGCCGTGAGCAAGGAGCGGGATTTCGCCGACCTGCGCACTCTGCGTCGCTACCAGCGACGCCGCATCGGCCACAACCTCGGCATGATGTGGATGATGGAAGGCTTCAAGCGACTGTTTGCCGAGCAGCCATTGGCGGTGCGCTGGCTGCGCAACGCCGGCATGGCAGGTCTCGACAAGACCGTACTGCTCAAAAACCACATCATGCGCTCTGCCATGGGTATCGACTGACTCACGGCCGGATTCGCTCAGCCGCTGAAAATAACCCTAAAGTAATTCCTTTGCTGGTCGATTACCGGGTATGCGCCTACCTTCATCGCCCCTGCAGAGGACTCACAAGCATGCTGGCAAAAGATACTTCCTGGCCCTTTGACCTGGATCTCAGCGCGCTGGATACCAGTGCCATCACCAACATCCTCAACGATATCGAGACGCATCTGCCTCTAGTCGAGTCCGAGGGGGGCATGACCGAATTGCTGCGCGTGAAGCAGCTTTTCGAAACCGAGCTGATGACCAGCCGCCGCCTGCACTGACAAGGCGCCAAGTCGCCCGAGCAACACACTTACTGGTGTACTCCCCTTTCTGCTTGGTTTATCCTTGAGCCGCCCGAATATCCCCTTGATTGGACAGATGCCGCGATAATTGCCGGACGAAATTTGCCGGACATGTGCAAGCAGATCCGCTTAGTCGCGGTCTTGATCCGGGTCAAGGTGGATGTCTGAACATCAGACTTAACATCAGACTGAACACTGTCTTTGAAACCCCAGGAAAATAATCACAAAAGGTTGGTCATTATGAAACTGCTACTCTCTTTAGTTGCTGCTACCGCACTGCTGGCCGGGGGCAATGCCCTGGCAATTGACGTCGCCAAAGTCACTCAAGCTCTGGCCGATCCTGCCCGCAGCGATGCTGACAAGGCGCTGGACGGCTCACGCAAGCCGGTTGAAGTGCTGGACTACCTTGGCCTGGAAGAAGGCATGACCGTACTGGACATCATGTCCGGTGGCGGCTGGTACACCGAAGTGCTGTCGCGCGCCGTTGGCCCGACTGGCAAGGTCTACATGCAGAACTCCGAAGCGGCACTGGCCCGTGGTACAACTCAAGCGACTGTCGACGCACGTCTGGCTGCACTGAGCAACGTCGAGTTGCTGAAGCAGAACGTCAGCGTTGATCTGGGTCTGCCAGCAGACTCCATCGACTTCGCCATCACCAACCTGAACTTCCACGACGTCTACAACGCTGATCCAGCGGCTGCCCAGACTTTCCTGGTCAACGTCAAGAACGCCCTCAAGCCGGGCGGCATCTTCGGTCTGATCGACCACGAAGGTACCATGGGTGCTGACAACGCCACTCTGCACCGCGTTCCACTTGAGCAGGTGATTGCAGCGGTTCAACAGGCTGGCCTGACCATTGTGGACAGCAGCAGCGACCTGCTGAACGTCCCGACTGACAACCACTCACAGGCTCCGTTTGCCGCTGAGCTGGAAAGAAATACTGATCGCTTCATCCTGAAGCTGACCAAGTAATACTGGTTTAGGATCAACAGCTAGAACTGAAAGTTAGAACCAACAGCAAGACCGGACTGCCTGTGAAGCACTATGCTTCCCAGGCAGTCTTGTTTTACGATACTCCCAGATTTCTTCGTACCCGGGTATTTCCTTGAAGCAACCCGCTTATCAATCCCCCTCTCCAGCGACCTCCCAGCCTGCGTCGCCATCAGGCCCCGTGCAACTGATCACCAAATTCTTCTCGGTGTTCAAATACAGCCGCGTGGCGGTGGAGATTGTCTGGAGCACCAGCGCCGCACTGACCCTGACCATGGCATTCGCCACGTTGCTGGCAGGCATCCTGCCGGCGGGCATCGCCTATGTTGGTCAGTTGATCGTGGATGCCGTGGTGACAGCGATTCAGGCGGCCCCCGAGCAGCGGGAAGCCGCAACCGACCAGACCATTTTCTGGGTGCTGTGCGAGGCCGGACTGGTGGTGTTCATCACCGGCGTGCAGCGCGTCAACAGTGTGTGCCAGTCAATCCTGCGCGTGCTGCTGGGGAACAAGATTAATGTGATGATTCTCGAAAAGTCGCTCACGCTGGAGCTGCAGCACTTCGAGGATTCCGAGTACTACGACAAACTGACCCGCGCCCGGCGCGAAGCCTCTAGCCGCCCGCTCAGCCTCGTCATCCGCACTTTCGACCTGCTGCGCGAATCCATTTCGCTGGTCAGCTATGGCTTCCTGCTGTTCCAGTTCTCTCCGTGGGCGGTGCTGTTGCTCGCCTTCGCGGGCTTGCCTGCGTTCATGGCCGAGGCGAAATTCTCCGGCGAAGCCTTCCGCAACCAGCGCCACCGTTCCGCCGAGCGCCGCATGCAGATCTATCTGGAGATGGTGCTCACCCGCGAGGACGGCGTGAAGGAAGTCAAACTGCTCAAGATCGGTCGCCTGTTCCTGCAGCGCTACATCGACATCTTTCTGGCCATCTACAAGGAAGACCGCAACCTGGTGCTGCGCCGGGGCTTCTGGGGCTATGTCCTCGGTCTGCTCGCCAGCGCCGCGTTTTATTTCGCCTATGGCTGGGTGGTGTTCGCCGCCATCGCCACCACCATCACCATCGGCCAGATGACCATGTACATCGCGGTGTTCAGGCAGGGGCAGAATGCTGTTACCGCCAGCCTCACGGCGATCAATGGCATGTACGAGGACAATCTCTACCTCTCCAACCTGATCGAATACCTCGAACACAAGGTGCCCGAAGCCACCGGCGACAAGACCGCCGGACCGGACCCGAAAGACGGCATCCGCTTCGAGAACGTCAGCTTCTATTACCCGGAGAGCCGCACCCCGGCCATCCACGAACTGAACCTCCACATCAAGGCCGGCGAGAGTCTGGCCATCGTCGGCGAGAACGGCTCCGGCAAGACCACGCTGATCAAGCTGCTGACGCGCCTGTATTCACCGACCAGCGGCCGCATCCTGCTGGAGGGACTGGATCTGCAGGAGTGGGATATCGAGACGCTGCGCTACAAGATCGGCGTGATCTTTCAGGACTTCAGCCGTTACCAGCTCAAGGTAAGCGACAACATCGGCATTGGCGATGTGGAGAACATGGAGGTGCGCCCGCAGGTCGAGGCGGCCGCGCGTGACGGACTGGCGGCAGACTTCATCCAGCACATGCCGCAGAACTACGACACTCAGCTCGGCACCTGGTTCAAGGGTGGCAAAGAGCTGTCGGGCGGCCAATGGCAGAAGATCGCCCTGGCCCGCGCTTTCATGCGCAACCATGCCGACGTGCTGATCCTGGACGAACCCACTGCTGCGATCGATGCCAAAGCCGAGGCCGACATCTTCGCGCATTTCCGCGAACTGACCGCCGACCGCATCTCCATCATCATCTCGCACCGTTTCTCCACGGTGCGCATCGCCGACCACATCATCGTGCTCGACAAGGGCGTGATCCTGGAGGAAGGCTCCCACGAAGAACTGCTGGCGCGCGACGGTCAGTACGCGCACCTGTTCAAGCTGCAGGCACAGGGCTACATGTAAAAACTGATGCCCCTGCCCTGTGGGAGCCAGCCTTGCTGGCGATAAGCCCAAGCACTGCCCGTTACCCCTGAGCAAAATCCCGGTAGACTGCGGTCTCTAACGCTACCGAATTTACACACGGTTTTAACTACGACAGCGAGACACACATGATTGATCCAAACAATTTGCTCCAACAATTCCTCGGCGGCGACATCGCCAACAAAATGCAACAGGCTGGTGGCTCCGCCAAACAGCAGCTCGATGGCATGGGCATGGGCGGCTTCGGCGGCGGTGCCGTGGTTGGCGGCATTCTTGGCCTGCTGCTCGGCGGCAAGAAGATGAAGAAGATGGCCAAGGGCGTGATCGGCTACGGCGGCGCAGCGGCTGCGGGCGCCATGGCTTACAAGGCCTACGAGAACTGGCAGCAGGGCAAGGCCGCTGCGACTGCACCCGTCGCCACTCAGGCAGATTACAGTCACGTTGATCCACGCTTCCTGCCGGACGCAGCGCCTGCCGCCAATGGCCAGCCCTTCCAGCTGGTGCTGATCCGCGCCATGATCGGTGCCGCCAAGGCCGACGGCCATATCGATGCGCAGGAACAGAAAGTCCTGTTCGAGCAGGTGGAAAAGATGGGCCTGGACGCCGAGAGCAAGGCATTTGTCTTCGACGCCCTGACCCAGCCTGTGGACATCGCGGCGATTGCGTCCTCGGCCAAGGGCATCGAGCAGGCGACTGAGCTCTACCTGATCTCCCGCATCGCCATCGATGTGGATCATCCCGCCGAGCGTGCTTACCTGCAGGCGCTGGGGCATAAACTCAACCTGCCTGCCGAGCTGATGGCACACCTGGATCATCAGGTCGACACAGCTGCGAGTGCGTAAGGAACACGCCCATGGCGCACTGGCTGGTCAAGACAGAGCCCGACGAATGCAGCATCGATGATCTGGCCGCCCGGCCTCAAAAGCCGGTGGTCTGGGAGGGCGTACGCAACTATCAGGCGCGCAACTTCCTGCGCGAGATGCGTGAAGGAGAGCAGGTCTTCATCTACCACTCCAGCTGCAAGCAGATCGGCATTGCGGGCGTCGCCCGGGTTGCCCGGGACGCCTATCCTGATCCGTCCCAGTTCGATTCGAACTCGATTTATTTCGACGCCAGGAGTCCCCGCGACAAGCCGCGCTGGGACTCGGT
>JBBTKA010000039.1:0-11684 GCA_038059145.1 Pseudomonadota bacterium
TTGAGGTGTATCGCCTCGATGCGGTGTCAGGAAAGACAGTCAAAGAGACTTCTGAAGCAAAGCGGATGCTCGCAGACATAAAAGACGGTCATATCACTGGCCTCGTCTTTTCCAAACTCGCTCGCCTCGCTCGCAACACCAAGGAGCTTCTCGACTTCTCTGAGATATTCAGACAGTACGGAGCTGACCTCATTTCACTTGCAGAGAGCATTGATACTTCTACCCCTGCAGGCCGTCTTTTCTACACGATGATCGCTGCTTTGAGTCAATGGGAGCGTGAGGAGATATCTGAGCGGGTTGCAGCCGCTGTCCCTATGCGTGCCCGTGCAGGCAAACCCACGGGAGGACAACCACCATACGGGTATGAATGGAAAGACAAAGTGCTGTGTCTCCATCCCGCCGAAGCACCTGTCCGCAAGCTCATGTATGAACTCTTCGCTCAGCACAAACGCAAGAAGATGGTAGCGAGACTCCTCAATGAGCGAGGGCATAGAACACGGAACGGTGGACTCTTTAGTGACACCACTATCGATAGACTTATTCGTGACCCTATTGCGAAGGGTACCCGCCGTGCCAACTACACCTATAGCCCCCATGGAAGAAATGGTGCCTGGGAGCTGAAACCAGAGTCGGAGTGGATACTCCTTGATGCTCCTGCGATTGTCTCCGAAGAGTTATGGACTGAGTGCAATCTCTTCCTTGATGGTCAGAGAGTTTCCCTAAGGCGTACCACCAAACCAGCCGTATACCTTTTCTCAGGCATCGCCCACTGCGCTTGTGGAGCGAAGATGTATGTCCCTACCAATAGCCCCAAATACATCTGCTCCAAGTGCCGCAACAAGATACCCCTGGAAGACCTTGAAGCCGTGTTCCATTCAGAGGTGCAAAGTGTCCTCACCTCTGATGATGAAATCTCCACAATCCTTGAGAGCGCGTCCCAGACTGTTAAAGAGAAGACTGAACTCCTTGCGGTACTTGAGAAGGACATGGCTAAGCTCGGAACGGAGATAGACAAGCTTTATGACCTGTATCAGTCAGGGATGATCGACAAGACGGGCTTTGGGGCGAAATACAAACCGCTCTCAGAACGCCGTGACCAGCTCGATAACCAGCTTCCTGCACTCCAAGCAGAGATTGATGTACTCAAGATTTCCCACCTCTCGCAGGAAGTCGCTATTGAAGAATCCCGTGACCTCCATAGTCGCTGGCCATCCCTTCCTCATGAAGAGAAGCGCCGCATCGTTGAGGCGATTGTGGAGAAAATTGTTATCGGAGACGGTGAGGTCGAAATCACCCTTTACTACACCCCCTCTCCCCACACCCCTCTTCCAAACCGTGGTGATTTGGCAACACATGCTCAGGGATTCATCGCCGCGACCAGCTGAAAATTGGCGGGCAGCTGCATGCGGTAGTTGGCGCGACTGATGGTGATCACTCCGGACTCCAGCGGCTCGCGCAGGACATCGAGCACACTGCGGTTGAACTCGGTCAGTTCGTCGAGAAACAGAACACCGCGATGCGCGAGTGTGACCTCGCCGGGGCGGCCGTGGGCGCCACCGCCGACGAGGGCAACACTGGTGGCGCTGTGATGCGGAGAGCGGAACACCGGCTCCATCCAGCGACTGGTGTCGATGGCTTGCCGCGAGATCGATTTGATGGCGGCGGCCTCCAGTGCCTCCTTCTCGTCCAGAGTCGGCAGCAGCGACGGCAGGCAGTTCGCCAGCATGGTCTTGCCGGTGCCGGGCGGCCCGACGAACAGGATGTTGTGAGCTCCGGCCGCCGCGATCTGCAGGGCGCGCTTGGCCATGTGCTGACCGCGGATCTCGCCAAGATCATGCAGTGGTGTCGACGCAGCGGGCACCAGCACTGGCTGTCTGAATCGACAGGGATTGAGACCGCTGCCCGCAAGCAGGTGTTTGCACAGATCCAGCAACGTGGCGGCGCCGAACGCTTTCACGCCGCGCACGAGTGAGGCCTCGTCGCTGTTGACGGCAGGCAGGATCAGCACGCGTCCGCTGTCTCTGGCCGCGAGGACCGCTGGCAATACGCCGTGTACGGAGCGTACCGATCCGGTCAGGGCCAGCTCACCGAGGATCTCGTACCTGGCCAGACGCTCGACGGGAATCTGCCCCGAGGCGGCGAGGATGCTGATGGCGATGGCGAGATCGAAGCGGCCGCCGCTCTTGGGCAGATCCGCAGGCGCCAGATTGATGGTGATGCGTCGCGTAGGAAATTCGAGGTTGGCGTTGAGGATGGCACTGCGCACCCGCTCGCGACTCTCCCGCACGGCGGCTTCGGGGAGACCGACGATGGTGAGAGTGGGCAAGCCATTGGAGATGTGCGTCTCCACAGTGACCAGAGGTGCTTCTATACCGATATTGGCGCGAGTGTGGACGATCGCCAGCGACATATTTCCATCCTTGGAATTGATTTATGGGCTCTCTCAACTAATAGTTCAGGATGCGGCGGAATGCAAGGTGGCGATGTCTTTCAGGTCAGCGCTCTGCTCTTGGCGAGAATCGACTGGATGTGGCGGTCGACGAAGTCTTCCTCACCCAGTAACTTTTTGAGGTTGTCGAAGGTGACTGGTTTACTGAAAAAGTAACCCTGCACCTGATCGCATTTGTTCAGACACAGGAACTCTACCTGTTCGGCCGTCTCGGCCCCCTCGGCGATCACCTGCATGCTCAGGCTGTGGGCAAGGTTGATGATGGCCTTGACGATGGTGGCGTCGTCCTCGTTGGTGGTGACACTACTGACAAAAGAACGGTCGATCTTGAGCACAGAGATAGGCAAACGCTGAATGTGGGCAAACGAGGAGTAGCCAGTGCCGAAATCGTCCAGCGAGATGTCGATGCCCAGCTCGCTGAGTTTGAGCAGACTTTGATCCACTGCCTGGCCCTCGATCATCATCGTGGTCTCCGTCAGCTCAAACTCCAGACGCCCTGGCGTGATCCCCTGCTTGCTGAGGATATTGGCTACTGTCTGCACGAAGTTTTTGTCCTGGAACTGCTTGAAGGAGACGTTGACGGCCAGTTGCACGTCATGGTGCCCCTTGCTTGCCAGCTCATTCAGATCCTTGCAGGCGTGATGAATGATCCAGTAGCCCAGCGGCACGATCAGACCACTTTCTTCTGCCACGGCGATGAAGTGACTGGGGGCCAGCAACCCGCGCGTCGGGTGTCGCCAGCGCACCAGACACTCGGCGCCGACAATCCGGTTCTGTTTGATATCGATGCGCGGTTGATAGTGCAGCTCGAATTCCTCGCTGCGGATGCCCCGGCGGATCTCGGCTTCCAGCTTGAGGATGGTCTGCGCAGCGTCGGTCATGTCCGTGGTATAGAACTGATAGTTGCAGCCTTTCTCACGCTTGGCGATACGCATCGCCATGTCGGCATTGGCGAGCATGGCATCGACGGTGACGTCGGTTTCCTTGTTCATCGCGATGCCCATGCTGACGTTCATTCGGATAGCGTGTTGCGCCACCGGAAATGGCCTCGACATGGATTGGATGATGCGCTCGATGCTGACGCGGCACTCGGACTCTGCCGATCCCATGACGTTCTGGAAGACCACGGCAAACTCATTGCCGCCAATCCTGGCGACGCGCTGGTGCGCTGAAAGACACGAGCGGATGCGCTCTGCAATCAGTTGAATCAGCGCGTCTCCGGCGCTTTGCCCATAGGAAGCATTCACTTTTTTGAATTGGTCGACGTCGATGAGGAGCAGACCAACAGATTCTGGAGTCTCGGCATTGGCTAGAATGCGCGCCAGCTGCTCACTGAAATCCTGGCGGTTGCTCAGTCCGGTCAGTGGGTCTGCTTTCGGGAGCTCTACTGGTTGCGGATCGACACTCTTGCGCGCGAAGCGATGGATCGCGCGTTGCAGCACCTGCGAATCCAGCGCGGTGCGCAACAGAATGTCGGACTCGCCACGACGGGCGGCCTGTTGATCAACATGGGCTGGCGCCTCGTCGACCAGCATGACGATTGGTACATTGGCCTGCTGACGGCCAAGTTCTGTGAGAATGTCCCGGGCGATGTGCGAATCAGAGACCGAGCCCCAGACAATGAGTTGAAATCTACTGACAGCCGTCGACTCCAGCACGGAAACATCCGCCTGGCACCATGACAACTGGTAAGTCTCTCCCTGTATGCCTTTCAGCAGTTCGCCGACTATCCTGAATTCAGCGTCCTGTTCGGCAATCAGCAGTATGCGCACTGCGCGTCCCCACAATAGATACAACTCGGATAGTGTTATCGGCATCTCTTTGTGAATTCTGCAGCGCTTGCTCGTATATAATTGCTGCCGCTTTCTCCGACGTGTGAATCCCTGCGTGAACAAACTCAATCCCCGCCAGCTTGAAGCTGTCAAATACATCAGCTCGCCCTTGCTCGTTCTGGCCGGCGCAGGCAGCGGCAAGACCAGCGTGATTACGCAGAAGATCAGCTATCTGATCAACCAATGTGGCTATCCTGCCCACAAGATTGCGGCGGTGACGTTCACCAACAAGGCGGCGCGCGAGATGAAGGAGCGGGTCGGCAAACTCTCCCGTGAGCGCGAGGGCGCCAGCAACACGCGCGGCCTGACGATCTCGACCTTTCACCACCTCGGCCTTACCATCATTCGCAAGGAGCACGCGCGGCTTGGATTCAAGTCGGGCTTTTCGATATTCGACAGCCAGGACAGCCTGGCACTGCTCAAGAGTTTGCTGCACAAGGAAGGCGAGCTGGCTGACGATCAGATCAAAGTCATTCAAACCACGATCTCCAATTGGAAGAACCAACTGGTGATGCCCGAGCAGGCGATACAGACAGCAAGTGAAGCCGAAGAGATCTTCGCAGCGCGCGTCTACGCCCAATACCAGCGCCACCTCACTGCCTTCAATGCGGTGGATTTCGACGACCTGATTCTGCTGCCCGTGATGCTGTTCCAGACACACGCAGACGTACTTGAGCGCTGGCAGAATCGTATTCACTATCTGCTGGTGGACGAGTATCAGGACACCAACACCGGGCAATATCTGCTGGTGAAGCTGCTGGTCGGCCCCCGTTCCGGGCTCACCGTGGTGGGCGACGACGACCAGTCGATCTACTCCTGGCGTGGTGCCCGGCCCGAGAACATGGTGCAGCTGGAGAAGGATTACCCGAGCCTCAAGCTCATCAAGCTGGAGCAGAATTACCGCTCCAACAACAACATCCTCACCGCCGCCAATACGCTGATCGCCAACAACCCGCACCTCTACGAGAAGAAGCTCTGGAGTCAGCTGGGAGTGGGCGACCAGATCCGGGTGATCACCTCGCCGAATCAGGATGCAGAAGTGGAGAGAATTGCCACCGAGATCCTCGCCATGTGCGTCAATCAACGCCTGCGGTTCAAGGATTTTGCGGTGCTGTATCGTGGCAACCACCAGGCCAGGGCGCTGGAGATCCAGCTGCAGGCCAATCAAATCCCGTATCAGATCACCGGCGGCACCTCGTTCTTCTCGCGTGGCGAGATCAAGGACGTCATGGCGTACCTGCGCCTGCTCGTGAATCCTGACGATGACAATGCCTTCCTGCGCGCGATCAACACGCCGCGCCGCAAGATCGGCCCCTCCATTCTCGAAGGGCTCGCCAACTACGCGGGGGAGCGCAAGATCAGCCTGCTCAGCGCCTGCGGCGAGATCGGACTCGGCCAGTTCCTCCCTGACAACAAGCGTGAGCGCGTCGTCAAATTTGCGGAGTGGATGTCCAGCATCAGCGAGCAGTCTCAGCGTGGCGACAGCATTGCCGCAATTCAGGAAATGATCCGCGACATGGATTATAAAGGCTGGCTGCACCAGACCAGCCCCTCGCAGAATGCTGCCGAACGCGCCGTAGCCAACGTCGGCACGCTCATCGAACAGCTGCAGAAAAGCCTGACCAAGGCCGAAGAGGAGGGCGACGATGAAACGGATATCGAGAGCGCCATCAACAAGCTGATACTGCGCGACCTGCTGGAGCGCCAAGAGGAGGAGGACATCAACAATCAGGTACAGCTGATGACGCTGCATGCCGCCAAGGGTCTGGAGTTTCCCTACGTCTTCATCATGGGCATGGAAGAGGAGTTACTGCCGCATCGCAACAGCATCGAGAGTGGTGACATCGAAGAAGAGCGGCGCCTGGCCTACGTCGGCATCACTCGCGCGCAGAAGGGCCTGACCTTCACACTGGCGCGTAAGCGCAAACAATTTGGTGAGTCTGTCACTACCACCCCGAGTCGCTTCCTGGACGAGCTGCCACAGGACCTGCTGGACTGGGAAGGGCGCGGCAATACCACTCCTGAACAGAAGCAGGAGAAAGCCGCGGCGGCGCTGGCGGGCTTGAAGGATCTGTTTGGCAGCTTCTGATTTCCCTGTGGGAGCGGGCCATGCCCGCGATGGTTTTCGGGCATGATCTATCGCGGGCAGGCCCGCTCCCACAAAAGCACAGGCAAAAAAAAGAGCCCCGGAGGGCTCTTTTTTCACTTCAACGCAATTACTTGCTGCTGTCGACCATGTACTGAACGATTGCTTTCAGGTCATCGTCAGTGCAGGCGAAGCACAGGCCCTTCGGAGGCATTGCATTCACGCCCTTGATTGCGTTGGCAACCAGTGCATCAACGCCTTTCTCGATGCGTGGAGCCCAATCAGCCGCTGTACCCACTTTCGGGGCACCCGCTGCACCGCTGCTGTGGCAGGCGAAGCAGTTTTGCATGTAGGCAGTCTCTGCGACGAAACCATCAGACAGCGCTGCGAGCTGCATCAGGTCCTGTTTGCCTGCGTCTGCAGACACGGAGCCTGCCATCACAGCCAGAGCAGAAACCACACCAATTTGTGCTACACGAGATTTAACCATCTTTGAAAAAGTCACCACGTATTACTCCTGTTAACTGTTGCCAGTACTTAACTTAACCATTACGAAAGTAGTGTATGCCTTACATCCTTAACCAGTAATGAACAACCTTACTGAGCCTGTCCTGAAATGTACTCGACCAGCGCTGCCATATTTTCATCGGTGCAGGTCATGCACATTCCCTTCGCAGGCATGGCGTTGATGCCAGTGATCGCATTCTGCACCACTGTCTCGAAGCCTTTGGCAGCGATTCTGCCTGACCAGGCATCCGCATCACCAAATTTGGGCGCGCCAGCCATGCCGGTCGCGTGACACATTGCGCAGTTCTGTGTGTAAACCTGCTCTGCACTGAACTCTCCAGTGGCCGCAGCGACTTGTGCAGCGGGTGCTGCGCCGCCAGAGGCACATGCCTGGCCAGCCAGGCAGACTTCGCCGACAGGCTTGAGACGCTCGGCAATCTGTTGATCCAGCGACTGCGCCGCCAGAGAACCTGCGAACACTGCGCTCAGAACCAGCAGGCTGAGCTTTACAAAACGGAAGCGGATAACGCTATTGAAAACTGCCACTCTTAGATCCTCTTGAATTGACCAACCTGAAACAGATGCCTGGACTGCAACCCGGGACTCGCAAGTGCGAATAATAACCGTCGGATAAGCAATTTCCGCTTTCCTGGACGTTGGTGGGTGCGAGGTGCGCGGCATTATAGCCGTAAATCGCGCTGGCTGGAACCAGACTTATTGCGCCGAACTGCAATCACGGAGAGACGACCAGGCTGATGGGCTCGCGATGGAAGTACAGCTCATTAGGTTGGCTGCTGAGGCCATATCCAATCAGAAACCGGACATTGATCTGACTGAGCCCCAGCCTTGCCGCAACTGTATCGCTGAGAACGGCAATTGTCTCGCTGGCGGAGAGCGTCTTGCCAGTACTCACAGGAATCGCGAGGCTCTGATTGTTCAGTGGCAAGAAGACCCCTTGAGGGTCTTTCACCAGAATGTCGCCGTTGTCGAGTAGTGCCGCTACCACAAGAAAACCGGGTTTGTTGCGATGCTGCGGGTCAATATCGATACGCCCGACGACATCAAATTCCTGCGCCGATCTCACACTATTGCTGTAGCTTCCCCCATTGTCCGTGGTTACACCTCCAAAAAAGCCGGCCGCCGAGACACTGCCATTGAGACTCGATGGCCGTCCGAGCCCAAGCGGTGCTTTACTGGAGTAGCTCATCGTGAGGCGATAGGGTCCAGAATCCTGGCAGGTTGAGTTGAAGGCCGCGTTGGCTGTGGGAGCAAAGGTATTTGCAAGTACGGCGTAGATACCGGCTGGCAACGTCCTTGTGATCTGTGAATGACAGCTGCCGCCCATGGCTCCGTCATCCGCGATAACGGCCGACTTCTCATCCATTAGCACCAGTACAGAGTCCACAGCGGCAGAATTCATGGTGAGCGAGACCGTTGTAGCCTGCAGCAGTTCGAATCGGTATATATCCACCAAACTGCTGTCCGAACCACCCCCTACCACTTGCTGCACGGTGCAGTCGCCGTTGGCGAGTTGCCCGCCAACGACGCCAAAATCCAAAGTGCTGAAAGGACAGTTGTTGAAACCGCCATAGAGCTTGTTCGCACCAGCGATATCATCAGGTTGAAGCGCAAATGTGCCGCCAATATTGGGCCTCATGATGGCCGAGTTGTTTCCCTCATGCCCTATGCCCATGACATGTCCCAATTCGTGCAAAGCGACACGCTTGAAGTCGGTGCCAGTTGGACTTCTGGCGGTTCCATCATAGATGTCAAAGGTCATATTCCGATTAAAGACGATGTCCGCCTCTGTGATATCAAAGGCGCCCAGCTTGTTTGACTCGGTGTAG
Source organism: Pseudomonadota bacterium (assembly GCA_038059145.1). Classification (GTDB taxonomy): domain Bacteria; phylum Pseudomonadota; class Gammaproteobacteria; order Pseudomonadales; family Pseudohongiellaceae; genus UBA5078. The sequence continues at coordinate 8,722 of JBBTKA010000039.1, forward strand.
ACAAGCGTCACTGCAAGAACATTGGTGCCAAACTCGTTCCCACAGACGTCGTTAGTGAAATCGGCGCCATTTACGCCATCACCTTCTCCAGACGGGAAGGTTCCTCCGGCAGGATTTGCCCTGTACCCGATGCAAGGGTCTCGATAACCCACTCGAGGTTCAAAAGTAAAAAGGGTCTTGCTGGTCCACTCTTGAGCGGCGTCACGGAGCGCCTGCGCCCACGACTGTCCGCTGGCAGCAACACCGGGAATGGAAGTATAGAGATGAGTTTTCGCGCCCGGCCACTTGGCGCCATCGATGTTGTAGCTGAAGGCCGAGATACTGATAACTATCAGTGCGGCAGCGGTAATCCATCTATACATGGCGTATCAGACCTCCTTACTTCGGCAGCGCCAGTATCGTAAGTATGGAGGCTTTGAACTCGTCGGTGTTGACTGGCTGGCTAAACGGGCTCTCTACCGTCGAGAGTCTCCCCGGTCCAGGTTGAGCCAAGCCATCAGGAAGAATGTTCATGGGGCGTGTGATAACGGAGCCTGTGCTTTCGGGCTCCAGACTCAGCAATGGTTCATGATGAACAGTCGTCACCACCGACTCGCCACTGGGCTCCTCGACTATCAGGAAGTGCCCTTGATCCCAGCCGAAGAGAGGATTGACCTGCTGATTCAGCAGAGTTTCCACAAAGTAGAAGCCTGTCTCGCCAACCTGAGGAATAATCATATCTGTGACCTCCAGCTGACGACCGTCCAACCGGCCTCCCAGAAAGCTCAATTCGATCTCGTCGCCGAGGTAATCTCCCTTCACAACATCAAGAATGGCAAACCTCACCCAGGTTTTGATCAGTTCTCCGGGCTGCTGGCGCGCCTCCGCTGCAAGGACATGACCTCTGAAGATCAACTCCGCACCATTCACAATCTCGTCGAAATCCATCTGGGCGACGGTGCTGGCTTGCGCCAAGGGGCTCGCAGCAATTGCCAGCAGCACGCACATTGCGAACTTCTGCAATCGCAATCGTATTGAATTGACTCGCATGCTGGTAACTCTTGGCCCCCGTTCAAATCCGAATTATGCGCGGCAAGTATCTCACACAAAATCACGGTTCGGTTGGGCAAAAAGGGGAGGAACCCAGCGTTAAGAAAGCTTTGCGGGCTCAAGAAATTGGCCTCTCAGCCGCTGCAATGGTGTCTCTTACACTCAAAGCTGAAATCCGGTACCCATGAAGTCATCGTGTCACAAACTGTGCCTTTTCATACTGCTGAGCGTCAGCCTGAGCGCACAGGGCGGGACAGTTGAGTTTACGTCCACCACGGCCTCTGGCGTAGAAGCGACTTCGCCACTGACGATCTCCGTGCGTCGTACCGGGACCTCCACTGCGGCCGCTACCGTGGTCGTCAAATCGGCAGACGGCACAGCAACTGCCGGCGCTGACTACACGGCGGTGACAACGACTTTACGCTGGGCCGCCGGCGATGCTGCCGACAAGACCATCAATCTGGTGTTGCTGGACGACAGGACAAGCGAAGCCAGCGAAACCCTCACTTTGTCCTTGTCTGACGTGACTGGTGACACTATCGGCAGCAACGCTCAAACCACCGTGACGGTTGGCGACTTCGAGCAGGGTACTTTGCAGTTCTCAGCCGCGGACTACCAGGTGGCAGAAAACGGTGGCTCCGCCTCGATCACAGTCAGTCGCAGCAATGGCAGCAACGGGACGGTCACAATCAACTACGCGACTGCCAATCGCACCGCAACAGCGCCGGACCACTATCAGACCAAGACCGGAACACTGACCTTTGCGGAAGGCGTCACCAGCCAGACATTCACGGTGGCAGTGGTAGACAACAGCCTTGGCCAGATCGACAAAACCATAGGCCTGACCCTGACAACTCCGGGAGGCGGGGCGCTGGCTGGCGAGCGCTTGACTGCAACACTGACCATCCTGAATGACGACCTCGACTTCACGGCCGTTTTGACCAAGATCACTCCAACGAGAACCGGTGTCACGCAGCCAGCTGTCATCAACCTGTCGCAGCCCTCGCCATTCAACAGCAAGAGTTCGCTACTGCAGGCCATCAACCGCATACCGGAATTGACGATCACCGCTCTCACCGCAGCACAGAGCACTGCCGGGATCATGACAATTCCCGTGGGGGAGGCCACTTTTCATCTCTATCCTTACAATGGCACCAAGGTCAGCGCCTCTTCAAGTCCGGCGATTTTCATGAATACCGATAGCAGTGGCCGCATAGTGACTGACGAGGGGCTGCAGCTCGGCTTTCAGCCCGCACTGGCCGCCATCGATGTTCTGCAGACTCAGCTCACTGCCATGCAAATGCCCAAACTTAGTGTGACGGAGCATGGCAATATCACCGTACAGCGCAATCAAGGTCCACCTCAGCTGGATCTGGACAGCAGCGGCAAACTGGTCATCAATAACGCCTTCTACGACCGCTTCAATGTACGTCCGGCAATTATCTCGACACCGGCACCCGCGGGTTCCACTGTGGGGCTTCACATGCATGGGCATCCTGACGCGGCGCTGCCCACGGAGATTTATCTGCGAGTCGTTTACAGCAGCGGCAATCAGCTGCGTCAGCAGCTGTTGACGTCGGCCCCGGCCATTGCTGACGAGCTAACCGCCGGTCTGCTGACTCTGGAAGGTGTCAGCAATGTGCGATTTGAAGAGTTCGGCATGATTGCTTTCACCTTCAACGGCAGAAAGCACCGCGTCTATGCGGATTTCATGGTCAGGCGTGTCAACCCAGCCAGCTATGCCGGGCAAACCTTGAGGAAGGGGCTGTTCAGCCTTAGCGACGTCAACGGAGATGGTCGAGACGACTTCCGAATGGTGTACTCCAATGGTGATGAGCAGAACTTCATCTATCTCACCCCGAATTGAAGGGATCAACATCTTGTGGGAGCGGGCCTAGCCCGCGATAAGTCGTGCGCACAAGATTATCGCGGGC
>JBBTKA010000040.1:0-8257 GCA_038059145.1 Pseudomonadota bacterium
AGGTCTGGATACGGCAGATGACATGGTGATGCTCCTCTTTCTGGTCGTGCACGTGGTAGATATTTGACAGGGGCCAGTATTGCAGGGAACAATCACGGCGAAAATTGGCTGGCAAGACATATTTCGTCAAGATCAGGCCATGCTCTAATCGAGAGCAAATCGAGGGCCAATTGAGAGCGAATCGAGATCACACCAAGGGGAACCAGTCATGCGCCGCGTCGCCATTCTCAGCTACCACCACACCGCACTCTTCGAGCTGGGCTGTGCCGTGGAGTTGTTCGCCCTGCCCCGCCCCAAATACGCAGACTGGTATCAGGCAGAGGTGATCAGCTTCGAAAGCGGCCCACTGGGCGCCACCGGTGGTCTGCAGATTCTGCCCAAGGTCGTAACGTCGCTGGATGACTACGACATGCTGGTCATCCCCAGCTGGCCGACCGTCGCTGACAGCGAGGCATCGAAAAGCTCGCTCAACTCGCTGCTGCGCGAACAGATCGTCCAGCTGCACACTCGCGGCGGGCGTCTGCTCTCGTTCTGCTCGGGCTCCTTTCTGCTGGCAGAGACGGGCCTGCTGGACGGTCGTCAGGCCGCCACCCACTGGCGTTACGCGCAGCGTTTCCGCGAGCGCTTTCCAGCGGTGTCCTATGTGGACGACGTGTTATATGTCTACGACGGCGACATTGGCTGTTCGGCGGGCAGCGCGGCGGGAATCGATCTTGGCATCGAGGTGATCAGGGGCGATTTCGGCCACCAGGTCGCCAATCAGGTCGCACGGCGACTGGTGATTGCCGCCCATCGCAGCGGCGGGCAGGCGCAGTTCGTGGAGACGCCGGTTCTAGAAAAACCCGGCCAATTCGCAGCCGCGCTGGACTGGGCCCTGACCAACCTCGACAAACCCATCGACATCGATCAACTGGCGCAGCGTGCACGCATGGCGCGCCGCACCTTCGATCGCCGCTTCCGTGCCGCGCTGGGGATGACACCGAAGGACTGGCTTACGAGTCAGCGCCTGCAGCTGGCCCGCGGACTGCTGGAGACCAGCAACCACTCCATGGACATCATCGCCAGCCGATGCGGCTTCGATAACGCCACTACCATGCGGCATCATTTCCGCAAGGTATTACAACTGTCGCCGGGGCAGTTCAGGGAGCGGTTCGGAAGGAGCGTCTGAAAGAAGCGTTTGATTTGAAGGGATTCGTAAACCGTGCCCACCTGAGCGGGCACGGGGATCAGCAGAGCCGGGGCTGCTCGTGGAGAGTTACTCCAGCACTCTGCCAGGAATATCGATGCGACGGGTACGGCCGAGATCATCGATCGCGACGTACACGAACTCGCCCTCGGCGACTTTGCGCTTGCCATGGTTGGTCAGCGAATTGGAAATCCACACTTCGATGTTGACGTGCATGGAGCTGCGCCCGATCTCGCCCATCTCGGCGTAGCAGCTGACAATCGAACCCACGCTGACAGGAGAGTGAAACGCCACGTTATTCATGGCAACGGTAGCACTGCGTCCACGGCTCACCTGTTTGGTGGCGATGCCTGCGGCGAGGTCCATTTGCGATACCAGCCAGCCACCGAAGATGTCACCGTTGGCGTTGGTATCTTTGGGCATGGCGAGCGTCTGCAGTGCCAGTTCTCCCTTGGGATGTATTTCTGTAGTTTGGTCTTCCTGTTGCGAACCCATGCGGGCCTCCTGCGGTACTGATTTGAAAATCAAAGATGAAAATGGAAATTAGCCTCGGCAGGTTAGCACATCTGCCCTTCCCGAGGACACGCTTGCACCTGCCTTTGGCCATCGTCACGCAAAGCGGGTTAAAATCCCTTGCCTGCGAAACGCACAAAATCCGTAAAATTGATCGCTATCTATCCGATGGAAACGTCCATGCCCAGCCATGATTCAAGCACTCAACCAGCCCCGACAGAAGCCCCTGTGACAATTTCACTGGTTGCCGGTTACCGCAACGACGGCGAGCCAGTGCTGGAAAAGCTGGTCGTGGAGGCGATGGCACCTGCGACCAATGCGCCCGGGACCAAACTGCCCGTGAACAAAGAGTACCGCCTGCTTAAATCCCCGGCGTTCGTGCGCAGCCTGGCGGCGGGCGACAGGATCCGTTTTCCGGCAGACAACCCGGCCGGTTACGAGCTGCTCAAACGCAGCGGCAACTTGTGCATTCGCGTGCTTCGCAAGGAAGGCATCGAGGAGGTGGCCAACGCCTTGAGCCCGGAGCTTGAACTGCTCGATGGCACGCTGGATCTGCAGTCCCCGCGCGTGCTGGTCTACAGCATTCACGTCTCCATCGGTTTCCAGAGCATCGAGATTCTGCTGGATCGTGTGGTCGGGCAGTTTCCGGGAACGGTCTGGTACTATGGCAACGTCTACGATCCGGCTGACGGGGTGACGCCGCTGGACTGGTGGCAGGAGTTTCTCGCCCCGGTATGATCGACCCACACACCCCTGAATCGCTTCTCCGCTACGAGGCAGTCCCATGTTAGTTGTCATCTCGCCAGCCAAGTCGCTGGACTACGAGACTCCGGTCAGGATTCGCAAATTTACTCAGCCCGACTTCTTGCAGGATTCGCAGCAGCTGATCGACCACCTGCGCCAGTTGTCCTCCACACAGATCTCCGAGCTGATGTCCGTGAGCCCCGCGCTGGGCGAACTGAATCACGCGCGCTTCAACCGCTGGCAGCTGCCCTTCGACAAACACAACGCCAGGCAGGCACTGTTTGCCTTTAAAGGCGATGTCTATCTCGGCCTTGATGCACCTTCGCTCTCCAGCGACGACATCACCTTCGCGCAAAAGCATCTGCGAATTCTCTCCGGGCTCTACGGATTGCTGCGCCCGCTCGATCTCATTCAGCCCTACCGGCTGGAGATGGGCACTGCGTTGAAAGTAAAAGGTGCCAGTTCGCTCTATGGCTTCTGGGGTGACCGCATCACCGAGGCGCTCAACACCCAGCTCAGCCTCGAACGCAAGCCTGTGCTCGTGAATCTCGCGTCCAATGAGTACTTCCATGCCGTTAATGAAAAGCGCCTCGCGGCCGATGTTATCAATCCAGTATTCAAGGATTTTAACGGCGGGCAATACAAGCTCATCAGCTTCTTCGCAAAACGGGCGCGCGGCCTGATGTCGGCGTACATCATCAAGAATCGCCTGCGCAAACCGGAAGATCTGCTTTCCTTTGATGTAGACGGGTACCGCTACAGCGAGAAGGATTCCAGCGCGAATACCCCAGTATTTTTACGCAGGCAAAACAAGTGAACAACGCATGAAATTACGCATACTTCTGGTAGACGACGCCACCTTCATCAGAGACTTGATCAAGCGCACGCTGCGCAAATTCCTTCCTGCGTGCGAGATTGTCGAGGCGTCCGACGGGCGCAAGGCGCAGGCGATTCTCAACAAACAGAGCGTCGATCTGATCCTCAGCGATTGGGAAATGCCAGGGCTCAACGGTGAAGAACTGTTGATCTGGGTGCGGGCCGAAGAGAAGCTCGCGACCATCCCCTTCATCATGGTCTCCAGTCTGGGTGGCAAGACGCACATTTTGCGTGCCGTGGAGCTTGGCGTCAGCGATTACCTCGGCAAACCTTTCACCAGCGAAGAGCTGATGCAAAAGGTACACAAGGCACTGGTGCGCGCAGGCCACATGAAACCCGTGCAACAGAACAACGTCCAGAACGCCGGTGTGTTCAGCTCATTGGAAATTTTCAGCGGCCGCGGTGAGTCGTCTGTCAGTGGCTCCGCCGAGGCACTTCTGTCATCAGGATCTGCCGGTCAGAACGACGCGAAACCCGCCAAAGAGGCGTCCAGGATGAAAGGCACTGGGCTGATACGTTTTGGCGATCAACAGCTCAAATGCATGATCAAGGGCATCGGCAATGATGAAATGTCCGTTATCGCCCGTCGCACGCCACAGCTGCCGACCGTGTTCGACCGCATCCAGATGGATCTGTCGGCGGGCAACGACGTCGGGGGACTGCTGAGTGGGCTTGGCGCCTATGTGCACAGCATGGCAGCCGTGGAAAAGAAGCCAGATGCAGAATTCCTGACGCTCGTCATTCGCTTCGACATGGCCGATGCGCATACCCAGGAGCAACTTTCCCTGTTTCTGGCCGCCAGTCAGGAGACTTGATCCGTGCAGCTGCCCTTCAGCCAGTCCTGTGAGAACAACAAGGAGCCGATTCTGGCCGTGCTGCAAAAGCATCTCGTGGCACGCGAGCGCAATCAACCACTGCGCGTTCTGGAGGTTGCCGGTGGCACCGGTCAGCATGCGGTTCACTTCGCCACGCACATGCCGTGGTTGTACTGGCAGAGCTCAGATGTTCCTGAGCTGGTCGATACCCTGAACCTGCGTCTGCGCGCCGCCGCGCAATCCAACCTGCCGCTGGCGTTGCCACTGGACGTCACTCAGCAGAATTGGAGAGTAGCGCCATTTGACGCAGTGTTCACCGCCAACAGTCTGCACATCATGCCGGCCGCAGCCGTTGAGGAATTCTTTCGACGGTTGAACTCTGTGATCGAACACGGAGGGCTCCTGTGCATATACGGCCCATTCAAATACGGTGGCGACTTCACAACACCCAGCAACGCACAGTTCGACCTATGGCTGAAGAGCAGAAATCCCTTGAGTGGAGTGCGCGACTTCGAGTGGGTCAATCAGATGGCGAGCGAAGCCGGCCTGACGTTGTTGGAAGACAACCCCATGCCCGCCAATAATCAGTTGCTGGTGTGGAAGCGCTGAGACTCTTCAATCAAACCCGCCGAATCGATTGACGAAAGCGCTGTCGATGCCCCTGCCCGGGTGTTAGCCTGACCGCAAGTTTCAGTGTCGGAGCCTCCCATGCAAGAACCTGTTGTTTCGAAACGCAGCGACGATCCGGTGCAGGCGCGGTTGCTGAAGGCCGCACTCGATTGCTTCCTGGCCGATGATTACGCCCGTGTCACCACGCGGCTGATCGCCGAACGTGCCAATGCCAACGTCTCCATGATTCGCTACTACTTTGGCAGCAAGGAGGGGCTCTACGAGGAGATGATCCGCCACACCCTCAACCCCATGCTCGACGTGCTGGACGGCCAGCTGCTCAAGTCCCCCGCCGGGTTCGCCGACTTCCTGCGCCTGTACTACGAGACCATGAGCAAGCACCCGGAATTCCCCCGCCTGATCCTCAAGGTACTGGCGCTTAATCAAGGCCCCGGACGTCGCTTCATCCAGCAGCTGCTTGAGCGGGGCCGCACCCGCAGTGCGCGCAAGGTCGACGCCTTGAAGTCTCAGGGAGAGATCGATCCCGACATCGACGCCGACATCCTGCGCATGGCCTTTGTCAGCCTCGCGATGACGCCGATGTTGCTTAAGAACGTGTTCGAGGAGCAGATGGAGCGACCCATGGACGCCGCCTTTCTCGATCGACTCGCCGCGTTCAACGGGCACCTGTTCAGCGCCGGCCTGGCATCCCCAACGATGCCTTCCTGAATACCCCTGATCAACCGACGCCAGACAAAAAGGAATCACCGCCCCATGTCGAGCCCCACACTCCAGAAAAACGCCGGCGCCGTGCGCCGCTTCGCCCGCCTGATGCGCTTTGCGAACTGGCTGCAGAACATTCCCAACAAGATGACGCCGCCGCCCTTCCGGCTGGTGCAGATCAGCTCCTCGTTCTGGCAATCCCGAGCCTTGTATGTGGCCGCGCGGCTGGACATCGCGACTACCCTTGCCGATCGCCAGCTGTCGGCCCCCGCAATCGCCAGCCTGGTTGGCGCCAGTGCCGATGCCATCGCGCGCCTGTTGCGGATGCTGGCCGCGATGGGCATCTTCGAAGAGACGGCGCCCGGTGTGTTCCGCAACAACCGTCTGTCCGCGCCCCTGCGGCAGGATGATCCCCAGTGCGTGCGCGCCATGATTCTGATGCATAACTCCCCGGAGATGAGCCGTCCCTGGTACGAGGAGCTGGAGGGTGCGGTACGCACTGGAGAGGTGGCCTTTCAGCGCAGCCACGGACAGGAGTTATTCGACTACATGGACCATGATCCGGAGTTTGATGAGCTGTTCTCGCGCGCCATGGACAGCGTCGAGGCGCTGGCCGGCGACACCTTCGCGCAGGATTTCGACTGGTCACGCTTCACGCGGTTGATCGATGTCGGTGGCTCCCAGGGCAGCAAGTCCCTCGCCATTCTCAAGCGTCATCCGCAGCTGCAGGCACTGGTGGTGGATCGCGAACAGGTGGTGCGGGATGCCGCTTACTACTGGCAGGGGCGTGAGGCACCCGCGCTGCTGTCCCGCCTAAACTTCGAGACCGGCGACCTGTTTGGTCAGCTGCCCGCCGCGCAGGGGGCGGGCGACATCTATCTGCTGAGCGCGGTGTTGCACGGTTTCGACGACGACCGTTGTGTGGCCGGGCTGCGCAATCTTGCCACGTTGTGTGGCCAGACCGGGGCGCGCATCGCCGTGCTGGAGATCGTCCTGCCCGAGATGGGCGCTGATCTGGCGAGCGCCTCGTTCGACATGCAGATGTTCATGGGCACGCGCGGCCGCGAACGCACCCTGTCACAGTGGTGCGCTCTGTTCGAGAGGAGCGGGTTGGCGCTGGAGGAGAGCGTCAGCCTGCAGACCTTCGCGAAAATTCTGGTGGCAAGACCGCAGCACGGGAAATAGCCGCCGCTTCTGCGGTCACGCCGCCAGGCCCGACCTCAGCCCTTGCGCGCCTCCGCCTCGGCGACCTTCTGTTTCACCCGGATGAAGCTGTCGGGGGTCACCGAGATCGAGTTGATGCCGCACTCCACCAGGAAGGCAGCAAAGTCGGGATGGTCACTGGGCGCCTGCCCGCAGATGCCGATCTTCGCTCCGGCCTCGCGAGCCGCCGCGATGACATGGCCGATCATCCACTTCACCGCGTCATCCTGCTCATCGAAGAGCCCGGCCAACTGTTCGGAGTCGCGATCCACCCCCAGCGTCAACTGGGTCAGGTCGTTGGAACCAATCGAGAAGCCGTCGAAGCGCTCGGCGAAGGCGGACGCCAGGATCACGTTGGAGGGAATCTCGCACATCACATAGACCTCCAGTCCGTTCTCGCCCCGGCGCAGACCGTTGCCCGCCATCACCTCCAGCACCTTGTCGGCCTCGGCGATCGATCGGCAGAACGGAATCATCACCACCACGTTGTCGAAGCCCATCTGCTCACGCAGATGCTTGATGGCGCGGCACTCCAGCGCGAAGCCCTCACGGTAGCGCGGGGAGTAATAGCGCGAGGCCCCCCGGAACCCGATCATGGGGTTTTCCTCATGGGGCTCGAACTGCGCGCCACCGACGAGGTTGGCGTATTCATTGGTCTTGAAGTCGCTCATGCGGATGATCACCGGGCGCGGATAGAGCGCGGCGGCAATGCGCGAGAGCCCCCGGGCCAGACGCTCGACGAAGTAGTCGGTGCGGTCTGCGTAGCCCACCGTCAGGGCATCGATCTCGCGCTTGGCTTCTACATCCTGCAACTGGTCATATTTGACCAGTGCCATCGGATGGACCTTGACGTGGTTGCTCACCACAAACTCCATGCGCGCCAGTCCCACGCCGTCGGCAGGCAGTCGCCACCAGCGAAAGGCTGCCGCCGGGTTGCCCATGTTGAGCATGACCTGGGTGCGGGTGGCGGGAATCGCGGCGATGTCGAGCGTCTCGATGGCGATCTTCGCGGTGCCCTCATACACAAAGGCGGTGTCGCCCTCGGCGCAGGACACGGTTATCTCCTGCTCGCCGTGCAGCACCTGAGTCGCGTTCCCCGTGCCGACGATGGCGGGTAACCCCAGCTCACGGCTGACGATGGCGGCATGCGAGGTGCGCCCGCCACGATCAGTCACGATGGCAGCCGCGCGCTTCATGATCGGCACCCAGTCCGGATCGGTGTTCTCGGTCACCAGAATGGCGCCGTCCACGAAGCTGTCGATGTCCTTGGCGCTGTCGAGAATGCAGACGCGGCCACTCACTGCCGCATCGCCAATGCTCAAGCCTGTCACCAGCACCTTGCCCTTGTCGCTGAGGCTGTAGCTGCGCAGCGTCCCGGCCTCCTTGCGCGACTGCACGGTCTCCGGGCGGGCTTGCACGATGTACAGCGCGCCAGTCTGGCCGTCCTTCGCCCACTCGATGTCCATCGGACAACCATAATGGTTCTCGATGATGCAGGCCCAGCGCGCCAGTTTCACAATCTCGCCGTCGCTGAGCACGTAGCTGGCGCGTTCCACCTTGGAGGTCGGCACTGTGCGGGTCGATTTGC
>JBBTKA010000041.1:0-10763 GCA_038059145.1 Pseudomonadota bacterium
CAAAAACCTTAAGGACTTCATGTTCGGCGGCGGCAACATGCCCTGGCTGGCCGTGGGCATCTCCTTGATTGCCACGTCAGTGAGCGCCAGCACCTTCCTCGGTAATCCCGCCAACAGTTACGCGACCGACATGCGCTTCCTGATGCGCCATCCCACCATGACGCTCAACCTGCTCACTCGCCTGGCGACGCTGCTGGTGAACGCCACAGTGTTGCGCCCGCGCAAGCCTCGGCACGAACGCGCAGAAGACCAGCCAGACAAAGCCTAGTTCTTCCCCACCCGCGCTACCTTTACAGGCCCAGTGCCCGCCGCAGCTCGGCCACTGAACCCACGATGGCGCGCGGCTCGAAGCGGCCCAGCGCCTCGTCATCATGCACACCCCAGCGTACGCCGATCGCCGGCATGCCGATGCGCTGCGCCATCTCCATGTCGTAAGTCGTATCACCGATCATGACGGCCTGGTGCGGAGCAAGATCGTAGAAACGCAGAATCTCCTCCAGCATCGCCGGGTCGGGTTTGGAGCGGGTCTCGTCCGCGCAGCGCGTGACGTCGAAGTGCGGCTGCAGGCCACTGGTGCGCAGCGCGCTGTCCAAGCCCCGACGGCTCTTGCCGGTGGCGACGGCGCGGCCCCGGCCAGCACTGCGCAGGTCAGTCAGCACCTCGGTCATGCCCGTGAAGATCTGTTGCGGCGTGGCTTCTTTCGAGAAGAAATAGCGTCCATAGGCTTCGCGAATCGCATCGATCTCGCCACTGTCGAGAGCGGGATACAGTGTCTTGAGTGCGTCGACCATGCCCAGCCCGATGATGTTGCGATAGGCCGATTGTTCCAGCGCCGGAAAGCCGAGTTCGGTGGCCGCCTGATGCAGGCTGCTGGCAATGTGTTCGATGGAATCGACGATAGTACCGTCCCAGTCGAAGATGACCGCCTTGATGTCGCGGCCCTGCAAATCTGTCATGCGTGAAATGTCCTTTCTATCTGTCTATAACTGCAGCGAGACTGCCTCTAGTCCGGCAACTGGTAACCCTGATCGCGCAGCAGTCGCAAGGTCGCCTTCACCACCTCGGGATCGTAAAGCCGCCCGCTGCCCGCCTCGATCTCCGCCAATGCGGCGTCGATGCCTTGTGCAGGTCTATACGGTCGATGTGCCGACATGGATTCCACCACGTCTGCCACCGCCAGCACCCGCGCCTCCGGCATGATCTCGTCACCCTTGAGACCGCGCGGATAGCCACTTCCGTCCATGCGTTCGTGGTGCTGGAGAATGATCTCCGCCACCGGCATCGGGAAGGGCACGTCCTTGAGGATGTCATAGCCCGCCTGTGGGTGCATCTTTACCAGCTCCATTTCCATCGGGCTGAGCCGCGAGGGTTTGCTCAAGATCTCCGAAGGCACCGCAATCTTGCCTATGTCATGCACCAATCCCGCCAGTTCCAGCATCTCGCAGCGCGTGGCGGACCAGCCCATCTGCAGGGCGATCTGCTCCGCGATGATGCCGACCTTGCGCTCGTGACCGGCGGTGTAAGGGTCGCGCAGTTCCACCATGTTGGACACGGCCTGCAGCGTGGCTTTCATCGAGCCTTCCAGCTGCTGGACGTAGGCGGCAATCTGCGCCTCGTTGCGCTTGCGCTCGGTGATGTCTTCGACGATGACGATGGTCGCGGGCAGTCCGTCATCCCAGGTCAACAGCTTGGCGTGCAGTCCCAGCGTGATCTGCCCGCCTTCCCCGCGCTGCATGGTGACCTCGTAGCTGACACTCTGCGCTGCGTTCGAATGCAGTTCGGCCCAGGCCTTGCGGATGCGCTCCCGCTGCTCATTGTCATCGGGGTCGATGAATCGCAGTACTTCCTGCCCCAGCAACTGCTCCGCAGTCCAGCCGACAATCTCGCAGTAGCTGGGGTTGACGTAGATGTAGCGGGCATCCCTGCGAATGTACACGCCCGACCCGGTCTGCTCGATCATGCTGCGAAAGCGTTGTTCGCTCTCGCGCAGCGCGTGCTCGTTGCGCCGTATCTCGGTCAGGTCGGTCCAGGCGATGAGAATGTCGTCGCCGACCAAGGTCATGTTGCCGACCGCGATGTGCGTGCTGCCGTCCTTGCAGTGCAGCGTCAGTTCTGGGGAGCTGACCATTCCACCTCGCTTGGCAAGCTCCAGTGACTGCTCCCAGACCGCCATGAGTTGCTCATGCTGAACCCGATCCGGAAAGGCACTGGCGAGCCAGAGTTCGCTAGTCTTGATCTCATCGAGCGAGTAGCCCAGAAAGCGAGTGTGCGCGAGGTTGATAGCGATCGTTTCACGGGTGCTCAGCGAATGTATCTGCATGGGCAGTGGCGAGGAGTTGAAGAGCTCACGGAAGCGGTAGGCAGATTTTTGCGCTTCCTGCTCGGCTGCCTGTCGGCGGGCCTCACTGCTGAGGTTGTCCAGAGCAAAGGAGATATCAGAACTCATTTCGTCGAGCAGCGACAACTGTTCCGCATCGAACTCGGCGTGGTCAACTTGATAAAGAACGATCAGCCCATAAAGCTGGCCGTGCCGCAGCATGGGAATTCCTGCCCGGTGCTGGATGCCTTCCTGACGCAGGTAGTTGTTCCACTCCGTATGGACGCCGGGTGGTTCGTCGCTGTCAGAGGATTGCCCCGGAACGGGCTCGCAGACGACTTCCCTGCGTGCAAGGATGGCAAGGTATCTGCGGAGTAAAGGATTATCCACGTCGAACATGTTTTGCAGAAGGCGGCGATGTTTATCGTCGATGCCTTGCAGGTATTGAAGTCGCAGAGGCGGGTTTCCATCTGTGGTCAGCGCGATGAACAGTTTGGGGAAAGTGCCATGTGCAATCAGCCCCTCGAAAACCCGCTCCAGCAGCGACTTCTCATCCTTGCAGCCCACGATGGCATGATTGATGGTGCTGAGCATCTGGTAAAGATAGGAGAGCTGCTGAATGCGTCGCTCTGCCACCTGGCGATGCGTCACATCGTGGAGAACCTGCACGTAACTGTGGTCGCCTTCCAGACTGAGGAATGGCGCGACGCTGCATTCGATAGCGCGAGCCCCGTGTTCACGCGTCAATCCCAGTGTGAATGGGGCGGCAGGTTCCTGCAGCGTGCGGATGCAGACGGGGCAATCCTTTGGTGCCACGCTGTCGTCGTGAAACAGCGCATGGACGCGCTGGCCTGCCATAGTCTCTGCGGGCTGACCCGTGAACTCGGCAGCCGCTTTGTTGGCCTGGTGGATGCGACCGCTGGCGCTGGTGATGACGGTGGGGTCGGGTATCGCATCATAGGTGCTGGCGGCGCGACTCAGCATGCTGAAGGGCTCGCGCAGTGTGCTCTGCACCAGCGCCAGGTAGATGAACCAATAGGCGTAAATCTTGAAGATGTGGCCGAGTTCGTTCGCGATACTGTAGGCGGTGACGTATTGAGTAAAAGTGAATTCGGAGATGATCATGCACAGCAGCGCGGCGCTCATGGCCAGCACCAGTGGGCGCGACAACAGCGAGCGTCGCTGCCACAGCAGCCAAAGAGTCAGCATCAGCATGGCGATGATGGTGTACTCCATGGTGATCTTGAATGTCGTCAGCCCCTGACCCGCCACAAACGTGTCGGGCATGAAACCGTTCCAGATCAACGCGAGGGCGAGCAGGCAGAGTGTGCTGTAGAACAGGAATATCCATCCTGGATCGAGATTTCTGCGCAGCAGAAGCGGGGCGCTCAGCAAGGCAGCGGACTGAATGAAGCGAGCCGCTATCCACAACTGGCTCGCCGTATTGAGGTCGCTGTTGGGGATCAGCTGCATACCTTCGTAGACAAAGGCGTGGACGATGTCGAGCGCGGCGCAGCAGCCGAAGGCAATCGCGATGTAGACGACGAACTGATTGCGTGTAAAGTGCCTGGAAGTTATCGCGACAACCATCGCGGTTGCGGCGATGATGATGGAGAAGAGTTCAGCGAGGGTATGGAAGACCAGGTAGCTGATCTGTCCGCTCAACACGCACACGATCACTGTCAGCGTGGGCAGTCCGATGGTCTGCACGGTTTTCTGCAGTGAGTTGTGCGACCAATTGGGTAGCAGCATCACAATCCTTTGAAGCGGCCAATTGTTTCTGATGACTGGCAATATGCCACAGACTGCTCGCCAAACTCCATAATTTTTGTGCGGATATGTGAACCAGAGCAATTGCTGCCACGACCGCTTCTTTGTACTCTAGCGCTGGAAACCGACAACGCGCTTCGGCGTCGTCCCGCACCAAGGGAATAATGTGAGCACTGCTGCTGTTTTGACTTTTCTCGGAGGGATCGGCCTCTTTCTGCTCGGTATGCGCCTGATGACCGAGGGGCTGACGACGGCGGCCGGTGACACGCTGCGGTCCATTCTGGAGGCCGCGACCCACAGCCGCCTGCGCGCACTGGTGTCAGGTGTCCTGATTACCTCTCTGGTGCAATCCTCTAGCGCCGTCATCTTCACCACAATTGGTTTCGTCAATGTCGGGCTGCTGTCGCTCATGCAGGCGGTCGGTGTGATCTATGGCGCCAATCTGGGTACCACGCTCACGTCGTGGATCGTCGCGCTGGTGGGTTTCAATGTGGATCTGCAGGCCATGTCATTGCCTGCCATCGGCATCGGCATGAGTTTGTCGGTGCTCTCGAAGAGCCAGCGGCTCAATGGCATAGGACAGGCGCTGAGCGGCTTCGGCCTCTTCTTTCTCGGTATCGACGTACTGCGCGATGCCTTTGCAGGCCTGGGCGATGTGATCGCGCTGGAAGGCTGGGCGGGCGAAGGGGTGCTGAGCCTGCTTCTGTTTGTCGGTGTCGGCATTGTCATGACCTTGCTGGTGCAGTCCTCCAGCGCGGCACTGGCCATCATCCTGACTGCGACAGCGGGCGGGCTGATTCCGATCAATGCGGCGGCAGCCATGGTGATCGGCGCCAACGTCGGCACCACTTCCACTGGCGTGTTCGCGGCCATTGGGGCCACGGCTCCTGCCAAGCGTGCGGCGAGCGCGCATGTGATTTTCAATCTGGTGACTGCCGTGGTGGCCTTCACCCTGCTGATGCCGTTGTTGTGGCTGGTCAGCACACTGGCAAACTACTTCGGCTCTCAGAATCAGCTGGCGACGTCGCTGGCGATTTTCCACACGCTGGTCAAGGCCATGGGTATTCTCATCATGTGGCCACTCACAGGGCTGATGGTGCGGCGTCTGGAAAAATACTTCCGCTCCATGGAAGAGGATGAGAGCCGTCCACGTTATCTCGACCACAACGTACAGGCGACGCCGATGCTGGCGATGGATGCGCTGGTGCTGGAGCTGCAGCGCATGGGTGCCCTGGCACGTCATCTGGCCAGCGAGGCGATCAGCACTGAAGACAGTGGCAACAAGCATCTGGCCAGCGGTCATCGTGCGCTGGAGAATCTGAACCTGGCGGTGGCTGAATTTTCCAGCGGCATCCCGCGCACCGGAGTCGCGGCGGCGGTGCTCAATGGCCTGCCGGATGCGCAGCGGGTCGGGCAGTATCTGGTCAACGTCGCCGAGCATGCACTGGACATGGTGGTTGAACATCCGCAGGCGGAGCTGGCCGTCGATGAGCTGTCGGCAGCGCGCGATCATCTTCGGGCGCAGGCGGTGGAGCTGCTCGGCTTCACACAGGTGGAGGCGCCGGGATGGAGCCTCGAAACGCTGAATGAACGACGTCGCGCCTTCGAGTCAGATTATCAGTCGCTCAAGGCCCGCTTGCTGCGCGCCGGCACTACTGGCGAGGTTGCCCCTCGCCGGATGGCTGCCGCATTGGAGCGCATGAGCGAGTTGCACAGGGTTGTCGATCAGGCCACCAAGTCGGCCATCTACCTCGACCGCTTCATCAAGATGAGCAGGCCGTCGGTTGCTGCGCAAGCGGGTGGGCAGCTGACACCATCACCAGAAACCTCCCCTGCGGCGAGTACCATTACAGAAAGAGCGATGACAGAGAGTCCGGTGACAGAAACGGCCGTTCCTGAAACTACCGCCTCGGAGGTGCCGGCCACGCCGGTTACCCCCGATGCTTCTCCACGCTCGAACTGATCTCTAGGGGAATGCTCTGTGTTGAATTGGTGGCGGCGGATGAGCGGGACGAAATTGTCAGCATGGCTGGGTGCGGTGGCTCTGGCGCTTTGCGGCACGCTGGCGCTCGGGCAGGACGCAGCGGTGGAGGCGGATGTGACTCAGGCGGCGCTGGCCGATGCCACGCAGGCCTACAACGATGGCGATTTCCTCTCCGCTTACAGTCTGTGGCGTCCGCTGGCGCAGGCCGGCAATGCCGAAGCAATGACGAATGTGGGCATCCTGGCGCGCTATGGATTGGGAATAGTGCAGGATTTTGCAGAGGCCTTGCGCTGGTATCAGCAGGCCGCCGATCAAGGTTACGCGCGCGGACAGTTTCAGCTTGGGCTGATGCATGAGTATGGATTGGGCGTGCTGCAGAGCGACACCGATGCGGCGCGCTGGTATCAGGCCTCTGCCGTGCAGGGGTATGTGCGCGCGCAGTTTGCGCTCGGCGTTCTATTCGCGCAGGGGCGTGGAGTTCCGCTGAATGTCGAGGAGGCGGCGCGCTGGTATCGCCTCGCCGCCGAGCAGGGAGACGCGAACGCGCAAAACATTCTCGGGCGGCAGTATGCTACGGGCGAAGGTGTACCGCTGGATGCGGCACAAGCGCTGCACTGGTATGCGCTGGCGGCGCGGCAGGGGCACGCGGATGCGCAGGAGAATCTGCGCGCGGCGTGCGCTGTTGAACCTGTGGGAGCGTACCCAAAGGGCATAAAGGCCTTGCCCGCGATTTGCGCGCAGTAGCGACTCACTGATATCGCTTGCAGGGCAAGCTCCCACATGCGATTTGCGCCCAGTAGCGACTTCACTGAGATCGCGGGCAAGGCCCGCTCCCACAGTTACTCGTCCAGGCACGCCCGGTTGCGGCCGAGCCGCTTCGCTTCGTACAGCGCCCGGTCGGCTCGCGTGAAGATGTTCTGCAGGCTGCTGTCGCCAACTCGGAATTCCGAAATGCCCGCGCTGATCGTAATGCCGATGGCAGTTGGTTCTGTCGCCAGGGCCCTGCCCTCGAACGAACTGCACAGCCGCTGGGCCATGAGCAGTGCCTCGGCCTGCGACGTCTCGGGCATCAGCACCGCGAACTCCTCACCGCCCACTCGTGCCAGCGTGTCGCATTCACGCACACTTCTCTGACAGTGTTCAGCCATGGCTTTGAGCACCACGTCTCCCACCAGGTGGCCATAGGTGTCATTGATATCTTTAAAGTGATCGATGTCGATCATCAGCATTGACATCGAGGTGCCATAGCGACGACTGCGCAGAAATTCCTGATCCGCGACTTGATAGAAATACAGGCGATTGTAGATGCCCGTGAGCGCGTCGGTGTTGGCGCGCCGCTCCAGTTCCAGGCGCATGTTGCGTTGTTCCGTCACATCGGTTGAGAAACCGATGAGTACATCAGGTTGTCCCGGCAACTGCAGCGGCAGCTTGGTGGACCAGTAGTAGCGCGTGCTGCCGTCCTTGTCGATGAACGGTTCTTCCATGGTCATCTTGGCGCCGGTCTCCAGGACCATTTGATCATTGTGGTAGTACTCCAGCCCGAAATCGCCCGGGAACAATTCCATGTCGGTGCGACCAATGATCTCCGAGGTTCCGAGTTCCAGCAGTCTGGCCACACGAGGGTTCACGTAGACATAGCGGCCCAGGCGATCCTTCATGTAGATGTTCACTTCGATATTGTTCAAGACGGTGTTCAGCAGGTTGCTCTGCTGCGCGAGTTCTACTTCCAGACGCTTGCGCTCGGTGATGTCGGTGGCGACGCCGCAGATGCCAATGATGTTGTTGTCGTCGTCCCGAATGGGTGCTTTGACGACCAGAAAAGTGTACTTCTCCCCGGTCGCGAGGGTGATCGCTTCTTCCCGCTCCAGCGTGTTGCCGCAGGCGATGACGTTCAGGTCATTCTCGCGCAAGTTGGAGGCGGTCTGGGCATCGAAGAAGTCGCTGTCCGTGCTGCCCACTACCTTTTCGGGAGCCACGCCCCACATGCGGGCGCAAAGGCGATTGGCATAGGTGTAACGGCCCGCCAGGTCTTTGGTGAAAATATGAGCGCCGACATTGTCCAGCAGTGAGCGCAGGCCGAGCAGTTCTTCAATAGTATTTTGCATACGTTCCAGTGGCGTCTGTTGCGGTAGAGCTTTTTGCTGTAAGACTTTTCCTACAATTCTGCCTTGTGGCGATTGTAGCCAGCAGATACGCACAGATGCCAGCACTGGTTCAGGGGAATCGTACTTTATCTGTCGCGGGTGACTTGGTGTAAACTGCCCGCAGTTCCTTTCTTCGCATTTTTATCGGCTCAAGAGACCCGCTTTATGTACGACATCGTTCAGGATTATTACGGCCGCCAGTTGCAGAATTCGGCGGATCTGAAAACCAGTGCCTGCTGTGACATCAGTCAGGTGCCGCAGTGGCTCAAGCCCTTGCTGGCGCGCATTCACCCCGAGGTGCTGTCGCGTTACTACGGCTGCGGGCTGGTATGTCCGCCGCTGCTCGAAGGGTGCCGGGTGCTCGATCTGGGGTGTGGCAGCGGGCGCGATGTCTATGCGCTGGCGCAGCTCGTGGGGCCGACCGGCCTGGTGGTTGGCGTCGACATGACCGACGAACAACTGGCCGTGGCGCAACAACATCAGGCCTGGCATGCCGAGGCCTTCGGCTATGACAACGTGCGGTTTCTGAAGGGCTACATCGAGAAACTGGACGAGCTGGACCTGCAGCCAGGCAGCTTCGATGTCATCGTCTCCAACTGTGTGGTCAATCTGTCGCCGGACAAGGATGCGGTGCTGCGCGGCGTGCAGCGCCTGCTGAAACCGGGCGGTGAATTTTATTTCTCCGATGTGTATGCCGACCGCCGTGTGCCCGATGCGGTGCGCAATGATCCGGTGCTGTACGGCGAATGTCTCGGTGGCGCGCTGTACTGGAATGACTTTCTGCGCATCGCCATCCGGCAGGGGTTTGCGGACCCGCGGTTGACGGAGGATCGCCCGCTGGAGATCACCGATCCGGCCTTGCAGCCCCGCGTTGGCAATCTGCATTTCTTCTCGGCCACCTATCGGCTGTTCAAACTCGATGAGCTGGAGAGCGCCTGCGAAGACTACGGTCAGGCCGTCATCTACAAAGGAACGATCCCAGAGCACGCCAGCAGTTTCGAGCTGGACAAGCACCATTTCATCGAGACCGGCCGGGTGTTCCCGGTCTGCGGCAACACCTGGCACATGCTCAAGGGAACGCGCTTCGCTCCGCACTTCGAATTCATCGGCGATTTCTCGCGCCACTACGGGTTGTTCGAGGGCTGTGGCGATGCCATGCCGTTCGACGGCAATGGCGGCGGGGCGGCCGCTCAGGCAGGGGCGTGCTGTTGAGCGAAAAGTCTTCCACTGCCATGACACCCTACACAGTGCTGGTGTTGTGTACCGGCAATTCCGCTCGCAGCATTATGGGTGAGGCGCTCTTCAACATCGAGGGTGCGCCGGTGTTTCGCGCCTTCAGTGCGGGCAGTCAGCCAGTGGGGCGCGTGAATCCGTTTGCGCTGCAGCAGTTGATTGCCGCAGGTGGTCCGGTGGATGAAGTGCTGGGGAGTTATCGCAGCAAGAGCTGGTCCGAGTTTACCGGAGAGGGCGCCCCGACAATTGATTTCGTCATCACTGTCTGCGACAACGCCGCGGGTGAGAGTTGTCCGATATTCCCGGGACCTGCCACGCGCATTCATTGGGGGCTACCCGACCCGGCTGCGGTGAAGGGCAGTGATGCCGAGATCGCGGAGGCCTTCGCCGGCGTGTATGCGACGCTGCGGGAGCGGATAGTCGCGCTGCGCGAGTTTGCGCTGACGCTGCCAGATCGGGAGCAGCTCGTGGCCCGGATGCACCTGTGGGAGCGAGCCTGCTCGCGATAAGAATCCAGCACTGAACCTGTGGGAGCGGGCCTGCCCGCGATTGTTGGTGATGTCCTCGGAAAATCAATCGCGGGCAAGGCCCGCTCCCACAAAAACAATCACAACAGGAGCACCGCCATGCCGCTTTCACGACGACAACTGCTGAGATCAATGACCGCTGTCGTGGCGGTCGCCGCTCTGCCGCTCCCGCTGCGCGCGCAGCAGGCCAATCAGGTGCGCACCATCGCCGGTGGCGGCGTCACGGCACCCATCGTCAACCCCTATGGCATCGTGTTCGGTCCCGACGGCGCGCTATATTTCTGCGAGGTGGATACCGGACTCACGCGGCGGCTGGATCTTGCGGACAGCGCGCTCACGACCGTCGCCGGGAATGGCCAGAAGGCCTATGCAGGTGACGGCGGCGCTGCGCTGGCGGCGTCATTCTCCGCACCGCACGAGATTCGTTTTGATAAAGATGGCCACCTGTTTGTGGTGGAGCGGGACGCCCATGTCGTGCGCCGCGTGGATGCCGTGACGGGCATCGTCTCCACAGTGGCGGGCACGGGCGAGGCTGGTTTTTCAGGCGACGCCGGGCCAGCGAATCGCGCCCAGCTGCGTCAGCCTCACAGCATCGCGTTCGATGCGGATGGCAATCTGTTGATCTGTGACATCGGCAACCATCGGGTGCGCCGCGTGAATATGGCAGATGGCACCATCGGCACATTGTCCGGCACTGGCGAACGAGAGCAGACGCCCGACGCCGCGCCGCTGGCCGGCACGCACCTGCGCGGGCCGCGCTCGCTCGACACCGACAACGATGGCAATGC
>JBBTKA010000042.1:0-8041 GCA_038059145.1 Pseudomonadota bacterium
TGTGTCACCTTCTCCAGGGCCGCGAGATAGGCCTCCTCGTGTGTTTGAACAGGTGTCAGATTCTGTGCGACCGCTGTCTGCAGGCAGACGATGCCAGTCAGGGCTGTGAACAGCAAAGTCGATTTGAATCCCAATCCACGTGCATTTCTGTTACTCAAGCTGTTACTCAAGCGTGAAGTCATGTTCATGTTCAGTGGCTCCCGGTGTGGTTGTGGTCAGTGCTGCCGCTTTGGTTCTGGTTCTGCATCTGTTGCATGTGCATCATGTGTTGCTGGTGATCGTGGCCCTGCATCTGACCACCGTTCTGATGGTTCATGGCATCGGGCATCTGCTGGCGCATCTCGTGCTGCAGTTGCTCACCGCTCATGCCGCGCATCATGCCGCCGCCGAAGAATTCACTGCTGAGTGTGCCGAGGAAGGCGACTATGTCATTCACATCCTCTTCGCTCAGCGTGCGGCCGGCCTGGGTTTGCCCCATCTGAGCCACCGCTTCTTCCAGCGTGGCGACGCTGCCATCGTGGAAGTACGGGGCAGTTATGGCGACATTGTGCAGAGTCGGCACTTTGAACACCTGGCGATCCTCGTCGCGCCCGGTTCTGCGGAAGAGCCCTTCTTCAGCAGATGCCATTGCCCCTGTGGGAGCGGGCCTCGCCCGCGATGCAGTGGGTGAAAGTTCATCGCGGGCGAGGCCCGCTCCCACCAGGGCGCTGGCGCGCTGGTAGGAGTTGCCACCGACGTTGATGCCGTTGTGGCAGGACACGCAACCCAGCGCGTTGAACCTCGCCAGGCCTCGTTGTGCCTGTTCGCTCAGCGTGTTGCTGGTGTCATTAAGGTGCGCATTGAAGGGCGAATCGGTGCGCGTCATGTCCTTGCTGTGCTGCGCGATCGCGTTGCCGACATTGGCGGCGGTCACGCCATCGGGATACGCGGCAGCGAACTGACTGGCGTAGCCGGGATCGGCCTTGAGCTGCGCCACCACGGCGTCGAGATCATGGCCCATTTCCACAGGATCGGTGATGGGGCCGAGTGCCTGGGCATCCAGATCGAAGGCGCGACCATCCCAGAACTGACGAAAGTTGAAGGCGGAGTTGAAGACCGTAGGCGTGTTGCGCAGGCCCGTCGCGCCGCCTATGCCTCTTGCGAGCGGGAGGCCATCGGTGGCGCCCATCATGCCCATGTGACAGGTGTTGCAGCCGACGCTGCCGTCGCGGGAGAGCGTTGCGTCATGGAACAGGGCGAAGCCAAGATCGCGTTTGGCCGGATCGGCGGGAAAGCTCGCCAGAGGCGGAATGGGACGATAGGCACTGTCGGCAAGCGGGTGATCTGCGTTGGCATTTATCCAGGGCGCTTCCCCGCGCGCCTGCTGGAACGCAAGATAGTCCGGGTCAACAGCATCGGCGGCAAATGCCCCCTGACTCATGATCCCGATTGCCAATAACACGCTGTGATACGTTCGCATATACTCTCCTCAAAAGGGCTGGCTCGCCCTGATTGTTTATTACTCACTTTCATCGTGCGGCCATCCTGTGGCAAATACCATGCGACACGGTGTCGCAGACTCACGATTCATTATGCTTTTTAACAATCTATTGCGCGATATATTAAATGTCAATATACTATTCACAAGTTAATTGATGCCGTGAGTGATTTGAGGAGGACTGACATGCAAGCCGTTGCTTTGGACCTTGAAGACATGCAGAGCGCCGCAGGGCAGGCGTGCAGGTTGATGAAGGTGCTGGCCAATCCCGATCGCCTGATGATTCTTTGCCAATTGTCGAAGGGCGAGATGCGCGTTGGCGAGATAGAGGAAATGCTGGGCATCGTACAACCGACGCTGTCCCAGCAATTGACTGTGCTGCGTGATGAGGAGCTGGTCAGTGCGCGGCGCGAGGGTAAGAACATCTACTACCAGTTGAGCAGCCCGCAGGCGCTGGCGGTGATGGAAGTGTTATACAGCCAATTTTGTAATACAGACGAGGAGAGATCATGACTATCGATTGGGCTAATTTCACCCCCTGGATGTCGCTTGGCGGCGGCATCCTGCTGGGCATTGCGTCGGCCGTTTTCATCCTGGTAAACGGCCGCATCCTCGGCATCAGCGGGATTCTGGGCGGCTTGCTTGCGCCCAAGACTGGCGATGTCGGCTGGCGAATCGCCTTTGTGCTGGGGATGCTGGCGGCTCCCATGACCTTGAGCCTGCTCACCCCCGATGACTTCCTGAGCGCCCCGCGCATCGACGCGGATTACGTGATGATCGGGATCGCGGGCCTGCTGGTGGGCTACGGAACCCGCCTGGGCTCCGGCTGCACGAGCGGTCACGGCGTCTGTGGTCTCTCGCGCCTCTCTCCGCGTTCACTGGTGGCGACCGGGATATTCATGGCCGCCGGGTTTGCTATCGTGTTCGTGATTCGTCACCTGCTCTGAATCTAGTCGAGGAAACTGTTATGACACATACCACTGTACATCGCTTGAGTGAATTCGCTGTTGGCCTGCTGTTCGGGCTGGGCTTGCTGCTCTCCGGCATGACCGATCCGGGCAAGGTGCTGGGCTTTCTCGACCTGGCGGGCGCCTGGGATCCATCGCTCGCCCTGGTCATGGGAGGCGCCATTGCCGTGGGCTTCTTTGCCTTTGGTGCCGCCAAGAATCGGACCACCAACTTCTTCGGCGGCGCGCTGCATCTGCCCACCGCCAAGGATATCGACAAGCGTCTGGTCATAGGCGGACTGCTGTTCGGCGCGGGCTGGGGGATGGCAGGCTTCTGCCCCGGTCCCGGCATCGTCACCATGGCAACGGGTGAGCCCAAGGCCGTGGTGTTTGTGATCGCGATGATCGCAGGCATGCTCGTGTTCCAGTTCACCGACCGCAAGCCCAAGAGTTAGCACATCGCAGCCTGAGGCTTGAAGGAGCTTTCATGTCGAACAGAACTGCATCGTCACTCTCGTCCTGGCTGCCCATTCTCGACTGGGGGCGCCGCTACAATCGCGACACCTTCGTCGGCGATGGCGTGGCGGCGCTGATCGTCACCGTCATGCTGATTCCCCAGAGTCTGGCCTATGCCTTGCTCGCCGGGTTGCCGCCTGAGGTGGGGCTCTACGCCAGCGTTGCGCCCCTGCTGCTGTATGCGGTGTTTGGCACCAGCCGCGTGCTGGCAGTCGGGCCTGTTGCCGTCGTCTCGCTGATGACAGCGGCCGCCATCGGTGAACATGCCGTGGCCGGAACGCCTGAATACTGGACGATTGCCATCACGCTGGCCTTTTTGTCCGGGGCGATGCTGACGCTCATGGGCGTGCTGCGGCTGGGTTTCCTGGCGAACTTCCTCAGTCATCCGGTGATCTCGGGTTTCATCTCGGCCTCGGGCCTGCTGATCGCGGCCAGTCAGCTCAAGACGCTGATGGGGGTGACGGCCGAGGGCGAGAACTTCTTCGCACTGGTGTATTCGCTGTTTCTGCATGCCGCCGATACGCACCTGCTGACGCTGACGATGGGTGTCCTCACCACGGCTTTCCTGTTCTGGGCCCGCAAGGGCCTCAAGCCATTGCTGCTGAAATGGGGAATCAAGGCCAGGTTGGCCGATATCCTCACCAAGACCGGGCCCGTGCTGGCGATTGCCGTGACCACCTTGCTGACCTGGTGGCTCGATTGGCAGGGGCAGGGCGTGAGAATTGTCGGCACTGTGCCACAGGGACTGCCGCCGCTGACCATGCCTGTCTGGGATCTGGCACTGTGGAAGGAGCTGGCGATACCAGCGCTGCTGATCAGCATCGTCGGATTCGTGGAGTCGGTCTCCGTCGGACAGACGCTGGCGGCGAAGCGCCGTCAGCGCATCGAGCCCGATCAGGAATTGGTAGCGCTGGGTGCGGGCAACCTGTCCGCTGCCTTCACCGGTGGCTTTCCCGTGACGGGGGGCTTCGCGCGCTCCGTCGTCAATTTCGATGCAGGGGCGCAGACGCCTGCTGCAGGCGTATTCACGGCGCTCGGCATCACCCTGGCGTCGCTGTTCCTGACACCTGCCTTGTATTTCCTGCCGCAGGCCACACTGGCTGCCACTATCATTGTGGCCGTGCTGTCGCTGGTCGACTTCGGCATCTTGAAGCGCACCTGGGCTTACTCCAAGGCCGATTTCCTGGCCGTACTGGCGACCCTGGGTGGCACGCTGGGGCTTGGCGTCGAGGCCGGACTGGTCATCGGCGTGAGTGTGTCGCTGGCGCTGTTCCTGCTGCACAGCAGCCGTCCGCACATCGCTGAGGTGGGACTCGTCCCGGGCACGGAATACTTCCGCAATGTCCTGCGCCACAGCGTGAAAGTCTCGCCCGAACTGATCAGCCTGCGCGTCGATGAGAGTTTGTTCTTCGCCAACTCCCGGGCGCTGGAAGATCGCATCAACAACGCGGTAGCCACCAATCCTCAGCTCAAACACGTGGTGCTGCAGTGCTCCGCCATCAACTCCATCGACGCCAGCGCGCTGGAGAGTCTGGAAACCATCGAGAAGCGGCTGCGTGACTCCGACGTGACCTTCCACCTGAGCGAGGTGAAGGGCCCGGTGATGGATCGGCTGCAGGGTACCGACTTCCTGCATGAATTGAGCGGCAAGGTCTTTCTGACCCACTATCAGGCGATCAAAGAGCTGGCACCCGTTGAGTAAACAAGCACATGAGTAAACGAGAGGATTCTGGAATGTATTACATCGTGGAAACAAACAAGGCGTTTGCGCAGGCGGCGGACGATCTGGACGCGGCAGTCAAGCGCAATGGCTTTGGCGTGCTGCACATACATGATCTCGGCAACACCCTGCGCAGCAAGGGCATGCCCTTCACCGAGGAGTGCCGGATATTCGAAGTGTGCAATCCGGGGCAGGCGGCCAAGGTATTGTCCACAGACATGCGCCTGAACATGGCCTTGCCGTGCCGCATTTCTGTTTTCACCGAAAACGGTGCGACCCGCATCGGCGTGATCAAACCCGCCGCCATGCTGGCCTCGCTCTCCGACGAGCCGGCGCTGGCCGAGATCGCGCAACAGGTAGAAGAGAAAATCATTCAGATGGTGGAAGAGGCGAAGTAATTGTCGCAGGAGCGGGCCTCGACGCCCGCTCCGCACTTTTCAGTCCGAACTTCTCAGCCCGCACTTCTCAGTCCGCACTTCCCAGCCCGCACTTCTCACCCCGCACGACTCATGCCTGCGTGGTCTTGCTGCGATGCACCAGCGCGCCCGCGTTGTCGATGATCTCGATGTCGACCTCAATGCCCCTGCGTACGCTCTGAGTCACAGTGCAGTAATTCTCGAACTGGGCGACGGCGCCCTCCAGTGAGGGCAGCGCCTCCTTGCTCGTGCCGAGGCGAATCTGCACATCGAAGTGCGTGACACGCAGAAATTTCTCCACCCGGCCAAAGCGTCCTGTGATCGTGGCCGTCAGTTCACCCGGATCTTCCTTGTGGCGGCGCAGCGCGTATAGCAGGCTGGCCGACAGACAGTTCGCAACAGACGCCGCCAGCAGGCCCGCCGGACTGGGCCCTTCGCCGCCGCCCAGTGGCTCCGGCTCGTCGCTGAGCAGGTTGCCGAACTCGCCGAAGTCGATCTGGAACAGGTAGTTTTCCAGCAGTTTCAAATTCACTGTGAAGGTTGCGTCGCTCACGATGTCGTCTCTCTTTTCTCAATAGTGTTGTTATCAATAGTCGCTTGAATCGCCGTGATGGCAATGGTGTAGACGATGTCCTCCACGGAGGCGCCTCTGGACAGATCATTCACCGGTTTGTTCAGGCCCTGCAGCATGGGGCCGATGCTGACCACTCCCGCGCTGCGCTGCACGGCCTTGTAAGTAGTGTTGCCAGTGTTCAGGTCAGGGAAGATCAGCACCGTGGCGTGGCCGGCGACGGGGCTGCCTGGAGCCTTGGCGGCTGCCACTTCGGCGCTGACGGCAGCGTCGTATTGCAGCGGGCCGTCGATCACCAGATCGGGACGTCTGGCCCGCACCAGCCGTGTGGCCTCGCGGACCTTGTCGACATCGCTGCCGGTGCCGGAATCCAGTGTGCTGTAGCTGATCATCGCCACACGAGGGAAGACGCCGAACTCGCGCGCCGAATCGGCACTGGCGATGGCGATGTCGGCCAGTTCGCTGGCCTCCGGGTCGGCATTGATGGCGCAGTCACCGAAGATCAGCACCTGTTCGGGCAGGCACATGAAGAAGATGGAGGACGCGGTGTCGATGCCAGCGCGTGTGCGGATCAGCTGCAGCGCCGGGCGGATGGTGTTGGCGGTGGTGTGCACGGCGCCGGAGACGAGTCCGTCCACAATTCCCTCATGCAGCATCAGTGTGCCGAGCACCACATTGTCTTCCAGCTCCTGGCGGGCGCGCTCGGCGGTCATGCCCTTGTGCTGACGCAGTGCGGTGAGCCGCGGCACATAGACTTCGCGCAATGGCACCGGATCGACGAGCTCCAGCCCGGGCGGCAGTGTGATCGCATTGTTGGCGGCCAGCTGGCGAATCACCTCGGGATTTCCCAGCAGCTGACAGCGCGCGATGCCGCGTCTGCTGCAGTTCACGGCGGCGCGCAGCGTGCGCAACTCCTCGCCCTCCGGCAGCACGATGATGCGGTTGGCGGCACGGGCACGCTGCAACAGGCTGTAGCGGAAGGCGGCGGGGGACAGGCGCCTCTCGCGCTGATTTGCCACCAGTGTGGCCAGCCAGGGACGGTCGAGGTGCTGCGCCACCGTGTCCATGACGTGGCGAATGCGGGCATCGTCATCCACCGGTACTCGGTTGGCGAAGCCGGGCAGATGAGTGATGACCTGATAGCTGTCCTGAGGCACGCGCAGCAACGGCAAGCCGTGCGCGATAGCCCGTCGGCAGAACGCCAGGGTCTCCGGTCGCAGCGCCGCGCCCTCGGTCAGCAGCACCCCCGCCAGCGTCACGCCGTTGAGTTCCGCCAGCGCGGCGGCGACGATCACCTCGTCGCGGTCGGCGCTGGTGATCAGCAGTGTGCCGTGCTGCAGGTGTGGCAGCAGGTTGCCGACCCGTTCGGCGGCGAGGCTGATGCGCAGCACTCGGCGTTGCAGGATGTCGCCCGCTTCCACGACCTCGGCGTGCAGAAACTCGGCCACGTCGCAGGTGCGGGGCGCGGTAAGCTCGGCATCCCAGGGGATACCGCCGGCCAGATGCAGGCCTGTGTTCAGAACCGGTAGTTGCGCATCGAGCATGTTGAGGATGACGCCGACGGCGCGGCCGCTGGACGCGTCGCTGCCGTCATGCCCGCCGAACTGCGCGGCACAGCTTTCCAGACGCTGATTCAGCTCGGCGATGGACTGTGCATGGGGAGTGCTGACGAGGATGACCTGCGCATCGAAGGAATCCGCCAGCAGCGGGTTGATTCGTGCCAGCAGCGGATCGTCACCCGCGTGGCTGACACCTTCCAGCACCAGCACGTCCGGCTCTTGGGCGAACTCGGCCAGCGTGCGTTCGCGCAGCATCATCCACTGTTCCGTCAGCAAATCGGTCTGTTCGGCGGCCAGCCATGCAAGGGTCTGATCGCAGGACAGCGGCGCGGGAGGTTGCAGGCCGGCGTAGCGGCGGATCAGCTCCACCGTATGTTCGAGGCTGTCTGCCCCTGCCGATGATGTGGCCGACTGCGCCACCGGTTTGCAGAACGCCACCCGCAGCCCCTGCTGATCCAGTGCATGCAGCAGGCCGAGCCAGATTGTCGTCAGCCCTACGCCCGCTTCGGTGGGGACCAGCAGTAGTGTCTTCATAGTGCGCTATTGTCCGGAGGTGATCGTCCACTCGATCAGATCAGAGGCGAGGCGGTCGGCGGCTACACCCAGGGCGGTAACGAAGTCACCGACCGTGTCACCGTTGACCGGTTCGCTGGCCTCGAAACGACGGCTGGCGAGAATCCGGCGGCTGCCGGTCTGCACCAGATGGGCGTCGTAGCGGATCACCGCCTGCGAGCGCCCGTCGAGGCGTTCGTGATGCAGCCCGCGCAACATGCCGCCCAGTTCCACGCGCGCTTCGAGTCCACAAAGATCGTGAACGTCTTGCCCCCGAGCCGTT
>JBBTKA010000043.1:0-9309 GCA_038059145.1 Pseudomonadota bacterium
ATCCGGGATGAGCCAGGTATTCGGACCCGGCCATGATGCAAGCATTTGCTTTCTCTGTGCAGGTGTCAGCGGCTCAAGCAAATCTTCTATTTGATCAGTTGAGCCGGCGACCAGAAT
The DNA here is from genome assembly GCA_038059145.1 of Pseudomonadota bacterium. Taxonomy (GTDB): domain Bacteria; phylum Pseudomonadota; class Gammaproteobacteria; order Pseudomonadales; family Pseudohongiellaceae; genus UBA5078. The sequence continues at coordinate 118 of JBBTKA010000043.1, forward strand.
TAGGCCTCTGGCAACGGGTCGCTCCTTAATTTGCAGAAGCCGCATGGTTGCGGCTTCGTTTTCAGGATCACACCCCAGACCCCAGACGGCCTCTGTGGGATAGGCAAGCACTTCACCGTTGAGCAGGGAGTTTGCGGCCCGTACCACTTGCCAGCTATTGAATGCTGCTGTCGTCACTGCGCCGCTCCCCTGAGCATTTCATTTGCGCGATTGTTGCAGTGCTTGATCCTGTGCCTGCACATTTTCTGCCTTTTGCTCTCGCTCGGCCTTTACTCGCAAGGCGAGCGCTTCATCTTTGAGAGCTAGAATCTGTGCAGCAAGATAGCCGGCATTCTTGGCGCCCGTCTTGCCAATTGCAACAGTTGCGACGGGTATGCCAGCAGGCATCTGCACCGTTGATAGCAATGAATCCATTCCCTGCATGGGACCGGAATCAATTGGCACACCAATCACCGGCTTCAATGTATGAGCCGCGACGGCACCCGCAAGGTGTGCAGCAAGACCTGCACCTGCAATAAACACTTCACATCCTCGGGATACCGCATCGGAGATATACTGCTGAGTCGCTGCCGGAGTTCGGTGGGCGGATGTGATTTTCATTTCGCAACGGATCCCCAGACTGCCAAGAACATCAGCAGCTCCCTGCATTACAGACAGATCCGACTCGGACCCCATAAGCACCGCGACAAAGACACCAGACATCACATCACCTCACAGGAAATTTTTGAGCAGGTGAAATTACAGCAGTCTGTTAGGGGTTGCAAGAGCGCTCTCAGCTCAAGGTGTAGCGGCTCGCGTCACAGCGGATTCTGCCGCTCAACTCCAACCTCAACAAGATTGCGTGCAGGGCTGGCAACTGCATATCCAACCGCTCTATCAAGGCGTCAATCGTCACCGGATCGTATCCAATCTGTTGCAGGACCTCTCGTTCGTGTTTTTCTGTTGGCTTGTCTCCCTTTCCTAGGGAGCTTTCGACAATACCCTCTTCGGCTCGATGAGCAGTGAGAGAACCGATCTGAAATTCAACCAGGGAGCGAAGCTGTTCGACTACCTGCTCCGGAGAGTCCGCAAGCGTAGCGCCTTCTCGAATCATCCGATGGCAACCGCGGCTCTGAGGATTGCGAACTGAACCCGGAACCGCAAACACTTCGCGATTCTGCTCGAGTGCCATTCGCACAGTAATCAGTGACCCACTTCTTTCGGCCGCCTCTACGACGATAACACCAAGGCTCACCCCGCTTATGATGCGATTGCGCTTCGGAAAATGTTCAGCCCGGGCTGGGCTGCCAAGAGGCAATTCTGAGACGAGGGCTCCTGTGTGGCAGATCTCCTTAGCCAGCTGAAAATTGCTCGACGGATATACTTTGTCCACCCCACAGCCCAGAACGCCAATCGTCGCGCCCTTGGCTTTGCACGCGCCTAAATGCGCAGCGGTGTCAATCCCGCGGGCGAGACCACTACAAATGGAGAACCCCCGGCTCGCAAGATCATTCGCAAACATCGCAGCGACTTCGCGACCGTCCACGCTGCAGTTGCGGCTACCGACAATCGCCACCTGTGGGAGCAATAGAGTCTCAGGCCGCCCTCGGACAAACAGCCAAGGAGGAGGATCGACAATTTCCTGGAGCAGGGGAGGGTAGAACGGGTCACGTCGCGTGATGATGCAATTGCCAGGCTCTTTACTCCACAACAAAGCTCTGGTCGCCAGAGGCGGCAAATCCGCGCATCTCAGCACACGCGAGACATGCGTGAGTGTCTCCGGGGATGCCCCATATTCGGTGTTATCTGGCGCATCGGCGATTGCTTGAAGCGAGCCGAAATCGCGCAGCAATCTGCTGATGAGAAGGGTAGAGGCAACGTTCAATTCGGAAAGGGCGAGCCACTGCCCCAGACAATGTAGGTCCATTTCGATCATCCTTGATCAGAAGGTACAGGTACTTATGATTTGCCCATCAGGGCGTTCGAATGTTGCTTCCCGCCACCGCTGGCTCGGTCAAAGACAAGATGACTCCATAACTCACTTTTTCGAAAACTTTGTAGGTCATCAGGATGCCAATCTCTGCAGAGGGAAGTTCTATTCTCTTGCCGGTAACTGGGTCACGTACTGTTTCACCAGCCTTGTGAATCGTCAGTACGTCCCCGGGCTTGAGCCCGTTACGCTGGCCCAGATCCATGACAACTGATTCGAACTGAGCAGCTTTGCTCTCATTATTGAGCAAGCCCACTATCTGCCCGTCCATATCAGCGTTGGGCGTGGAGGGGAAGAAGTTCGGACTGATCGGGCTGGCCTCGCGAGGCAGCAGTCTGTCGCCCGCTTTCAGCTCTTCCTTGCTGCTTGCGATAAGCGCCTTGCGCAGATCACCACCTTCGTCGGACACTATTTCGACGGACCCCAGATTGATGGCTTCCTGCCCCAGAAATTCATCACTCTGGCTGTCCTCGTAGGCGACCCCCAGTCTGAAGACATCATAACTGTTGACCCCATTGTCCCAGTTCCCCCGCGCATAGATCTCATGGCCAGCGCCGACAATTAGATTGCCTGCTGCACTCGCCAGGATGTACGGGGAAGACTCGAACCCTTCGATATCAACAATACGGTTTTCCACCAGAAAGCCTGAAAGCGCCTGGCGAGGAATGGCGGGAATAGGGCTTAGCAGAGGCGCTTCGCGAACCTGCGGACTCAGCCGAACAGTGGGTCTGGTGCCTCGATCAAGAGTCACGCGTGGACTGCCATCCACATAAACCAGACTTAATGTATCTCCCGGATAAATCAGATCCGGATCACTGACAGTCGAGTTTACCTGCCAGATTTCTGGCCAGCGCCACGGATCCTCAAGAAAAATCGATGAAATGTCCCAGAGAGTGTCACCTTCTTTAACGGTGTAAGTGGCTGGGGCACCCGGGGAGAGCTGCAAGGTTTGGGCTTGGGCGCTCGCAAAAGTGAGCACCATAACAATGCCAACGGTGCAAAAAGTAACTAAACTCTTCAGTCCTGACACGTTCATCATTACAATTCCAACCTTGTGGCGGGGTTCGTTATCTTAGCAATTAGGTATACTGAGCACTAGAAGCAGTTCACAGTACGGACTTTTATTTCAGGCGTGATAGCCATACGAACGGTACAGTTAACACTATGGCAATACTAGAAATTCTCGAATTCCCCGACCTTCGATTGCGGAAAAAAGCGGCACCTGTGCTGGAGGTGACCGACTCTCTGAGAGCGACGATCGATGACATGTTTGAAACCATGTATGCCGCACCGGGCATCGGGCTCGCGGCAACTCAAATAAATGTACATAAACAGCTCATCGTCATCGACATCTCCGAAAACAAGGACTGTCCCTTAGTGTTCATTAATCCCTCGGTTGAAATTATAGACCATGAACTGGCAGAGTATGACGAGGGATGTCTCTCAGTGCCGGGCTTCTATGAAACCGTGTCGCGACCACGCCTAGTTCGCGTCAAGGCCCTGGATCGAGATGGAAACCCATTTGAGCTCGAGACCGACGGTTTGCTTGCGACCTGCATTCAGCATGAAATGGACCATCTGAACGGGAAGTTATTTGTCGACTATCTCAGTGCTCTCAAGCGAGAGCGAATCCGGTCCAAGCTGGAGAAAGCGCACAAGGAATCTGCCTGACATATTCAGCTCCAAATTCGGCGCACTGGGCCGCCGCCAACTTTCAAGCTCGTCTACCTCGGAATCTGCATGCAGCCATTAAAGATCGTCTTCGCGGGGACACCGCCCTTTGCAGCACAGCATCTGGAGGCGCTAATTGCGACCGAACATCGTATTGTCGGAGTTTACACGCAACCCGATCGAGCTGCCGGACGAGGAAAGCAATTGCTCCCGAGCGCCGTCAAGTACCTGGCCCAGTCGCACGACCTGCCCGTCTATCAACCTGTCAGTCTGCGCTCTGTCGAAGCACAGCAGGCGTTAGCGGCACTCAAGCCCGATTTGATGATTGTTGTGGCATATGGATTGCTGCTCCCGCAGGCCGTACTGGATATCCCAAGATTTGGCTGCATAAACGTACATGCTTCTCTGCTGCCGCGCTGGCGTGGCGCCGCGCCGATCGAGAGGGCACTACTGGCTGGCGACAGAGAGACAGGCATCACTATCATGCAGATGGACAAGGGTCTGGATACAGGGCCGATGCTGTACAAAATCCCCTTGGCTATCACGGAGGACGACGACCGGCAGACTCTCGAGTCCCGTCTCGCAGACATCGGCAAGACTGGCCTCATCTATTGTTTGCAGAACCTGGAGGCACTGCGCGAGAAGGCTCAAGCGCAGGATGATAATTTCAGCACTTATGCCAGCAAGGTGGACAAGACCGAGTCGCTTATCAATTGGGAGCAACGCGCTGAATCAATTGATCTGATAATTCGCAGCGGCATTGGCAGGACCCCGGCGTACAGTATTCTCGGCGGTGAGCGCATTCGTCTCCTGAAAGCGCGTCCGAGTGACGAAAGCACCCTCGCGGCGCCTGGCACAATCCTGCGAGCCGACCGCGACCGTCTCAGTATCGCTTGCGCGAACTCAGTATTGAATGTGACGCTCATGCAGTTACCGGGCAAGAATCCTCACTCCATAGGCGAAATTCTCAACTCCCGCAAAGAGCTGTTGGCACCGGGACAGCGCTTCTCTTCAACCGAAGAACCCGTAGGGACATGAAGTCTTTGCCATTGCGCGCTCACGCGGCGTTGATTCTGAGCAAGCTGCTCTCCCAAGAAGGCTCGCTAGCGACGCTTTCCTCAAAAACCGGGGAGTTGATCAATCCTCAGGAGAGCGCGCTGTTGCAGGAAATATGCTTTGGTACATGTCGCTGGTACTTCCAACTCAATGCAGTTCTAAGGCAGTTGATCACAAAACCTCTGAAGGAAAAGGATGTCGATCTGCACTGCCTGCTATTAATCGGCATTTATCAGCTCCATTACCTGAGAGTTCCCGATTATGCGGTAGTCAATGAGACCGTCGCAGCCACTCAGGCTCTCGGCAAGCAGTGGGCGAAGGGGCTGGTAAATGCTGTGTTGAGAAACTTCTTGCGCGATAGCGATACCCTGCTGCAAAAGGCAGACGCTTCGCAAGAGTCCCGGTACGCGCACCCGTTATGGTTGATAAAACGTATACGTGCTGCATGGCCAGATCACTGGGAGGCCGTGCTCAGGGCAAACAATCAACACCCACCCATGACCTTGAGGGTCAATGTCAGCAGAAACTCCAGATCGGAATACTTGCAACATCTTGAACAAGTCGAGATTGCGGCCCATCCAGGCTCACTGGCAGCAACCTCTATCTATCTGGAGAAGCCCTGTCCCGTGGATTCTCTGCCAGGCTTCAGGGAAGGATTGATCAGTATCCAGGACGAAGCGTCGCAATTGATACCCCAGCTTCTGTGTCTGGAGCCAGGCCTTTCCATTCTCGACGCCTGTGCCGCTCCAGGCGGAAAAACCTGTCATATTCTCGAAAGCGTGCACTCACAAGCTCGCATGATTGCGATCGACAACGATGCGCGCCGGTTGGAGAGACTTCATCAGAATCTTGCGCGACTGCAACTCTCCGCCCAAGTTCTCGTGGCAGATGCGGGAGCGATAAAAGACTGGTGGGACGGCAAACACTTCGACAGAATTCTTCTGGATGCACCTTGTTCGGCCACAGGCATCATCAGACGCCACCCAGATATCAAACTGCTAAGGCGCGAGACCGATATGGAAAAGCTGAGACAAATTCAGATGCAATTATTGAGCAGCCTCTGGGTGTGTCTAAAGCCGGGCGGCTTATTGCTTTACTCTACATGCTCGGTGTTGCCAGAAGAAAACAGCGAGATTGTTGATACCTTCCTTGCACAGCAGCCAGATGCACAACATCAAGGAATTCAGGGCGATTGGGGAGTAGAATGCATCCGTGGCAGGCAACTGTTGCCGACTCCGGACGGCAACGATGGTTTTTTCTTTGCCATATTGCGGAAGTGCTGAAACCGATCCAGACCCCAATCACAACGCCTGGCAATCATTGCAAAAGGTGAGCGACAACAGTAAATGAAGATCATCATTCTCGGCGCCAATCATGTTGCCGTATCCCTTGCAGAAAACCTCGCCAGTGAGGCGAACGACATAACAATAGTAGACACTGATGCCGATCGCCTTAGAGAGCTTAAGGATCGTATAGACGTCGGGACTGTCGTTGGGCAACCGTCCTACCCCGACATATTGCGGATGGCGGGTGCAGAGGATGCGGACATGTTGATTGCCGTTACGGAGAATGACGAAGTCAACCTGGTGGCTTGCCAGATCGCTCATGCCTTGTTTAAAACCCCCAAGAAAATCTGTCGTCTGCGCTCCGCTTCCTATATGGCTAATGAGAGCCTGTTCAGTCCTGGCGGAATTGCCGCTGATGTGGTGATCAGCCCCGAACAACTCGTATCACTCTACATTGAGCGCCTCATCGACTTGCCGGGCTCGCTGCAAGTTCTGGACTTTGCCGAAGGCAAGGCTCAACTCGTGGCGGTCAAGGCTTACTATGGCGGTCCACTTGTAGGACAGGAAATTCGCTTCCTTCGCGCCCACATGCCGTCCGTCGATACGCGGGTGGCGGCAATCTTTCGGCGTGACAGAGCGATTATGCCGGAGGGCTCAACTGTAATCGAAGCTGACGATGAGGTGTTTTTCATAGCCGCCCAAGGCAATATCAGGGCGGTGATGGGAGAGCTGCGACGCTTGGATAAGCCTTATAAGCGCCTGATTATTGCCGGCGGCGGCAACATTGGTTCGCGCCTTGCTGAAGCCGTAGAGCATCGTTATCAGGTCAAAATCATCGAGAGCAGTGCAGAGCGCTGCATGCACCTGTCTGAACGCCTCAACAAGGCAATTGTCTTGAATGGCGTCGCATCGGACAAGAAGCTGCTCCTTGCCGAAAGTATTGAAGACACCGACGTGTTCCTGGCACTCACCAACGACGACGAGGCCAATATCATGTCCTCAATGCTGGCCAAGCGATTGGGCGCCCGCAAGGTGATGACTTTGATTAACAACCCTGCCTATGTTGACCTGGTGCAAGGTGGAGAAATTGACATCGCAATCTCTCCCCAGCTGGCGTCAATTGGGAGTTTGCTGACACACGTACGCAGGGGAGATATCGTCAATGTGCATTCACTACGCCGCGGAGCCGCTGAAGCGTTGGAGGCAATCGCTCACGGGGATGTCAATTCATCGAAGGTCGTTGGCAAAGCGATCGAAGATATTGACCTGCCTCACGGAACGACCATTGGAGCGATCGTCCGCAATGACGAAGTACTCATAGCTCACGATGATATCGTTGTTCAGTCCGGCGATCACGTTATCCTGTTCCTGGTCGACAAAAAGCGCATTCCCGAGGTAGAGCGCCTGTTCCAGGTTGGCCTTACTTTCTTCTGACGTGTCCCGTATTTAAGGTTTGCCCCGATCGCTTATGCACTTCTCAATCGTATTCAGAATCCTCGGCGTACTTCTGATGCTCTTCAGCATTCTCGCCAACTTGCCCTCAATTCTGGTTTCGATTCTGCATGACGATGGCGAACTGTCATCATTCTTTATCTCTTTGGCTATTACGTTCTCCACCGGATTCTTCTTGTGGATATTGACGCTCAAGTCCAGTATGGAATTGCGCACACGTGACGGCTTTTTGATCGTGACCCTGTTTTGGTCCGTACTCGGAGCGTTTGGAGCGCTGCCTTTCTTTTTTTCTCAATCTCTACCTCTCACCATCACTAACGCCGTTTTTGAGTCCATCTCTGGCCTGAGTACCACGGGTGCCACGGTGATTGTCGGCCTTGACGCGCTTCCGAGATCGATTCTCTTTTACAGGCAGCAACTTCAATGGCTGGGAGGAATGGGTATCGTGGCTCTCGCTGTGGCAGTGCTGCCAATGCTGGGCATCGGAGGTATGCAGCTATACCGAGCTGAGAGCCCTGGTCCGGTTAAGAACGATAACCTTGTGCCCAGATTGGCAGAAACCGCGCAGGCGCTTTGGTATATATATTTAGCACTGACGGCTGCGTGTACATTGTCTTTCTGGGCGGCAGGAATGAGCTTTTTTGATGCGATATGTCATAGCTTTGCCACTGTCTCGATTGGTGGATTCTCCACACATGATAGCAGTCTGGCTTTCTTCGACAGTCATATCATTAATACCATAGCTATCGTTTTCATGTTTCTTGCCGGGATCAACTTTGCTTTGCACTTCGCCGCTTGGCGACAACACAGCATAAGCCAGTACCTCAAGGACACGGAGCTCCGATTCTATGCGGCCATACTTGGAGTTCTATCGATAGTGGCTGTCACGGTGCTTTATCTTTCCGGCACTTTCGGACTGCTGGACTCTTTGGTTCACGGAGTATTTCAAAGCGTTTCAATTGCTACCACGACCGGATTTACTACCGCAGATTTTAGTTCGTGGCCATCGGTGTTGCCTTACATGTTGATCTACGCATCTATCATTGGAGCATGTGCGGGATCTACTGGTGGCGGGATGAAGGTAATTCGTATCCTGTTGATTCTCAAGCAAGGCCTGCGTGAAGTTCAGCGATTGATTCACCCTAACTCTGTTATTCCTATCAAGCTTGGCAGAACTCTCGTACCGGACAGAGTCATCGAATCGGTGTGGGGGTTTTTCGCTGTCTATGTCATGGTGTTTTTGGCGTTGCTGTTGGCCACTATTGCCTCCGGACTTGATGTCGTGACTGCATTCAGCGCGGTGGGAGCAAGTATCAACAATCTTGGACCAGGCTTGGAAGGGGTGGCATTCAATTACAGCGCTATCCCTGCGACAACAAAATGGATTCTTTGCTTCGCCATGCTGCTGGGGCGCCTTGAAATATTCACTCTGCTGGTTCTATTCCTGCCAATGTTCTGGCGTCGTTAACGATACAAGGCATTCTTGGAGTTGTCCGGCTGTCGTTTGAAACGTCGGTACTCCCACTGATACTGGCTCGGAACCTGACAAACACAATCCTCCACGGACATATTTAATGCTGCCGCTGCAGTCACTGGATCTTCGCTGTCAATTCCCGTGCGAGCAGCGCCAAAGATAATTTCGAAACCTTGCCCTCTAGGAAGTCGCTTCGCAAAAACTGTGACAACGGTGGCACCCGTTTTCGCAGCCAGTCTGGATATCAAGGTCATCGTTAAGGCGTTCACTCCAAAAAACGGTGC
>JBBTKA010000044.1:0-12152 GCA_038059145.1 Pseudomonadota bacterium
GCGCCGGCGCTGCCGCCGAAGACCAAGAGCGAAAATTTTTCTCCCTTCGGCACCTGCGGCAATTTTTGCCAACGCACCGGGTTGCCGGTCTCGACCACGCGGGCGCCGGGGAAATAACCCGCACTCTCGCTATAAGCGGTGAACACGCGATCGACCCAGCGCGCCAAAAGCTTGTTGGTAAATCCCGGCCGAAGGTTTTGTTCCATGATCGCTTGCAGCCCGGCGGAGTTCGTGGCCAGGAAGGGGTTGCCTGGCTGCTCGCCACGGATAGAGGGCAGTTCGCCGATGCGTGAGTTACCGGGGTTGGACGTGGAGGTGTGAGAGGTCTCTGCCAGGCGTGACTGGAAGTATTGTGCACGCAGAGTCAGGTCTTCACTCATTTCCCACGTGGCATTGGCAAACACGGAAGCTGTGTCTGTCGGCTCACGGTAGCTGCGGGTGTCACCGTAGTCGAACCAGCAGTTGGTGCCTACCTTCATACCGTAGGGGTTGTTCTTGGCGCCAGCGACATAGAAATCACGCTCGGAGGCCGGAGCACAGTTTGGATCAGCAGCGTTGGTGAATGTACCAGTGTATTGACCAGCAGCATTACGTACCGGCACGCGGTAGTTGCCCGGCGCCAGTGAGGAATAGTTCATACCGGCCTGCGCCAGATAGGGACGCTCGTCCCATGCCAGACGGCTGTTGGTCTTGTACTGACCTGCCAGAACGACGTCGAGGCCGCCGATGTCGCCGCCCCACATGGCCTGGGCTGACTCTTCGTCGTAGTCGCCTTCGCCGTCACGCTCGCCGTAGACTTCAACCTTACCGCCGTCATAAGACGTGTACGGCACGAAGTTGACCACACCGGCTACCGCTTCGTTACCGTACAGAGCAGCTGCGCCGTCCGCCACGATGTCGATGCGCTGGATGGCGATGGTGGGCACCATCACCTGTACGTTTTCGTCAGCAATACGCTTGCCGTCCATCAGAGTCAGCGTGGAGCGAGCACCAAGACCACGGAGGTCGATGCTCTGGCTGCGGGAGCTGGTGCCCTGAATGGTGTTGGTAGTAGAAGCAGAAGGACCGCCCACGAACGACATGTTCTGGATGACTTCGCCGAGGTTCATGGTGCCTTGATCGGCCAGGTCGTCAGCGTTCAGCTGGGTGACCGAGGAAGCCGCCTGAAAGCCTTCAGAGCGACGGATGTAGGAACCGGTAACAACAACTTCTTCGACTTCGGGATCGGCCGCGGCCGGGGCCTGGGCAAAGCTTTGGTTGGCTAACTGAAGCAGTGAAATGGAAACAGCTGTACACAACAGCCGACGTCTGTGGGGGATATTGAATCGCATATAACACTCCTGGGTTATTTTTGTTTTCTAAGGCTTGTCGAGCAAATACGGGCGATGAGGTCGAGTCAGAGAAAATGGATATTTTGTAACCAACGCCAAAGCCAGATCTAACTATGCAAATGGAACGATTGGATACTGTCTCACAAGAGGAGAAATTGCAATGGTTTGTAACAATTGTTCAGAACATCGGGCCATTCTGGGCCGCACAGAATGCGAGATTAAATTTCCATCTTATTGATTTTAATTGAATAAATAAGAACGCCCACAGCTGTGGCGGGAAAAATATTCTTCATCAATATGACATTACTGACTTAGTTCGTTGAGACGCCCCCGCAACATTTGCAATATCTGGCCAAGCTCCCCAAAGTACTCATTCTGGCTAGCAAGCTCGTTCATCAAGGCGGTAAGTTGCTCGAACTCAGGCTGCAACTCCTTGATAAGCGCATCGTTACTGATCAATTCATCGGTCCCGAGCCTGTAATCATTGGCATTCGCACCACGGCGTTTTGAGACAAAATTCGGCTCACAGCCAAGCTGCGGAATATTGCTTCCTGTCGGGGTGAATCTCTGACATTCGACATCAAAATCATCATTTTCATTGAGTGTGTTGAACACGCGGTAGAACTCGGCCTGGATCTTTTCAATTTCTGCACGCAACTCCGGCACGCTCAAATCCTCAATCACGACCTGCTCTTCCTCAGCAGCAATGACCACCGGGACGCTGGAAATGGCGGTCAAACCCAGCACGACCCACGCGCCAAGCACAGTTTTTCGTATGTTCATGTGTTCTGTCCTCTTTAATAAGCAGCCAAGGCATAAGGTGTTTACCAAGAGTGGCGTTGAAGCCGTCATTGGCGGTGTCTCGCAGCCATTATGAAACTGGACTAACGGTAGATTCAAATATATCTTCTGGCCACTCTTTCTGGCCATTCTGAAATGGCAGACGCCAGGTTAAACCAACATAAGGTGCATCTTTTGAAAATCACTCCCGAACCGATATTCCCGAGCCTCGTATGGACTACGTTGTTTGACGACCGCGTGGCGTTTAACGCCAAGCTGCTGGAGCTCGCCAATCGCATGCGCAGCGACGACCCCAGAGGCGTGGATAACACCAATGTCAAAGGCTGGCAGAGCCCCAACAACCTCCAGGAGCTGCCCGAGTTCGGGGATATCTGCCTGCGCATTCTGCAGGTATGTGAACGCATCGGGGAATCTCTGCTTTTCAGGAAAGATCACACCTATCTGCTTCAGGCCTGGGTGAATATCAGCCCGCCGGGGGCCTCTAACAAGATCCACTTTCACGCCAACTGTCATTTCAGCGGCGTGTACTACGTCAGTCTGAAGGCGCCGGAATGCGGCAGCATTTTCTTCCGGGACCCGCGCATTGCCTCACGGATGATGACTTACCCTGTCGAGAGGCCCACTGAATTCACCGCAGATGAAATACAGATGCGGCCTGAAGCGGGACGGATGTATGTGTTCCCGGGATGGCTGGAACACGGCGTCGAAGAAAACATGAGTGATCAGGACAGGGTAAGCATCAGCTTCAACGTGCTGGCGACACCACGAGGCTGAAGCAACATGGGCTATCAGAACGGCCGGGAGTATTGTTGATGCCCGGCCAATCAGACTGTCAGAAAAAGCACTTCCAGTGCGTAGCATGCAAACAGCACCGACCACACCTTGAAGCGAGACGGAAAGAAAATAGTCAGCAGCATCAGGACAATGCCAGCTAAAGGCACAATCACCGAAGGGATGATCGGGTTGTCGTACATCACGATATTGACGTAGGGCCCCACCAGAAAATACAGCAACATGGAAAGGGCGGACAGCCTCCCGAGTTGCTGACTCTGCTGCAGCATATCAAGGGTGCCTTCTGCAGGCTCCGCCAACGCCATCTCAGCTGCTCCGTAAAGAAACGTACAACCAAAAACCAGCACAATGAAATTCTGGAAGCTCCAGTCTTCAACCGCTCGCAACCCCCAGCCCACCCACCAGAACTGCAGAATGTAGATCATGATGCTGAGCGCCCAGATCGCGGGCGCCCAATGGAACACCACGCGATCGTGCGCACGGATGAGAATGGCGACGGTGTGGAGCAGACGGGTCATGGCCAGACCCAGGATGATGGCAATAGCGATCGATATGTATTCGTGTTGGCTCATGGTTCTTTTTGAGTTCCAGAGGACTGTCCCAGAGCAATGGCCGCCAGAATGGCAGTCACAATCTCGTAAGCAAGGGCGCCCCACGTGTAGGCCGTCACCGTATCCGTTCCGATCAGCAAGGACAACAGACGCGCCAAGGCCAACGCTCCGATCGCCGTCACCAGTAGCAGCAGACCGGCGCGGTAATATTCCAGCCTGATAACTGACACCAGGCAGAAAATGCCAACGCCGGTTTGCAGGCCGCCGTACATCGCCCCAATTTCGGCTGCTGCATCACCATTGCTCATGACCAGCCCAGCGAATCCCGCTGGAATTGCAGGTGACATGAGACTGACAATTCCGTATGCGATAAATACCAGAGCGGAGATCCACAATATCGTTCGACCCAGCATTTCTGGTTCCTCGCGTGACAGAAAATATAGTTGGACAGGCACTTCAGGCCCTGCCGCCATACTACCCAACTGTTTCAGGCGTGTCTGCAAGGCCCAACCCTTTTGCAAGGCATAGCGCTACATTCCTCTGAGGTGGCCAATCCGCGACAGCGGGCGGTATGATCTGCACACTTGCTTACGTTGATGATCTCCATGCCCTTATCAAGACTCTTATTACGCCTCTTATCGCTCTTCGCTCTCGCCAGAGGTCCTCGCGTGATCGCCGGGCTTCTACTTTTGTGCCTTGCAAGCACGGCCACGCTGCACGCACAGCAACCCGCCGACTCAGCCTGGCGAGCGTTTCAGAATGCGCTGGGCGAACCCGCGCCGATCGGCGCCAGCGCCAGTCACATTCTTGCCACTTCCGTTGCGCGCCCGTTCCCCGCCATCGATCTGCAGAACATCAACCCTCGCAAATACCTGCTGGGCAGCGACCTTTACCAGGACCGCGCCCTGTCCGCCGATAACAGCCTCGGATGCTTCATCTGCCATGCCGGCCCCCTCAGCGGCACCGACGGGCGAGCTGTTCCCAGGGGAGTGGCGCATGCGGTCGGCAAGGTCAACGCTCTGACCACCTTCAATGCCGCTTTCAATTTTCGCCAGTTCTGGAATGGCCGCGCCGTCACTCTGGCCGACCAGGCCCTGATGCCAATCGTCACCCCACACGAGATGGCCAATACTCTGGAGCAGCTGCTGGCCACATTGCAGGCCGATGCTGGCTACGTGGAGGAATTTTCCGCGCTCTATCCAGACGGTATAAGCAGTAACAACCTCGCCGATGCCATCGCCCACTTCGAGCACACCAGCTTCGCAGTCGTCGACACGCCTTTCCAGCGGCATCTGCAGGGTGACGATACCGCTCTTAGAGAACAGGAGCTGCGCGGCTGGCAGCGCTTTCAGGAGATTGGCTGCAGCAGCTGCCACAACGGCATCAATCTAGGTGGCAATTCCTATCAGAAGCTGGGGGCGATGCAGCCGTATTTCCCCACCCGCCGCGAGGCCGGCCCCAATGACGCCGGACTGGCCGAACGCAGCGGGCGACCTCAGGATTTGTACGTCGTCAAGGTGCCCAGCCTGCACAACGTGGCCGTGACGGAGCCGTACCTGCACGATGGCAGTCTCGATTCGCTGCAGAGCGTCACGGCAGAAATGGCTCGTTTCGAGCTGGGCAGGGAGCTGAGTGAAGAGGATATCGGGGACCTCGTCGCGTTCATGGTGGCCCTGAACGGGCCGCCAGCAGGTCTGGAACTGGAAGGAGAGATCATGCAGCTGGCGCGCATGCAGGGCGCTGCGACGGCCTCGGCGACCCCACTCCGACCACCCGTCTCCCACCACGAGGCCTACCGCGCCGCGCAGGACGCCGTGATGCCTGCTTTCTCGCAGTTGCAGGCCGAGCTCGGCAGAGTCGAATCCGGCGAGGTGGCGCACTTCGACTTCGTGCAGTTTCAGCATCTGGAATTGATCCGCCACGCGCGGGCGCTGCAGCATCCTCCTGCGGATATTGCGGACAGCAGCCGGCAATGCCTGCAGGACGGTGCTGAGCAATTGTTGGAGGACGTCATGGCGCTGGAGTGGCCCATCGCCGACTTCCTGCAGGCCCGGGCCATGCTAGGTGTGCTGGAAGCGCACCGTAGAGCACCGGCGCCGGATTCGCCGGATGCCGCTGAACTCGACGCACAGGGCGCGTTTCACATGGACGCTGCGCGGCGGAGCCTGGAGGTTATCGCAGAGTCGCCTATCGACGAGGCGGCGTCGTTGTTGGCGGGATGTCACTGGTGACTGGAATCAGGCTTTAGTCTCTATTGAACATAACCAATACCAAGACTATCATCTGATACACAGAATGCTTATCAGGTGATAGCCATGTCAGAACCAAAAAATGCAACCTCTTCGAAGACCAAATCCGGTGCGAAGATCAAAAGTGTGGCAGAGCCAGAGGCGCTGTATTCAACAAGCCTGTACAAGGCCTTGGACATCCCCTCCGGAGGGGAGCCTCTGTTCCAGGCTTTGCACAAAGGCTTCCGTTTCTCCGTCTACAACAAACTGGCGGCTGCCAGCGGTCTGGAAAAGAGGCTGGTAGCCCAATATGCGCTGCTGCCAACAGCCACGTTGAGCCGACGCGCGAAATCGGGTCACTTCAGTACTGATGAAAGTGATCGCCTTTTCAGATTGACGCAGATCGTGGACGCGGCAATTGGGCTTTTTGAGGGCGACCGGCACGCTGCCATGCAGTGGCTGGAGAAGCCAGCGCCGGGGCTGGGTAATCGAACCCCCGCTCAGATGATGGGGACATCAGTCGAATCAAGGGCCGTGCTCGATCTGATCAGCCAGTTGGAGCACGGCGTCATTGCATGAAGACCGTCAACGTCTATCGCATGGTCAAGACCAAGTGGGCTGCCGCGGCTTTTGACGGTGACGGCGCCAGGATTACTGGCGGCCGCTGGAACAGCAAAGGCGTCCCCTGCGTCTACACCTCGGCATCGGAATCTTTGGCTTTGCTGGAAATACTGGTGCATTTGCAGGACGCCTCTTTGCTGCGGTACTACACAGTTTTCGAACTGCAGATACCCGAAAACCTGATAGCGGTGATACCCGAAGGCAAGCTCCCATCTGACTGGAATCAGCCTCTTTCTCCACCGTCAACCGCAGTCCTTGGAGACAATTGGCTGAAGTCTGCGTCACTCGAAATGGCACTCGCCGTCCAAAGCACTATCGTTCCACGCGAGATGAACTACCTGCTGAAGATCGCTCACCCTGAGTATCGAAGCATCGTCTCCCAGGCGAGGCAGGTGCCGTTCTATCCCGACCCGAGACTTGCTCGATAGTTGCTCGATTACCGCTGGATATTATTTCCAGAATTGATTGACGCTGTTGATGCTCCAATCCAAAACCAATCACCCAGCGTAAAAACGGGCAGCAACGCATATTGCCTGCGATAGCCTCCGGGAATCCGTCCACGTGAAATCCGAACTGAAAAAACTCTTACCGCTGTTTCTATTAACGCTCCTGTTTGCAGCCCATGCCATGGCCATTGAAGAACCAAAATACCAGATTGTTGCCACCGTCGATGACATCGAGTATCGCCAGTACGAGCCTTATCTGGTCGCAGAAACCATTGTCGAATCGACGGCAGATCGCAATGACGCCGCGAACATCGGCTTTCGGAGACTCTTCGACTACATCACCGGCGATAACACTGTGCAGGCGAAGATCGCCATGACTGCGCCGGTGCGCCAGACAGAAGTCAGCCAGAAGATTGCGATGACAGCCCCCGTGCAGCAACAGCAAACCGCTGCAGGTTGGTCAGTCGCGTTTATTGTCCCTGGCGAGTTCACGCTGGAAACCGTCCCTACGCCGAGCAACCCGCTCGTTGCCATTCGGGAGATTCCCGGCCAGTTGATGGCGGTCAACCGCTATTCGGGCAGGTGGACCGACGAGAACCAGCGCAAGCAGCAAGCCGTCTTGACGGCCGCATTGGAAAAGGCTGGAATCCGGGCGGTAGGGGACATGGTGAGTGCGGCCTACAATCCACCTTTCATGCCGCCCTTTCTGCGTAGAAATGAAGTGATGATTCCCGTGAGCGCGGCTCCGGGACAACAAGGACCCACACCATGAATGATTCGCGACCCCAGGACTATCAACGCGGCCTCATCGGCATCGCCATTTGCTTGATCATCGCAGGCCTCGTGGGGCTGGCGGGCAGTGACGGAGGTCTGCAAGCAGGGCCACTGCCGCTGTTTGTCGTTTGCGGCATGGTCGGGTTTGTACTGCATTGGCTGGTCTTCGTGCCGTCCTTTATAGGCCAGACAGAACATTACTTCGACCTCACCGGGTCGCTGTCCTTTATCGCGACGGTGCTGCTGGCGAATTGGCTGGCGGGCACCACTACAGGGAACGATCCCCGCGCCCTTCTGCTCTCAGGCATGGTGCTGATCTGGGCGGTGCGGTTGGGCAGCTTCCTGTTTCTGCGCGTCAAGCGCACCGGGCAGGATCGCCGCTTCAATGAGATGAAGACGCGCTTCTGGCGCTTCCTGTTCACCTGGACGCTTGGCGGCTTGTGGGTGCTGATGACACTCGCTGCCGCTTTGGCCGCAATCACCTCCGGTAGAGTCGTGGCTCTGGACTGGCTGGCCTGGGCAGGCTTCGCCCTGTGGCTGGCGGGCTTCGCACTGGAAGTGGTGGCAGATCGCCAGAAGAGTGCGTTTCGACGTGACCCCGCCAATGCCGAGCGCTTCATCCGCTCCGGCGTCTGGGCGTGGTCGCGCCATCCGAACTACCTTGGCGAAATGGTGCTGTGGGTGGGAGTCGCGCTGGTTGCCGCACCGGTGCTGCACGGCTGGCAATATCTGACACTTCTTTCGCCAGTGTTCGTGATCCTCCTCATTGCCCGCATCAGCGGGATTCCATTGCTGGAGGCACGCGCGGAGGAGAAGTGGGGGCAGGATGCAGACTATATCGACTACAAAAAGACAACGGCGGTGTTGATCCCGGGCCTGCGCTCGCAATGACCTGCATTGCCACTGACATGCACTGCCGATGAAAGGCTAAAGCTCGGCGGCAACGACTTCAGCAAGGAGACGACCGCTGCGCCATGCACCTTCTACCTTGCCATCCAGCAACCAGTCTCCGCACAGGCCCAGCCGAGCGTCCGCATCCCATGCGCAGCCGCTATCGAGAGGCTGTTGCGTGTGGGCATAGCACCAGCGATGCAGCGTCCAGTCCGTGCTCGCGCGAACAGCCTCAGCCGGCACGTTGACCAGCCCCAACTCCGCAAAGGCCGCCAGCAACGCAGCGGCGACCTCTTCATTCGGCGCCTCAAGATGCGTCTCGCTCCACTCCGGTGTCGCGTGTAAGAGCCATATCTGCTTGCCTGCACGCTCGGGCTTGCTGGTGTCGCGTGCCACCCAGCGCAGTGGTCCGATATTCACAAAAGCAGCGTCGGCAGCGTGCGCGGCATCGAGCTGCAACATCAGCGCCCAGGCGGCGCGCATCTGCACGTTCTGCGCGCGCGCCAGCAGGGGCGTGTCCACTGAGCGCAGCAGCATGGCAGCCTGTGGTGCTGGCATGGCCAGCAGCACGATGTCGAAGGATGTTTCATGAATCCCGCCCTCAACAGTGTGCAGCAACCAGCGGTCATGCGTGCGCTGAAGGGAATCCACAGTGGCGTTGCAATGCACGCGGAGACTCGCTGCAAGCAGGCGCCCTGGCGCCGTCATTCCCGGTGTGCCGACGAAGCGCTCCACGCGGCTTGAGTGTGAGGTAAAGCGACCAGCCTCTGCTGTGTCGTAGACACGCACTTCTGGTGTCCACAGGGCAGCCGCGTCGGCATCGATCCAACGCTGCACTTCGGCGCGAAACGCCGGTTCACGAGCGGTGAAATACTGTGCCCCGTGATCGCACTGCCAGCCCTCGCCCCGTCGCGTGCTCATGCGACCGGACACGCCTCGACTCTTTTCAAACACCTGCACGAGCGCTCCGGCAGCGACAAGCGCCTGCGCACACGCCAGACCGGCAATGCCAGCGCCGACCACGGCTACTTGAAGCTGAACAGGCTGTGGAACGGGCAGTGTGTGGGTCATCGATGGCCTCCGCGGACAGGCCGCCATATTACCTCAAGCGGCAGCGGCTGCCGCTCGCCATCGCAAGACTTGCCCGGCAGCAACTGCTATCCTCAAACAGCCTATTCTGAACAACACTGAGGAGTGAATGATGTTCATCAAACGAATGACAGTGGCCGCGCTCTTTGCCACCACCATGATTACAGCAACGCTGGCCAGCACGGCCGTGATGGCAGACGACCTCCAGCGCCTGCGCGAAATCAGTGAAGGGGCCCACCGTTCGGCCGACAATATCGCCCGCAACGCTGCAAGACATCCCGTGGAGACCCTCGACTTCTTCGGACTGAAATCCGGCATGACCGTGATCGAGATCCTGCCAGGCGGTGGTTGGTATTCGGAAATTCTCGCCCCGTTCCTGAAGGGCAACGGGACTTACTACGCCGCGCATTTCTCCCCGAATTCGCAGCTCTCTTACCAGCCACCGATGCTGCAGCAGTTCCGCGACAGAGTGGCTGGCAACCCGGAAATCTACGGCGAAACCATCATCACTCATCTGTACCCGCCCAGCGAGACAGCCATCGCACCGCCCGGCTCGGCTGACCTCGCGCTGACATTCCGCAATGTCCATAACTGGGTCATGGCTGGTACGCAGAAGGCGCATTTCGCGGCCTTCTACACTGCGCTCAAACCGGGCGGGATCCTCGGCGTATCCGAGCACCGGGCTCCTGCGGGCAGCAGCATGGAATTCATGCAGACCACTGGCTATGTCTCCGAGGAGTACGTCACCCAGCTGGCCACCGAGGCAGGCTTCGAGTTCGTCGCCTCCTCCGAGATCAACGCGAACCCGCTGGACACCAAAGACTATCCGGAAGGCGTGTGGACCCTGCCCCCCACACTGCGCATGGGTGACCAGGACAAGGAGAAGTACCTGGCGATCGGCGAGAGTGACCGCATGACGTTGAAGTTCAGAAAGCCGGAGTAAGCGCCCGGCGATCCTCAATCACCTTGGCACGACAGGAAACGCCAGATGACCGACTATCTTTTCCTCATCTTCATCTTCCTGTCTGCCGGGGTCATCGCTGTCCCCATTGCATCACGTTTCAAACTGGGCTCGGTGCTGGGTTACCTGATCGCAGGAATCGCCATCAGCCCGCTGTTGGCGCTGCTCGAAGTCGATGTCACCTCACTGCAGCATTTCGCGGAATTCGGTGTCGTGATGATGCTGTTTCTGGTCGGCCTCGAACTGGAGCCGCAGTTGCTCTGGCAGATGCGTGCGCGACTGCTCGGGCTCGGTGGTCTGCAGATTGCACTGACGACGGGCGTGGTGATGGGCGTTGCCATGCTGCTCGGCATCGGCTGGTCCATCGCCCTGGCGACAGGGCTGGTACTGTCACTCTCCTCTACGGCCATTGTGCTGCAAACACTCAACGAAAAAGGCTTGATGAAATCCGATGGCGGACAGTCGAGTTTTTCTGTGCTGCTGTTTCAGGACATCGCTGTCATTCCGATGCTGGCGCTTCTGCCATTGCTGGCTATGCCCAGCTTGCTCGACACCGGGCTGCCCGACACGGGGTTGGTGGCCGGGCATGAAGAGGCGGCCGCACACGGCAGCAGTCTCAGTCTGGTGGCCAATCTGAATGGCTGGCAAACCGCGCTGGCGACCATCGCAGCGATCGCCGTCGTGGTGATTGGCGGCAATCGCCTCACTGCACCACTGTTTCGCTTCATTGCCTTCGCGCGTTTACGGGAGCTGTTCACGGCCACCGCGCTGCTGATCGTCATCGGCATCGCGCTGCTGATGTCGCTGGTCGGGCTGTCACCCGCGCTGGGAACCTTTCTCGCGGGCGTCGTTCTGGCCAACAGCGAATATCGCCACGAGCTGGAATCGGATATCGATCCTTTCAAAGGCCTGTTGCTCGGGCTGTTCTTCATGACCGTAGGCGCCGGGATTGATTTTCAACTTCTGCTCGGCAACATCGGCCCCATCATCACACTCACTCTTGGCCTGATTGTCGCGAAGGTCGGTGTGCTGCTGATTCTGGGTCGTTTGTTCGGAGTCAAGGGTGCGGATCGCTGGCTGCTCGCGCTGGGCCTGGCACAGGCCGGTGAGTTTGGTTTCGTGCTGCTCTCATTCACTGTCGGCATTGCCGTCATTCCCGCTGTGATTGCCGATCAACTGCTGCTTATCGTCGCGCTGTCCATGCTGCTGACGCCGTTGCTGTTTATCATTCATGACCGGGTGATCGCACCACGCTTCGATTCGAGAAGTACACGCGAAGCCGACAAGATCGAGCAAAAGTGCAAGGTCATCATCGCCGGGCACGGCCGTGTGGGTGGGATTGCCAACAGACTATTGCGCGGTTCCGGATTCGAGACCACGGTGATTGACTACAGCTCCGCGCAGCTGGAAATGCTGCGCGCCTATAACGTGAAGGTCTACTACGGCGACGCAACGCGCCCTGACCTGTTGCATGCGGCAGGCATTGACGAGGCCAGCGTCTTCATCATCGCGATCGATGACAAAGAACAGATTACCGCGCTGACGGAATACGCGGTCAACACCTATCCGCATCTGCATGTCATCGCCCGTGCCGTGGATCGTGACCACGTCTATGACCTCTATGCCGCTGGGTGCCGGGACATCATTCGCGAGACCTTCGACAGCTC
>JBBTKA010000045.1:0-14540 GCA_038059145.1 Pseudomonadota bacterium
ATCGCCATAGCCGATGGAGACCACGGCGAGGCGATGCTCTCGCTCGCAGACATAGGTGGCGCCGTAGCCGATGATCTCTCCCGCCACCACCGTCTTGATGGAAATAATGCGCGAGCGCAGCGTCATCACAGGCAACAATCCACGATCAATCCCGTTTTCACCCACAATCGCAGAGCCGCCGTAAAGCATGATGCCAGGACGCAGCCAATGGAAATGCGTCTGCGGCCAGATGAGAATTGCAGAGGAAGCGGCGAGGCTCAACTCGCAATCACCCTCGGCGACGCCTGCGTGAGACAGCGACCGCTGTAAAGAGGCCATCTGGCGCTCGGTGACGGGGCTGTGCGGATCATCAGCACAGGCAAAGTGTGACATGACCACTATCTTGTCGACATGCGGACTGCCGTGCAATGCCTTCCAGGCCGCATCGAAGTCCGTCTCGCTCAAGCCGAGCCGGTGCATGCCGGTATCGAGCTTCAACCAGAGAGTGAGTGGTGCGATATCTTTCCCGCTCTCGCAATACGCCTGCAGAATTTCCACCTGGTAAAGCGCGTGCACAACGAAATGAAAACCGTGTTGAACGATGAGTTCAAGTTCTGCTGTGGTGACAAAACCTTCCAGCAGCAGAACAGGCTCGGTGATGCCCGCGCGCCGCAGCGTCAGTGCCTCGTCAAGCGTCGCGACACCAAAGCAGTCACGCCCCCGCAGTTGCGAGCGCAAGGCACTGGCGACAGCGATCAGACCGTGGCCATAGGCGTTGGCCTTGACGACGACCACCAGCGAGCAATTGGGATTAGTGGTGCGAACGAGCGAGAGATTGGCGCGCAGCGCCTGCAGGTCGATCGTCGCCCATGCGCGAGCATGAGAGGCCGACCGACGCTGCGCTTCAGCTTCCGTGCATATAACTGTCATCGTAATCCTGTCGTGCGAGATTCTCGAAGCGGGTGTACTGTCCCATGAACCCGAGTTTGACTGTGCCAATTGGCCCGTTACGCTGTTTGCCGATGATGATCTCGGCCACGCCTTTCTCTGGCGTATCTTCGTTGTACACCTCGTCACGATAGACGAAGGCAATGATATCGGCGTCCTGCTCGATCGCACCGGACTCGCGCAAGTCTGACATGACCGGGCGTTTGTTGGGCCGTTGCTCCAGGCTGCGGTTGAGCTGCGAGAGCGCGATCACCGGACACTCGAATTCACGCGCCATGGTCTTGAGCGAGCGCGAGATCTCGGAGATTTCACCGACGCGGTTGTCGCCGAAGCCTTTGATCTGCATCAGCTGCAGGTAGTCAACCACCACCAGCCCGAGCTGACCGTATTCACGCACCACGCGGCGCGCTCGCGAGCGCATCTCCATGGGGCTGAGGCCGACGCTGTCGTCTATCAACAGGGGTTTGTCCTTGAGTTTGCTGACCGCTGCAGTCAGCTTGGGCCAATCCTCTTCCTCCAGCTTGCCGGTACGCAAACGCTTCTGGTCGATACGGCCGATGGAGCTGAGCATACGGAAGATCAGGCTCTCGGCCGGCATCTCCAGACTGAACACGAGCACGGGCTTGTTGGCGAGCAACAAGGCGTTCTCGGCCAGGTTCATCGCGAAGGACGTCTTGCCCATGGAGGGCCGCCCCGCCACGATGATCAGATCGGATTTCTGCAGCCCGGAGGTCTTCTCGTCCAGATCTTTGTAGCCTGTGGGCAGGCCCGTGAGCGCACCGTCGGAGCGGAACAGTTCATCGATGCGCCCCACAGCAGCCTGCAGCAGCGGATTGATCGCCTGAGGACCACCGTCTTTGGGGCGATCATCGGCAATCTGGAAGACTTTCTGCTCGGCCACATCGAGCACGTCGTCGGCCTTCTGACCTGCCGGGTTATATCCACTCTCGGCGATCTCGTAGGCGACCTTGATCAGCTTTCGCAGCTTGGCGCGCTCGGCGATGATGTCCGCATAGGTGCCGATGTTGGCAGAGCCACGCGCGTTGCTCGCAAGGTCACTGAGGTAATCCAGCCCGCCGGCGCTATTGAGCTCGCCGAGACTGTCCAGCGCCTCGACCAGTGTCACCACGTCCAGCGGTCGGTTGGACTCTGTCTGTGCGTACATGACGCGGAAAATCAGCTGATGCTCGTGCCGGTAGAAGTCTTCTTCGATGAGCTTTTCAGAGACCGTGTCCCACACCGTGTTGTCGAGCATGAGACCGCCGAGCACGGCTTGTTCGGCTTCGACCGAATGCGGGGGGACCTTCAATGAGGTGAGCGTGCCGCCATCGAGGGGCTTGCGGCTCTTTTCAAAAAGTTCGGACATGGGGTCTTCTTGCGCTGCTGCGGAAATAAAAAGGCGCTGTCACTCCGAGAGTAACAGCGCCTCATTGTCTACTATTGAGTGCCATCCAACAACCGGCAAAACCGCGTTGTGCGACGGACTCCAGCAGTCACCACTTAAGCCGGAACGATGGCCAGTGTGATGCCTTGTTCGACTTCGTGACCCAGGTCGATGCTGATCACGTACTCGCCCACTTCGCGCAGCGCGCCGTGTGGCAGACGTACTTCAGACTTGCCCACTTCCACGCCAGCCGCAGTCACCGCATCGGCGATGTCGCGAGTACCGATGGAACCGAACAGTCTGCCTTCTTCACCGGCGTTTACCGCGATGACGACACGCAGATCTTTCAACTTGTCTGCACGGCCCTGAGCAACGGCTACTTTCTCGTTGTGAGCGGCGAGCAGCTCGGCACGACGTGCTTCAAAATTTTCCAGGTTGGTTCTGGTGGCAGGAATTGCCTTACCAGTGGGGAACAGGAAGTTACGTGCGTAACCTGCCTTGACCGCCGCCGTGTCGCCCACAGCACCCAGCTTGCCTATTTTTTCCAACAGAATTACGTTCATTGT
This sequence comes from Pseudomonadota bacterium, assembly GCA_038059145.1. GTDB lineage: Bacteria > Pseudomonadota > Gammaproteobacteria > Pseudomonadales > Pseudohongiellaceae > UBA5078. Next base: position 2,878 of record JBBTKA010000045.1, read on the forward strand.
CGTTTCCTCGTTAAATCTTGCTTATAGACTTGAGTCGATCGTTTCACGCCCTGCGCGAAGGCATCAATCCTTCGGCCTGAGGCGCGATCTGAAGTCGTACCAGCTGTCCGTGATAGCGGCCAGCACCAGTATCTGCGTCATGATCGGACTCAGTAGCGCCACATAAAAAATTACCAGCACAGCCCCCGGCCACCTCTTCAACCCTGCGATGCCGTGGATCAGAGCCACACCGGCAAACAACAGCGGTAACACGAAGAACAGCGTCAGCGGCTGCAAAACCGGCGTGCCGAGGCCCGCCAGCGTAAACATCAAGAGCAATCCTGCGGCCGTCTTCCAATTCAGTCGCAACCGGTGGAACTCGTCGCGAAAACCACCAGGGTTGTAGAGCTTTGCCTGCCAGCTTCTCGCCAGCATCAGCAGCACCAGAGCCAGGAACATCAGCATCGTGCCAAAGAACGCCTGCAGCAATTGCAGCATCTGTTCGGGCGGCACTGCTGTCACTTGCCCTTGCAGATCAGGACTGCTCAGCACCAGCTCCAACTGTTGCTGCATCAGCAGCAAAAAGTCGGGTTTCAGGTACAGCCCTAGCAAAGCTCCGATACCAACACCAATGGCACTGAGCAGTGTCACTTCCCAGGAGTTCGTGGCACGCAACACATTCGCGAGCACCGTAATTCCGATCAGCAACAGCAGGGGAATCACATCCCCGAGCACTGCCCAACCTAAGGCGGGCAGTACGGCCCAGGCCAGTACAATCATTCCTTCCGTGCGGCCGTGACGCAGGCAAACCAGCGCCACCACGGGTGCACTCAGAAAGTTGACTACCGGGAGAACTCCGAGAAGCATCGCGGCAAGGATGGCCTGACGGCGCCCTGCCATTGCGAACTCTGCGAGAGACCTCATTCCGAAGTCCTTTTAACGGGATCAGGCAGTATGGCTGTCAGTGTACGGAATCAGCGCCAGATGACGGGCACGCTTCACCGCAGTCGCCAGCTGACGCTGATAACGGGCTTTGGTACCAGTGATGCGGCTCGGCACGATCTTGCCGGTTTCGGACACGTAGGCCTTCAGAGTTTCGATATCTTTGTAATCGATCTCTATGGTGCCTTCAGCTGTAAATTTGCAGAATTTACGCCTTCTGAAAAATCGAGACATGGTTACTATCCTTTCAACTAATATTGCTATGACTGTTTAAAATCGTCTGAAACGAGGCGATGACTGGTCTTCCTTGATGGTAGACCGGGATTACTCCTTGGAGTCATCCGCATCCAGATCGTCCGCATCATCAAAGCCGTCGAAGTCTTCGCCAGCTTCTTCAGTTTCTGCCTCACGGGCAGCCGCATCTTCTTCCAGCTTGCGCTTCTGTTCGGCGCGCTGACGACGCTCACGGCTCTCACGCTCGCCCTTCAGAATCAGAGATTCTTCAGTGACGGGACCGCTCATCTTCATAACGAGGTTACGCAGAATCGCATCGTTGTAGCGGAACAAGGTGACGATTTCTTCCAGCACTGCACTGCCACACTCGATGTTCATGAGGATGTAGTGAGCTTTGTGGATTTTGTTGATTGGATAGGCGAGCTGACGACGGCCCCAGTCTTCAAGACGGTGGATTGCTCCGCCGCTGTCCTTGATCATCTGGGTGTAACGCTCGACCATCACGGGCACCTGATCAGTTTGATCCGGGTGCACCAAAAAAACGACTTCGTAGTGTCTCATAGAGACTCCTTTCGGTTTGTAGCCTTCCGACGAGCAGCGGTTTGAGAGACCGCTGTGCAGTAAGGCAAGGAGTTAAGGGGTTTGGTCCGCAGACAGTTCCCCGAAATTAAGGAGCGGGCATTCTAGAGAAGCCCTGCTGAACATGCAATCTGTTTTTCGGCCGCCTCTCCGCCCCTTGTGGGAGCGGGCCTGCCCGCGATTGGTTTTGTGCGTCTTTCAAGAATCGCGAGCAGAGCTCGCTCCCACACGCTGCCGCACTGCCTCAAACAGGCACAGGCCGGTCGCGACCGATACGTTGAGGCTGCTCAGCGCGCCAGCCATGGGGATCGACATCAGATAGTCACAGTGCTCGCGAGTCAGACGTCGCAGGCCCTTGCCTTCAGAGCCCATGACAATGGCGATGGGTTGCCTGAAGTCCATGGCATAGAGGCTGTCTTCAGCCTCTCCCGCCGCTCCGGCGATCCAGATGCCGCGCTCCTTCAGCTCACCGAGCGTGCGACTGAGATTGGTCACTTCGGCAAAGGCGATGGTGTCCGCAGCGCCGCAGGCAACCTTGCGCGCCGTCATGTTCAGCGGCGCGGAACGATCTTTCGGGACGATCACCGCATCGACACCAGCGGCATCGGCGGTGCGCAGACAGGCGCCCAGATTATGAGGATCGGTGACCTCATCCAGCACCAGTATCAGTGGCGGATGCGTGAGTGAGTCGAGCAGCTTCGCCAGACCGCGCTCATCGAGCACCGTGCCGCCGAGACGACACAGGGCGATCACACCCTGATGTACCGCCCCGGGCTGCAGGTTACGCAGACGCTTGTCCAAGTCCTTGCGATCCAGCCCCTGCCAGCTCACGCCAGCCGCCGCCGCGAGCCCCTTCAACTCGTTGATGCGCTTGTCTTCACGATCCTGCTGGATCAGCAACTCGAGGACATCCTCGGGATGCTGACGCAACAGCTCACTCACGGTGTGAATCCCGTAGACCCAGTCTTTGCTGCTCAATTCTCTGTCCTGTCTCTAAGCTGTACGTACGCTGTCCGTGAGCTGGCCTCGGCTAGCTCTGGCCTGCGCCACCGGCATCACCCGCTGGCGATTTCGCAACCGCGCGGCGCTTGCCCTTGTTCTTGCCACCGGCTGCACCGGACTTGCGCGAACGCTTCTTCTTAGGCGCTGCAACTTCTCCGGGCTTGACGGTAGCAGGCGCGACCTTCTTGCCAGCCTTGCCGCTCTTGCCTTTGCCCTTGTCTTTGCCGGCAGAAGATTTGTGCTCACGCCCGCCTGGCTGAGAAGACCCGCCCTCAGGCTTGTCACCGGAACCATCCATCATCACCAGATCGATCTTGCGATCATCCAGATCGACGCGCACGACCTTCACACGCACCGGGTCGCCGAGGTGATAACTGACTCCGCTGCGCTCGCCGCGCAGCAGATGCCGGACAGGATCGAACTGATAGTAATCGTTCTTCAGGGCAGTGATATGCACCAACCCTTCGACATAAATGTCACGCAGCTCCACGAACAGACCAAAACCCGTCACGCTGCTGACCGTGCCCGGGAACTCGTCGCCGACACGATCCTTGATGTATTCACACTTGAGCCAATCGATCACGTCATAGCTGGCCGCATCGGCACGGCGCTCCGACATCGAGCAGGTCTCGCCAAAGCTCTGCATATCCTTGAGATCATAGGGATAGATCTCCTTGCGAGAGACTGGCTCCACGCCAGTGACCTTGCGCACATGCGCCGCCTGCGCCTTGCTGCGGATCAGGAAGCGCAAAGCACGATGCACCAGCAGGTCCGGATAGCGGCGGATGGGCGAGGTGAAATGGGTATAGGCCGCAAAGCCCAGCCCGAAGTGGCCGATGTTCTCGGGCTGATAGACAGCCTGCAACAGCGAACGAATCAACACCGTCTGGATCAGATGTGCGTCGGGACGGTCCGCAATCTTGAGCAGCACGCGCTGATAGTCCTTCGGCTCCGGCTTGGCGGAGCGCGTCAGCACGATGCCCATCTCTTTCAGGAAGGCCTTGAGATTCTCCAGCTTGTCCATGTTCGGACCATCATGCACACGATAGAGCACTGGCAAGGAAGACTCGGCCAGGAACTTCGCGGTGCAGACGTTGGCGGCCAGCATGCATTCCTCGATCAGCCTGTGCGCATCGTTGCGGACCACGGGCACGATCTCGGCAATCTTGCGCGTCTCACCAAACACGATGCGCGTCTCGGTGCTGATGAAATCCAGCGCCCCGGCCTGCTGCCGCAGCTTCGACAGCTTCTTGTAGATGACGTACAGCGTCTCCAGTGCAGGCACCAGCGCTTCATATTTCTTGCGCAGCCTGGCACGGGATTTCTCGCGCACGGGCGTTGTCGGCTCTTCGAGGATGTCGGACACTTCGGTGTAAGTCATCCGCGCATGCGAGTGAATGACACCTTCATAAAATGTGTAATCGAGCACCTGTCCCTGCTTGTTCATCTGCATCTCGCAGACCATGACCAGGCGGTCGACTTCCGGTTTGAGCGAGCACAATCCGTTGGAGAGCGCCTCGGGCAACATCGGAATCACATGACCGGGGAAATAAACAGAGTTGCCGCGATTCTGGGCCTCGACATCCAGCGCCGAATTCACGGACACATAATGAGAGACGTCGGCAATCGCCACATACAGACGACACGCCCCGAGGGCTTCCTGCTCGCAATACACCGCGTCGTCGAAATCCTTGGCATCCTCACCGTCGATGGTGACGAAGGGCAGATGGCGCAGATCGACGCGCTGGGAAGACTCGGATTCATGCACCTCTGTCGAGAAGCGCTTGACCTCGTCGAGCACCTCGCGCGGCCACTTGTAAGGGATATCGTGGCTGCGAACCGCCACTTCGATCTCCATGCCGGGCTTCATGTGATCGCCGAGAATCTCGACGACGGTGCCCACGGCCTTGCGGCGCTGAGTCGGATACGCGGTGATCTCGGCCACTACGAACTGACCGTCCTGCGCGCCACGATTCTCCTTCTCGGGAATCATGATTTCCTGACTGTTGCGCCGGTTGTCAGGCACCACCACACCAAAGCCCTGCTCCCAGTAATAACGCCCGACGATGTGCGAGCTGCGACGCTCCAGCACCTCGACGATCATGCCTTCCTTGCGACCGCGGCGATCGACACCGGAGACCCGCGCCAGCACGATGTCACCGTCGAACACTTTCTGCATCTCGGACGAAGGCAGCACCAGATCCCCGGAACCGTCCACCGGAATGAAGAAGCCGTAGCCATCTTTATTGCCCTGCACGCGCCCCTTGGTCAGCTCCATGCGATTGACGAGTCCGTAGACTCCACGCCGGTTGCTGATCAGCTGCCCGTCCCGCGCCATGGCGATCAGGCGGCGACGCAGCGCTTCGGTCTGCTCATAGGATTCCAGCCCGAGATGCTCGCAGAGCATCGGGTAGCTCACAGGCTCACCGGATTTTTCCATGTATTCGAGGATGTATTCACGACTGGGAATCGGATTTTCGTAATTTTCCGCTTCCCGACTTGCGAAGGGGTCTGCAACAGCTGAGGGTTCTTCTCTTTTCTTAGTCATAACCTGCCAAAATTGGGGGAGTTGTGGACGGCAGTATACACAGGTCGGTCAGCCTTTAGTTAAACAAATCTGTTTTGGGGAATTGACAGCCCGGAAGCTTCTGGCTAAAGTGCGCGCCTGCATTATCCCCTCCTGCCCAGGTGGTGGAATTGGTAGACACGCCAGCTTCAGGTGCTGGTGATCGAAAGGTCGTGGAGGTTCAAGTCCTCTCCTGGGCACCATTGCAAAGTCCAACAAACTCGTCTAGATACTTTTACCTCTTAAAATCCGACTACGCGATTCTGCCGTGCATCCACTCGCAACGCGCCAGCGCAAGAAGGTTCTCACCCACCCGGCGAATGTTCAACCACAATGAGCTCATCCACCGCAAATCCTGCATTGGCCGCAATCTCCACAAGCCTGCCATACACCACAGCGTCAAGCGTAGGCTGCCGCGCAAGAATCCAAAGATAGTCATAGGACGGCCCTGTCACCATCACCCATTGGTAGTTTTCCTGATCGAGCGCCACGATGTTGTAAGCCCCGTAAAAAGGGCCGAAGAAGGAGACCTTCAATGCGCCCTGATCAGGCGCCGCCACAAACTTTGCCTTGCCGATGGCTTCCTCCCACTCCTGAGAATTTTCATTAAACCCTCGGTTTGTCACCCGCACACTATTGTCTTCCTGAACCGTGTAGTTCGCGCTGACCTGTGACAGGCCGCGCTCAAAACGGTGATCGAGTCTGGCAATTTCAAACCAATCGCCCTGATAGCGCTGCAGGTCAAAGTTCTGAACAATTTGCAGACCGCCGGGCGGCGCCCCGGTGCAACCGGCTAGCATCAGGACGACCAAGAGGATCAGGAAGTTTTTCATCATATCGCTCGCAAAAAATGTCTTCGTGAAAAGAAAATGGTTACCAGGTAATTGTCTCGCCTGCCCAGTCCAGATAAGACGCCTCGCCATCGACTGGCAGTGCCGCAGTGATCGACAGCAGTTGCTGCGCCACAAAGTCAGGGCTGAACAATTTTTCGGCCGGCACGCTTTTATGGAATGGCCGAGACAGATCGGTATCGACTGTGCCCGGATGAAATGCGAGTAGTTTGACGCCGGGCGCACGACGCGCGTACTCGATGGCGGCGGTCTTGATGATCATGTTGAGTGCGGCTTTGGATGCCCGGTAACTGTACCAGCCTCCCTTGCGATTATCGCTGATGCTGCCAACGCGCGCGCTGAACACCGTGAATACACAGCGCGGTGAATTCTTGATTGCCGGCAACAAGGCTTGCAGCCAGATCGCCGGGAGGATGCTGTTGATGCGCAGCAGCTCTGCCATCGGTGCCTCGGCTATATCCTCCAGCCGTTTTTCGGGTTTGATGTGATCACTGTGCAATACGCCTGTGCAGATGAAGACATGGCTGAACGGCCTACTCAATTGCGCGGCCACTTCGCTGATCGCCGCGCTGGAATAGTCGCAGGTTATATGGCTCACGGGAACGCTGCCAACGACCTCAGGGTCGGACGCCGACTCTGACGTAGAGCGGCTCACCGCGACAATGTGATCAACGGTATGCTGCTGCCCCAAGGCGCTGATCAACGCCCTGGCAATGGCACTGCCCGCGCCGATCACCAGCGCTTTGTGTCCGGCAAGGTTGTAGCCACCTGAATCAAGTTCAGAATTCATGAGTATTCTCCGGCAAAATTTTAGAGTTTGGTCTGACAGCGATCGTCGCAGGCGGGTGGGCGTCCGAACCATCCCGAGATGCGATGTCGGTGCCTCGCGAAATAGAGGTAGACTCGGTCGGCGATGGGTTTGATCAACGGCCAGCGCATGAACGCAAACCAGTGGCCCTTGCCAACCAGTGACCATGCCATGCAGGTCACATCCAGACCCAGGAGGATGCGACCATCCGGAAGCTCACCATGCAGGATTCGGTCAGCCTGCACGCGATCGATGTGCGGGAAGCGTTGTTCAAAGTCCTCGGCGTTGATGTCCTGCATCTCCACCAAACCCTGCGTGTCGAGACGTTTGATGTGATTGATTTCGCTGGTACACAACGGACACAGCCCATCGTAATAGACGCGTAATGCAGACATTGGCCACCACCTCGTGATTTCGAATTTGCCTGCTTCATACGATCAGAGTAGCGGAAGGGATTACATTTGCGTGGCTATGAGGGATGTTGCTCCGAAGGCTGGGCAGCCTTTCCCTCCCGACGATGCCCGCCAAACAGGTTGATGCGGCGATCCGTTTTCCTGCCCAGCAGGATCATCTTGCGATGAAAACTGTCTGCCTCGTCAGGGCGAAGTATCACGTCAAGCAGGAAGCAGAGGATGCTGACCGGACTCATCACGACATCCCTGATGGCGTCCAGCGCAAGTTTGAGCTGAAAGCGCAGCAGGTGACGCAGCGCCGTCCAGAATTGAACCTTCCTTGCTTTTAAAACCGGCTTTGCTGTCAAAACCGGCTGAGTGGTCGGAGTCTGTTCGGTTGTCAAAGCGTGATCCTCCATGTAGAAGCCAGAGTATGTCGCAAGGCAGCGAAAATGAACATTCCGGGTCGGCAAGTCGGTGAATCAGTTCTGTAAAGAACGCTGACTTACAGGATAGAATCGTCGCAGGGCTAACGGGCACTGCGTAACGCCTGCCTCAAACCACAGTCTTCAACCCCCCGGCCTGCCGAAACCATGACGCTGAGATTGCCGATGTCCTCGATAGCCGCACGCAGAGCCCGTCTGCTTCAGTTCGGCACCGCATTGCTCGCACTACTGCTGTGCTCGGCAGGCTTCGCCGCCGACGAGCCAGGCAGGCCGATCAACCCGGTGCGCCCCAACTTCGCGGGCAGCTGGGAAAAGGACTTCGCGCGCAGTGACAAATGGGAGGCCGAACTGCAACGCACCATCGACCAGCTCAACCGGGACATGCAGCGCGGCGGCACAGACGCTGGCGGTTACAGCATGAGCGGCTCGCGGCGCCGGGCCGGGAACATCATCGCCAACGCGCGGCTGGCCGAACTCATCAGTCGCCAGACCATCATGCGGATCACCCAGACGGGGGGCGAGGTGCGCATCGAACGTCAGGGTGATGCGGCATTGATCTGCAGCACTTCCAATAATCTCGACGACACTTTCGATAGCGTGCACGGCACCGAATACTGCGGCTGGGATCGCCAGCAACTGGTGTTCGAAATCATGCTGGCAGAGGGGGCAATCATTGAGCATCGCTTCAGCCTCGACCCTGACGGCCAGACCATCAGCATGCTCACCAGCGTCTACGATCGCAACTCCACCCCCTTCAATCTGATTACCTTCTTCAACCGCTACGAGGCACCGCCCGAGGGCTACAACTGCGTGCAGACACTCAGCAGAGGGCAAGTTTGCAGCGCCGCGGACCCACAGCCATGACACTCGGATTACCTCCTCATCCCTGGTCAGTCGCGCTCGGCATCCCGCGCCTCGTGTTGATGGCCCTGTTCGCAGCCCTGTTGTTGACAGCCTGCGCGCAGAATCAACCGGCGCAAGTGGCGGGCCCGCCTCCGGTCGGCAATGTCACGCTGAACGTCGCGGCACAGACCCCGAGCGAGGAGCGGCTGCTGAACATCGGTGTGCAGGTGTTCGACACGCGTGCCACCGACGAACAGATCACCCAGGCCGGTGCGGCTATATTTGCTGAAATCCGCAGAGTGGAGACTCACTACCTGCCGGTCGTGCTGCGCAACACACTGGTGGCGTCCAATCAGTGGGGCGCTGTGCGCGTGCTGCCCGAAGCTGACCCATCGGTGGACCTGCTGATTCAAGGCACCATTCTGCGTTCCGATGGCGCCAATCTGATCCTGCAGGTGCGTGCCACCGACAGCAGTGGAAAAGAATGGTTGAACAAGACTTATGTCGATACCGCTGGTGTTGTCGACTATCCAGACTTTGTGCCGTCACTGCGCGACCGCAGCACCACCAATCTCGAAGACCCCTTTCAGGACCTGCACGCGCAGATCGCCAACGACCTGCTCGCCGTGCGCGACAGCATGGACTCGCCAGCGCTACTGGCACTGGCTCAACTCACGCAGATCAAGTACGCCGGCGATCTCTCCCCAGAGGCGTTCGGCTCCCTGCTGCAACCTGACGCACAGGGCGTGCTGACGCTGCAACGACTACCCGCCTCTAACGATCCGCTGCTGGAGCACGTGGCACAGATTCGCGCACGCCATCACGTCTTCATCGACACCATCGACGAGTACTACGACGCGCTGCACCACGACCTCAAACCGACATACGATGTCTGGCGCCAGTACTCCCACGATCAGGTGGTGGAGGAAGAGGAGAGTGCCGAGAGCGCTGCCGCCGGAGGCACACTCAGCGGCAGCGGCAGTTTCGAGGCGCTCAGCCAGAACTACAACCGCTACAAGTGGGCGAAAATTTTCGAGCAGGAATTCGTTGCGCTCGCCTCGGGATTCGTCAGCGAAACCGCGCCGGCGGTGCTGAAGCTAAGCGAAAGCGTCAATGGCCTGACGGGCCCCGTGGAAGAGCAATACGCGCAGTGGCGAGTGCTGCTGCGTGAGCTGTTTGAAGTGGAGACCGTGGGGCTTTCTCAGTGACCTCAAGAGCAGAGACTTCAAGAGCAGTGACGTCAAAAACAGTGACACCAGGATCGGCGACACCCGGTGCTCAGACCACACGCCGGATTTTGCTGACTGGTTTCGAGCCCTTCGACGGCCGCGAGCACAACGCCTCGTGGATCGCGGCCCGCGCGCTCTCGCAACAGCATTTCCCCGGTGCAGCGCTGCGGGCCACCTTGATCCCGGTATGCTGGGGAGCACCTCGCCGCGTGCTCGACCCCATCGTTGCCGAGTGGCAGCCGCACGTCATCATCGGCATGGGTGAGGGCGAGCCCGGCGTGTTCCGTCTGGAAACCGTCGCAAACAATGCGCGCCGGGAGCGTGTCGACAACGCCGGTGCTTTTCCCCAAGGCCGCGTGATTGACCCGGACGGCCCGAACTGCCGAACCGCAAGCGCCGACTGTGCAGTGCTGTGTGATGCACTCACAGCACTGGCCGTTCCCGTGCGCGTATCGACGGATGCCGGCGCCTTCCTGTGCGAAGAATTGCTGTATACACTGGAAGGCCTGCGCGCAACGCAAGACACGCTGGAAACTGTGCTGTTCGTGCATGTGCCGCCGTTCGGAATAGCGCTGGAATTTCGGGGTCAACAGCGAGTGTGCGACGAGGCACTGCTGCTGGAATTTGCCAGCCTGCTGCTGGCCAGTGTGATGACGTTGCCAAACTAGAAAATCAATTTATCCGAGTAGTTCAAATGCCACTTGCATCAACAGCACCCGCAACAAAACCCTGCCCCTGCGACAGCGGCAAACCCTTCGCACGTTGCTGCGAGCCCTTCCTGACAGGCAAGGAAACCCCGCGCACCGTCAAACAGCTGATGCGCTCGCGCTATACTGCCTTCGCACTCGGCGGCTACGGAAATTATCTCCATTCAACCTGGCATCCCAACACGGTGGGCATGGTGATGGCAGAAGACCTCGACGTGGAGGAAATCCCCTGGGTTGGGCTGACGATCATCGATGACGAACAGAAGGGCAATCGCGGGCGCGTGGAATTCAAGGCACGCTATCTGGACGACGACGGCGTTGAGCACGTGCACCACGAACACTCGGCATTCCTGCGGGTGGACGGCAAGTGGCTGTATCTCGAAGGCAAGGTTCGGGAAGAGTAGAAAAGCCGGAGAACGACGGCAGCGGCCTAGCACGCCGCCGCCAGCCCCTCACTCTTGTCGGCGATGCGCTGCAGCAATTGCCGCCAGGATTTGACGAAAGCCTCGGCGCCGTCGTGCTGCAACTGCAGAGCAAGCGCCTCGACATCGATCCCTTCACGCGCGAACAAGGCAATGGTCGCCTGCGCCGCTGCGGCGTCAGCCTGCATCACACCTTTGACATGGCCATGATCGGCAAACGCCAGCAAGGTCTTCTCCGGCAGTGTATTGATCGAGTCAGGTGCCACCAGCGCGTCTACATACAGCGTGTCGGAGGCTGCAGGATCTTTGGTGCCCGTGCTCGCCCACAGCAGTCGCTGCGGTCGCGCTCCCGCGGCACGCAATACCTGCCAGCGCGGCGAATTCAACATTTCCTGCTCCGCCGCGTAAACCTCGGCGCACACTGCGAGCCCGAGACGATTGTGCAACGCCGACGGCACCTTGTCCTTCACCGCAGCATCCCAGCGGCTCACGAATACCGATGCCACTGATGCCACGTGTGCATCAAGGCCTGCCTGCACGCGCCGCTCGATGCCACGCAGATAAGCCTCCAGCGCTGCACAGTATTGCGCACAGGAAAACAGCAGAGTGACATTGACGGGGACGCCCGCAAAGATCGCCTCTTCGATGGCGGGCAAACTCTCG
>JBBTKA010000046.1:0-6428 GCA_038059145.1 Pseudomonadota bacterium
TCTGACTGCCCGAACCATTGCCCCAATGATGCTGGAAACAAAAGTATACTGCTGGCAAAGATCGCAGGAATAACGCCTGCCATATTGACCTTCAGCGGCAGATGGCTCGATTGAGCAGCATACATTTTGCGACCTTGCTGCCTCTTCGCATAGTTAACAGTAATGCGACGCTGACCGCGCTCAATAAACACGATTGCAGCCATGACAACCACAGCGATGATAGCGACCATGAAGAGTAGAAGCCCACTTATCTGCCCCTCATAGGCCTGCGACAGAGAGTTGCCGATAGCGCCCGGCAGACCAGCAACGATACCCGCAAAAATCAGCATCGAAATGCCATTGCCAACACCGCGCTCGGTAATCTGCTCACCCAGCCACATCATGAACATTGCACCAGTCACGAGCGACACTATTGCCGTCAGCGTAAAGCCCGCGCCGGGGTTATAAGCCATTGGCGCCAGCAGACCCACTGTCATACCGGTGCCCTGCACCAACGCCAAGACAAGCGAACCATAGCGCGTGTACTGAGTGATCTTTCTGCGCCCTGATTCGCCTTCCTTCTTCAACTGCTCGAGCTGAGGGCTCACCGCCGTCAGCAATTGCATAATGATAGAGGCAGAAATGTACGGCATGATTCCGAGAGCGACGATACTCATACGTTCCAGCGCGCCGCCGGAAAACATATTGAACAGCCCAAGGAACGTCCCTTCATTCTGATTGAACAGATTTGTCAACTGGTTGGGATCTATACCCGGAACCGGAATATGTGTCCCGATTCGATAGACGAACAGAGCCAAGAGTAGAAACAGCAGACGTGCTTTCAACTCGCCCAGACCGGCGCCTATCTTCTCGGGATTAACATTGGGTTTAGTCGCCATCGAGGTCTACTTAGTCCTTGCTGCCAGCTTTCTTTGGGAGCTTCTTTCCGTTCTTGCCGACATTCTTGTCAATGACCACTTCAATGATCTTGCCACCGGCCGCCTCGATCGCAGATCGAGCTCCAGCAGTAACACGCAGACCTTTCAAGGTCAGCGGCTTGCTGACGTCACCAGACAACATCACCTTCACTCGACGTATCACGCTGGTAATCAAGCTCGCCTCGCGCAGCGCGGCGATATCAATCACTTCTGCTGTCAGATTCACCAGTTCACTGGTACGAACCTCAGCAGTGATACGGCCGACGCGAGAGGAGAAGCCGAACTTCGGCAGACGACGCTGCAACGGCATCTGGCCGCCTTCGAAACCTGGACGCACTGAACCACCGCTACGTGCCTTTTGACCCTTGTGACCGCTGCCACAGGTTTTTCCCAAGCCGCTACCGATACCACGGCCAACACGGCGACGAGGTTTAGTGCTGCCGGGTGCAGGACTCAATGTATTCAAATGCATTTCTTATTCCTCACCTTCAACAAACAACATATAGCGAATCTTACTGATCAGGCCGCGAACCGCCGGAGTATCCTGAAGCTCAACGCTCTGATGCATGCGACGCAGCCCTAAGCCTTTCAGACACTGACGATGTCTTTCCATAGTGCCGATCGGACTGCGAACCAGGGTTACCTTAACTTGTTTTGTGGCCATATCTGCTAACCTAAAATTTCTTCGAGAGTTTTACCGCGCTTGGCCGCAATTGACTCGGGCGCACGCATGTGTTTCAGGCCTTTGAAAGTTGCATGTACAACATTCACCGGGTTGGTCGAACCGTAGCACTTTGCCAGAACGTTCTGCACTCCGGCCAGTTCCATGATCGCACGCATTGCACCACCGGCAATCAAGCCAGTACCTTCAGAGGCCGGCTGCATATAAACCTTCGATGCACCATGACGCGCCTTTACAGGATACTCAAGGGTATGCCCATCAAGAGATACGGAAATCATATTGCGGCGAGCGGCTTCCATTGCCTTTTGAATAGCCAGCGGCACTTCACGCGCTTTGCCGCGACCGAAGCCAACGCGACCATTACCATCACCAACAGCAGTCAGGGCTGTAAAACTGAAAATACGACCACCCTTTACCACTTTGGCAACGCGGTTTACCTGGATCAATTTCTCCTGTAAACCTTCTTCGTTCTTCTTCGCCTCTTCTTTAAATGCCATATCTCATTCAACCCTTAAAATTCCAGACCGCCTTCACGTGCGGCTTCGGCCAATGCTTTCACTCGGCCATGGTAGTTATATCCAGCACGGTCGAACGCAACCTTGCTGACTCCTGCAGCTTTCGCACGTTCGGCGATCATTCCGCCAATAATCGTGGCCGCTGCAACGTTTCCTGTAACAGTACCCCTGAGGGACTTGTCGAGGGTAGAAGCGCTCGCCAATACCTCAGCGCCGCTTGGAGAAATAATTTGAGCATAAATATGACGCGGCGTGCGGAACACGCACAAACGATTCACGTTCAGCTGACTGATCTTTGCTCTGGTCTTACGTGCACGACGCAGCCGTGCTTGCTTCTTTACGTTCATAGTCTCAAGCCTTATTTCTTCTTAGCTTCTTTCCTATACACATTTTCATCGAGATAACGAATGCCTTTGCCCTTATATGGCTCTGGCGGACGGAACTCGCGTATTTTGGCTGCAACCTCGCCCACTAACTGCTTATCTGCACCGGAAAGCACAATCTCCGTAGGAGTTGGCGTCTCCGCAGTAACACCTTTAGGCACAACGAAATCGACAGGATGAGAAAATCCCACCGAAATATTCAGCATCTCGCCCTGGGCTTTGGCACGATAACCTACACCCTGAAGCTGCAATCTTTTCTGAAAGCCCTGGCTGACACCAGTCACCATGTTGTTTACCAACGCCCTGAACGTTCCAGAAAGAGCAATCGCTTCTCTGCTATCGTTCTTTGCCGATACGCGCAAGGTGTCACCATCTCTGGAAATCTGTACGGCATTGTGCAACGCCATCTGCAGACTGCCTTTACTGCCCTTCACGGAGAAGAGGCCTTCCGCTAAGGTCGCCTCAACACCCTTGGGCAATTGAACCGGGTTATTTGCTACTCTGGACATATTCTTGCTCTATTAACTGGATTACAGAATTTGTGTTTAGAACACTGTACACAAAACTTCGCCACCAAGACCCGCAGCACGGGCTTGCTTGTCAGTCATGAGACCCTGATGGGTAGACACTATCGCAATACCCAAACCGCCACGATTTTTCGGCAGCTCTGCCTTGCCACGGTACACTCTCAGGCCTGGACGACTCTCTCTCTTGATCTCTTCAATAACCGGACGCCCCTGGTAGTACTTCAGGTCAACAGTCAAAACTGGCTTGCTATCCACCTCTGCAACTGAGAAGGATGCAATATAGCCCTCGTCTTGGAGAACGCGACAGATTGCTACCTTGCTCTTGGATGAGGGGCACACAATATTCGGCAGCTTTGCCATCTGGGCATTACGGATGCGGGTCAACAAATCTGCAATCGGGTCAGACATACTCATAATTTATACTCCTGCTTACCAGCTTGCCTTTGTCAATCCCGGCACATCTCCGCGCATTGCTGCTTCACGCAGCTTATGACGGCACATGCCAAACTTGCGGTACACACCATGTGGGCGACCAGTAATTCTGCAACGGTTTTGCTGACGAACCGGGCTGGCGTCGCGCGGCATCTTCTGCAGCTTGATCTGAGCGTCCCACTTCTCTTCATCACTTGCGTTGACATCTTTCAGAACTGCTTTTACCGCCGCACGCTTCGCCGCAAACTTTGCGACAGTCATGGCGCGCTTCTTCTCGCGAGCCAGAATCGATGATTTCGCCATGTTAAGACTCCTTCGTCTCTGGTTTCGCTATGGTGCCCTTGAACGGGAATCGCAATGCGGTCAGCAGTGCTCTACCCTCTTCGTCTGACTGAGCAGTTGTTGTGATCGTAATATCCAAGCCACGCAGATGCTCAACCTTGTCGTAGTCGATCTCAGGGAAAATGATCTGCTCGGTAACACCCATCGCGTAATTGCCTCTGCCGTCGAATGCTTTCGGATTCAGACCGCGGAAATCGCGAATACGGGGGATAGCCACACCGACGAGCCGCTCCAGGAACTCATACATACGCTCGCCACGAAGTGTCACCTTGCAGCCAATTGGCCAGCCGGCTCGTATCTTGAATCCTGCGATAGATTTACGAGCTTTGGTGATCACAACCTTTTGACCGCTGATCAAAGCCAGCTCATTCGCCGCGCCTTCCAGGATCTTCTTGTCACCGACCGCTTCACCGACGCCCATGTTCAAAACCACTTTTGTGATCTTCGGAACACGCATTGGATTGTCGTACCCGAACTGTTTGGTCAGGGCAGGAATCACTTCTTTCTTGTAAAACTCTTTCAACTGAGCCATTTGGGCAACCTGAATTTACGTTAATCTATTTCTTTATTAGTGGACTTGAAAACACGCGTCTTCTTCCCATTCTCGACCTTGAACCCTACGCGATCCGCCTTGCTGGACTCCGGGTTGAAGATTGCGATGTTGGAAATGCTGATCGCTGCCTCTTTCTCGATAATCCCACCTGGCTGCCCGGCGTTAGGGTTGGGCTTGGTGTGACGCTTAACCATGTTCACACCTGCGACAACGACCTTATCGTCGCCTACCAGTCGAGAAACGGTACCGCGCTTTCCTTTATCCTTGCCAGTGGTCACTATCACTTCGTCGTTGCACTTAATCTTTCGCATATCCGCGGCCTCAATCTCTGTCTCTGTCTTTGCTCTATAGCACTTCAGGTGCCAATGAAATAATTCGCATAAACTTCTCTGAACGCAGTTCACGCGTCACTGGCCCGAACACACGAGTTCCGATAGGGGCCTGCTGATTGTTCAGGAGGATTGCAGCGTTATCATCAAATTTGATGAGAGAACCATCTCCTCGACGAACACCTTTCTTAGTGCGAACAACCAACGCAGTAAGCACTTGGCCTTTCTTAACTTTGCCTCGTGGAATCGCTTCTTTGACTGTCACTTTAATGACATCTCCAATGCGAGCATAACGACGGTGCGATCCGCCCAGTACCTTGATGCACATTACTCGCTTCGCACCACTATTGTCTGCCACATCGAGGTATGACTGTACTTGAATCATCGATTCTCTCCGAACCCTAAACTGTTTATCGCTTCAGCGACCATGAGTCTGCGACTCAAAAACTCTGTGTTTAAACTCTAGTTATACTTCGACGGCTCTTTCGTCGATGGATACAAGCGCCCAAGTCTTAGTCTTGGAAATGGGTCGCACTTCCTTGATAGTGACCGCGTCGCCTTCATTGCACTCGTTATTCGCGTCATGCGCGTGCAACTTGGTAGAACGGGTTATGTACTTACCATACACAGGGTGCTTAACCCGACGCTCTACCAGAACAACAATGGACTTATCCATCTTGTTGCTTACAACTCGGCCAGACACAACGCGCCCGGTTTTCTCTACTGTAGATTCACTAAGCGACATATTCAGGACCCAACTTTCTCTTTTTCTGTAATGATAGTCTTGACCCGGGCGATATCTTTCCTGATTTTGCCTGTCAGGTGCGACTGGGCAAGCTGTCCGGTACTCTTCTGCATTCTGCAGGTAAACTGTTCACGATACAGCGTGTTCAGTTGGTCATTCAGTTCAGCAACGGTCTTTTCACGCAATTCATTAACTTTCATTACATCACCGTCCGCTTAACAAAAGTGGTCTCAAACGGCAGCTTTGCAGCCGCCAGCTGGAACGCTTCTCTTGCAAGCGTCTCATCAACACCTTCGATTTCAAACATAATGCGACCTGGCTGGATCTGGGCTACCCAATACTCAACGCTGCCCTTACCTTTACCCTGACGAACTTCCAGAGGCTTCTGGGTAATCGGCTTGTCCGGGAACACGCGAATCCAGATTTTTCCTCCACGCTTCACGTGGCGAGTCATTGCACGTCTTGCAGATTCGATCTGTCGGGCTGTCAATCTGCCACGAGAGATAGCCTTAAGACCAAACTCACCAAAATCCACGTTACTACCACGATGCGAGAGGCCGCGGTTACGGCCTTTCATCATCTTGCGAAACTTTGTACGTTTTGGTTGCAACATCTTGGTCTACCCTCTACTTAGACGTTTTCTGTGGAGCCGGGGTGGCTTCGTGAAGCTTCAGCACTTCACCTTTGAAAATCCATACCTTCACGCCAATCTGGCCGTAGGTAGTGCTCGCCTCAGATGTCGCATAGTCGATATCTGCACGCAAGGTGTGCAAAGGCACACGACCTTCCCGGTACCACTCTGAACGCGCAATTTCTGCTCCGCCCAAACGTCCACCGACTTGAACTTTGATTCCTTCGGCACCTTGACGCATAGCGTTCTGCACAACGCGCTTCATAGCACGTCGAAACATCACCCTGCGCTCGAGCTGCTGCGCAACACTATCCGCAACCAGTTGCGCATCGAGATCCGGCTTACGGATCTCTTCGATATTGATGTGCACAG
>JBBTKA010000047.1:0-10874 GCA_038059145.1 Pseudomonadota bacterium
ACCCCTTAGGCCTGGATCTGCGCAGGCTCGCCACTCACCGCCAGACAATTCTCCAGCGGTTCGGGTTTGTGCAGATGATAGCCCTGCACATAATCGATACCGAGCTCCTGGCAGATTGTCATGGCTTCGGGAGTCTCCACACACTCTGCCACTGTGATCAGACTCATCAGCTGACCAATCTCGTTGATCGACTTCACCAT
Source organism: Pseudomonadota bacterium (assembly GCA_038059145.1). Classification (GTDB taxonomy): domain Bacteria; phylum Pseudomonadota; class Gammaproteobacteria; order Pseudomonadales; family Pseudohongiellaceae; genus UBA5078. Next base: position 201 of record JBBTKA010000047.1, read on the forward strand.
CGCCCTGTCAATGGCCGACGTGCGAATGTTTTTGCAGAACATTCCTTCTATTTTCAGCACATCGACTGGCAGATTGCGCAGGTAGGTAAACGACGACATGCCGGCCCCGAAATCATCCAGTGCAAATCGGCAACCGAGCTCTTTGAGCGAGCGAATGAACTTGCCGGTGTAGGCAAGATTCTCGATCAAAGACGTTTCAGTGATTTCAAACCAGATGCGATTGACCGGCATGTGATGTCGCTTCAGCTCGGTGGACAGGAAATCCAGAAACTCGGGATCCCCCAGAGATTGCCCCGAGAGATTGACCGAGAAGCAGACAAGCTCATCCAGTTGCCCGGCATGCATGGCAAACCAGCGGAAGAAGTGGGTAATCACCCAGCGATCGATCTGCCCCATCATGCGATAGCGTTCGGCAGCAGGCAGAAATGAACCCGGGGCGATGACTTCACCGTCTTCGCCACGCAGTCGCAGAAGTATTTCGGCACAGTAACGCGGGCTACCTGGCGCCAGACTCACTATCTTCTGGAAATACAGGATGAAGCGATCCTTCTCCAGTGCCTCGGTGATGCGATTGACCCAGAGCGTCTGCTGCAGTTGCTGACTCAAACGCTCGTCCTGCCCGCGATGCTCATGAATGCGATTGCGTCCGGCACTCTTCGCAATGCGACACGCAGAATCGGCGATCGTCAGTGCCGCCGCGCGCGTCGTCATGCCCAGCGCGTTCAGATTCACCAATCCGATACTGGCGCCAAATGTGAATTGCCGGCCGTCCGATTCGAAACGGAAGGCGGACACTGCTTCGCGGATATTGCCGGCCAGCTCCCGCGCCATCACCGGATCGCAATCCAGCAAAATGACGCCAAACTCATCGCCGCCAATTCTGCCGATGACATCCGTGCTGCGCAGTTGCGCACGCATCAGGTCAGCCAGATCCTTGAGAACAATGTCGCCAGCCATATGGCCGCAACTGTCGTTGACGATCTTGAAACGATCCAGATCAAGAAACAGCAGGTGATGAGAGTGCACATCGCCACGCACCGCATGCAGCGCCGCCTCCAGTTCGTACTCGAACTGATGCCGATTGATCAAGCCTGTCAGTGCATCATGCGTCGCCTGCTGAACAAGCGCCTTCTGGCTGCTCTGCAGAGAATCGAGCAGTCCATTGAACGCCATGCTGAAAGCACTGATCTCATCACTCCCACTGACAGGAAGGCGCTGCTGCAGATGGGCATCATCAAGCTCCTCGACGGCGGCACTCAGCCGTTGCAGGCGTCGCAACACGGACTTGTCGAGGAATACCAGGAACCACGCGATCAGGACAAGGAACATCAGTCCGCCGCCCAGACCAACAATCAGGAGCGTCTGGGAAGCCTGTTCAAAGAAGTTGCGCTGGGCGCCGATCTGCAGCACGAATGCGGGAATGCCCCTGTAGTCATTCAGAAGAGTGTAACTGTAGAGAAGCGACTGACTGGCAGGCACGAAACCAGAGCCGCCGGGATTGTTGCGAATCAACTCCAGGATCGACTGATTGCGAGGATCTGACTGAAACTCCTCAAGAGGCATGATCGTTACCTCTTGTTCCACTATTCTCTCCAGGCGCACAACAGCTGCCTCGTTATAGTGAACGGCAGCGACCAGTGAAGAGTTGCCGAGCCTCCTCTCGAAATCCAGATTGGGATGAGAGCTGACCAGATGAATCGTGCCGTCCATGTAGGCAAGCCCTTTCTGTGTGCTCCCCTCATCCGGGTGCCGGGCGAGATCGGTATGCAACACGGCGCTGACAAAAGGCGAGTTCTCGTCCAGCGGCAAGTCGAGATTCTCGTTGCCGGGTTCACTCTCCCGGGCCACGATCAGACGATTGTCTGCTCCGATGACGGCAAGCTCCCGAATATCGAAGCTGCCGGAGATGGCGTTGACGAACATGTCGCGATAGAGACTCATCGCCGGGAAATTCACCATGAGATTCAGAATCCCGCTGGCCGCCCAGCCCTGGGTTATCTCATCGAGACGTGCGACTTCCAGATCCATCGCGTTGAGCACACGGCGCCGATTCAGCTCAAGATCGGCCTCCTCCAGGCGCTCATAACTACGCAACATGAAGAGGTAGAACCCGACAAACAAGCCCAGACATACAAGCAGAATGACCAGCAACTGGCCCAGCACTCTATTCCGGATCATAAAATGGCTACTCACCTGTTATCTTATTATTTTCCCGCGAACACACAGGTCTCAGAGCTGTGAGAGACTTTCTCTGATACCAATACATCGGCCTTCGCGGCTAAAACTGCATTACTGCTGCACGTAACAGGTCGTCTGGTTCCTGCCATTGTGCTTGGACTGATACATGGCCTGATCAACTTTTGTCAGCCACTGCAGATGGTTCTCCAGCATGTCGTCGTACTGGCTGATGCCGATACTGACCGTGACCTGCAACGGCTGCCCCTGACAATCGACGACCGCTGCCGCGATGCGCAAGCGCAGACGCTCGGCAAACACCAGTGCCTGACTGATCGTCGTATCGGGAAGGATGGTGACAAATTCTTCGCCACCATAGCGTCCCGACACGTCGGTTTCACGCTGAGTCTGCAGCAGCAGATCCGCCAGAGCGCGAATGACAGTGCCGCCCGCCTGGTGTCCGCATCCATCGTTGATCTTCTTGAAATGATCGATATCGAACATGAGCAGAGACGACACCCTGCCAGTGCGTTTGCAGCGGCGGAACTCCTCCATCAGCCGCTCTTCCCAATGACCGCGATTGTAAAGGCCGGTCAGCCTGTCGGTGCGACTGAGCTTCTCAAGTGCGGCGTTTGCGGCTTCAAGCTCCAGCTTGTGGGTGGCAATGTCGGTGACGTCGTAGACGAGTATGCACACCTGCGAGACTTTCTTGTTGGTGCTGGTCAGCGGAATCAGCGTGACATTCTGGTACATGAACTCGGCATTGCCGGTCAGCGGACGATTGCTCCTGAAGTTGAACAGGCGAGGCTGTTGCTCCCACGTTGAATAGGCACGGCTATTCAATTTGAACACAGAGTCAATTTTCTTCTTCAACCAGCCGGCGGGAAGCTCTGGAAACAAATCGAAAAGATTGCTGCCACGTGCATCGCTGGTGCGAATTGCACTGTGGTTCTCCATGAAGTTGTTCCACATCTGCACCTGATGCTGTTCGTTGAGCAGAATAAGCCCCACGTCGACATTCTGCAGCAGCTGCATCATCAGATGCAGACTCGCGAGCTCGGAATCAGGCTCCACCGATACCACCTGCAGCGATGCCTGGCTCATTGCAACAACTCCATTCTTTCGTTCAACTTTGCTATCGAGTCTTGCTCTACAAGCAGCAAGAGATGGCAGTGAATCTGACCACCAAGGAACTGATAATTGATCTCGACAGCAGCCACTGGACTGGTGTCATGTCGAGTGCCGAGGAGTTCTGGCAATGGCCGCTCGCGCCCCAGCACTACAGGAAAGCTGTGATTGATGTCGAGATCAAGCTGCTCGCTGACGCCCTGAAGGCAAGCACCCACCAGCAACCCCGAGAGGTCTACCAGCACCCCCAGTTCCTGCTGGCGATAGTTGCTCGATTCCTCGTGCAGCAAAGAAATCAGAGGAGGAAAACTGTCTGCGCCGAGCAGCAGAACGGCCTCGCCCGACACGCCGCTGCCACTGAAACCATGCGACACAGCCGTCAGCGTATGCGAGGTGCGACAGCTCAGGCGATGCTTAAGCTCCCCGTACGGGCACAGATGCACCTGAGGCACCGGAAGCTGAATGAAGGTACCGAGCAGATCGGCGAGCTTGCTGCCCGCCTGCCCCATGGCGACGTTCACAACCTCTTGCAGAGTCTCGACGAAATTGCAGTCGCCCTCCGGCATCTCCGGAATGTGGAAGCTGGCGACGCGAGAGTCCGCAGCGTTGGCGACGATGCCGTAGCGGGAAAGAATGTCACGGATTTTTTCCGTGCTGACGGGTTTCTGAACAAAATCCAGCGCCCCCTTGCTGATGACTCGCCTGTAGGCATCGGCCTGTATGTCGCCGGAAACCACCAGGACCATAGTGGGGAGATCCTGCGCACGAATGACATCGAGGACCTCATAGCCATTCATCACCGGCATATTGAGATCGAGAAACAGGATGTCGGCTTTGCCAGCCTTGATGGCATTCACTGCCTCTTCACCATTGGCGGCGAAAGTCAGCTCCACGTCCCACTCTGCCGGCAGAGCCCGAGCCATCTGCTTTCTCGCCAGAGTGGAGTCATCACATATCAGTACGGGGGTCGCCATGCTGCTCAACAATCAGAGAGGTTAAGCGCATTCAAGCACAGGCTGACCGATAGACCCGCGAGTACGCTCATTCCACACCCGGCTTGCGATACTGACCATAGAGCAGCTCTTCGACGTACTCGACGCACTTGAACTCGATCAGCTGCATATTCGCATCCAGACGGCGGTACAAGGGCATGCTGATAGTCCAAGGCTCGGTGTAGACCTCCGGGTCCGTGATGGTGGCTTCATAGCGAATCACATTCTCACTCTCCAGCGTGTAGCGCTCTTCGACGCGCATCTGATAGCTGTGCCAGTTGCCAGAGCTGTCCAGCCAGGTGTCCGGCATCTGCCCCGTCACGGTAATCACCAGAGTGTCGCCTTCCCAATGGCCAATGTTGTGTCCCATCCAGCTGTCCACCTGCGATTCATAATCGGGTTGATCCATATAGACCATGCGATCGGCACCCGCAAATTCGTAGGTGATCAGCGTAGTGGCTGGCGCCTGGATGATCTGGAAAGGATAAGGCAGGTAGGTGGCACGAGGGACACCCGGCAGATAGCACTTCACCACCGGGTCCTTTGCCAGCCAGTCCGCCTGATTCTGTTGTTTGACCACCAATGCTTCCGGCTTGTAAGGAATCTTCCCGCCGACAACGACACCCATCCCTCCCGGAATTGCTCCCAGCGCGCCCATCTCGACGACCGGTCCAGGGCGTGATGCGTGCGTCTCCAGATCCCAATGGGCCGTGCCCAATGTCTGCCAGATCCCATTGAGATCAGGCTTGCCATCGGGCGTGCGGGGAATGGCATTACCTTGCGCAAAGGCTGGGCTGCTCGCCAGCACCAGGACGGCACCTGCCGTCAGCATCACACTCTTGATAATGGATTTTAAGTTTGTTGTTTTCATGAACGACCCTTTTATTGTGTTTGCTCAGTTGCCGCTGGAATCGACATACGTGCCTTCTTCCACACGCTGGCCGCGCAGAATGTTGACCATTCCGTAGTTGCCCTCATGGCAGGCGTACTCGTATATTTCTTCTTCCATCTTCAGCATCGGTACCAGCACCGTCACCGGGGCGACGAAGGCCTGCGGGTCATTCACTGTAAACTCATACTCCACCTTGTCGTCCGCGACGCGCGTGAAACGCTCGATCAGGTGCATGTTCTTGGAAATGCCTGTGCCGCGGAAACTTTGGGTCTTGTCGGTAAAGTTGGTCGTCTCTACCACGAGCGTATCGCCATCCCAATAGCCACGCGAATCCCCCGTCCACTGCGCCACATCGGCCGGCAGGTGCGGACGGCCATCGATGGGCACAATGCGCGCCTCGTGAATCATTTCGTTGAAAATCACGAAATGGTCCTTGTTCTGGAACAGCTGCACATTATTGTTGTACATGCTCGGCATGAAGGGAGGCACGGAGTTGAAACCCAGCAGACAGCGCTCGGAAAGTCCACGATCCTCCGGACCATCCTTGCCAATGCCGCCCACGGTGAAGCGCACTGGACGCTCTCCCTCGATATCCGGACCCAGACCACCGAACGCCACCGGCGCTCCCGGCACTCTAGCCGGCATTCTGCCGTTGGGCGGATCGATGATCAGTGACGTGCGGCGATTCTCTTCAATCGGCAGCCCCTCGATCCAGAACTGGTTGTACCCGCCGACACCACCCTGCGATGAGTTGCCATCGGATGAGGCTATTTCTGCCAATGCCTCTTCCCGAATCCTGGCCACATCGTCGTCCGTGAGGAACTCCTGATCGGCATATTTCGCCGGGCGCTCCAGAGGCGTATTGGAGCTGAAATTCCACACCCCGCGCAGATCGGGTTGCCCCCACTCATTGCGCGGAGCGGTATAGCTGCTGTCAGCGGCATGGCTTGCGGCACTCAACGACGCCGCAACGCTCATGGATATAGCGATTGATATGAGACATCGAGTGTTCACGTCATTCTCCTTCGGGGCTATTGATGGGCGCTATAGGCGGTATTTCTTGATTGAATGTCCGGTGAAATCATCCATTTATTTCACGGAGGAGGCTGGAGAGTAATCCAGCCTTTTTTATTATTCAATGCCTGTGCGGGGAATTGCGACGGGACGGTCTATTGCTCGGAGACAAGCAGGCCAAACTGATCGATTTCGATCAGAACATCCTGCATCCCGGTGATATCGAAGGACGGAGAAGCTGAGCTCTGGTGCTCTGCGAAAATGAGCACTTTCAGAGCGCTGCGATGCCGTGCGGGCAAGGTCAGAGTGGCTCCGCCGAATCCCTGCGGAATCGGCAGATTGACGATATCGATGACCTCGCCATGCGTTGCGCGGTAATCACGCTTGTTCGAATACCATTCAAATTGCGTCAGAGGCTGGTCCGCAACGATACTGGCGTCATAGAAAAAGACCACGTCCACACCGCTGACGATGATGGAATTAAGATCCAGACGGGAGGTCACGCGGATACTGCTGACCGTGGTCTCCGCCATGGCCGCAATGGACCAGCCCACCAAGACACAGAAGGACAACAGGCGCAGCAGCCAATTCATGATGATCTCCTCAACGCTTCGGGAACCCGGCGTGAACCAAGCTTTTGACAATTGTGACCGGGAGGGGAATTTGCGGCAATAAAAAAAGGCCTGCATCTCTGCAAGCCTTTGAAATAGTGGTGCCGCCACCAGGAGTCGAACCCGGGACCTACTGATTACAAGTCAGTTGCTCTACCACGGCTGAGCTATGGCGGCACAAGGAACGTCGATATCGTTCAGGGCGCGCATACTACCAACCCTTCTCTGAATGAGCAACGACTTTTTGCCTCCCGCCTTCATTGAACGCTTTCCCATAATGCGCTAGCTTAGCCCTGACCCAACGGCGGCTGACTTCCCGTCGATATCAGGTCTGCACCCTATTCATCTCCACTACCCAGGCAGCACAGTAATGACTTCCCCCAGCAGCACCCATTCCTGGCAGAAACTCTCCACGCACTATCAGCAACTCCACGCCAGCGGCACCAGAATTGCGGATCTGTTTGCAACGGACAGCGCGCGCTTTAGTGGTTTCAGTGCCGAGGCAGATGAACTGCTGCTGGATTACTCGAAAAACCTGATCACCGCCGAGACCCGAGCCCTGCTCCTGGGCCTGGCGAATGAGGTCGGATTGCGCGCAGCCATCGACGCCATGTTCCGTGCCGACATCATCAACACGACCGAACAACGCCCGGCCCTGCACGTCGCACTGCGCACACCACTGCCAAATGCAAGACTGAAGGTCGAGACCGAGGTGCAGGCCACGCTCAACAAGATGGAGGGCTTTGTCGAAGAAGTTCAGCAGGGCCGCTGGAAAGGCTTCACCGGCAAGCCCATAAGCACCGTCATCAATATCGGCATCGGTGGCTCGGACCTGGGGCCTGCCATGGTCACTGCTGCGCTCGCCCACTGGCATGTGCCTCAGCTGCGCTGCCATTTCGTATCCAATGTCGACCCGGTACACATGCGTGAAACGCTGACGGCGGCAGACCCGCAGACCACGCTCTTCATCATTGCCTCCAAGTCCTTCAATACGCTGGAGACCCATCAGAACGCCGCGCTGGCACGTCGCTGGTACCTGGACAACGGGGGCGATGGCACGCTGATCGCACGTCACTTCGTCGCCGTCACAGCCAATGTGCAGAAAGCACAGGCCTTCGGAATTGATGCCGCCAACATCTTCCCGATGTGGGATTGGGTGGGTGGCCGTTACTCCTTGTGGTCGGCGATCGGACTGCCCATCGCGCTTGCTGTCGGCATGCCGAAATTCCGCGAGCTGCTGCACGGCGCACGCCTGATGGACGAGCACTTCCGGGATACACCGTTCGAGCGCAACATCCCCGTCATCATGGGCCTGCTGGCGGTGTGGCACAGTGCCTTTTGCGGGGCGGCCAGTCAGGCCATTCTGCCCTACAGCCAGTCCCTGAATCTGTTTCCAGCCTTTCTGCAGCAACTGGAGATGGAGAGTCTGGGCAAGTCCGTGGAGTTCGATGGCAGCGCTGTGCGTTTCGCTACCGGCCCGATCGTGTGGGGCAGCGCCGGCACCAATGGCCAGCATTCCTTTCACCAACTGCTGCACCAAGGCACCCATCTGATACCGGCCGACTTCATCGGCCTGGTCAACTCGCTCTACGGTGCAGATCACGACCAGCACACGCACCTGCTCGCCAACTGTTTCAGTCAGAGTCAGGCATTGATGCAAGGCAAGTGCGAGGAGGAAGCATTCCGCGAGCTGCTGTCGCAAGGCCGCGACGAGGCCTCGGCCAGGGCACTGGCGAAGCACAAGGTCATAGCCGGCAACAAACCCAGCAACACATTGCTGCTGCAACGGCTGTCTGCGCAGAATCTGGGCAGTCTGATCGCCCTGTATGAACACAAGGTCTATGTCGAGAGCGTCATCTGGAACATCAACGCCTTCGATCAATGGGGAGTCGAGCTCGGCAAGCAACTGGGCGAGAAACTCTATGGCGCTTTGACCGCCAGCACGGAATGTCAGCACTTCGATGCCTCTACCAACGGCCTGATCAACCATTGCCGCCAGCGGCGGGATGGCGATGAGTAGCACGAGCGAGAACAAGATCATCGTCGGCAGCGAGGAGTGGTGCTCGTTGCCACAGCTGGGCATTCCGGCCATCAAGGTACGGGTGGATTCGGGCGCCAAGACCTCCGCACTTCATGCCTTCGCGATCAAGGGCTTCAATCGTGGCGACCGCCAGTGGGTGAGCTTCGAGGTCCATCCATTACAAGGCAACCGTCGCACCATCGTGCGTTGCGAGGCCGAGGTCGTCGACCAGCGCGTGGTGAAAAGCTCCAGCGGCCTGACCGAAAAGCGCTATGTCATCCGCACCGCGCTGCTGCTTGGCGAACAAACCTGGGACGTCGAACTGACTCTGACCAATCGGGACTCCATGGGCTACCGCATGCTGCTGGGGCGCGAGGCCATGGTCGGCCGCATCCTGGTCGATCCCGCCGCCGGCTTCATGGGCGGCGAAGTCGCCGATGACGAACTGGAACAACGCTATATCGCCCACACTCGCGACAGCTCAGGCCTGCGCATCGGTCTGCTGGCGAGCAACCCGGAGCTGCCCAGCAATGTGCGGCTGATGGAGGCGGGCGAAGAGCGCGGCCACCGCGTGCATTTCTACGATATCCGGCAGTGCTACATGAAGCTCGATGCGGAGACTCCGGAGATTCATTACCGGGGGGGTAAAGTCCTCAACAAGCTTGATGCCGTCATCCCTCGCATCCGCCCCGATCTGACCTTTTATGGCTGCGCGCTGGTGCGTCAATTCGAGAGCATCGGCGTGTACGCGCTTAATTCAGCGGAAGCCATCGGCAACTCCCGGGACAAACTCTTTTCGCTGCAGATGCTGCTGAGAAGCGGGGTCAGCATTCCGACTTCCGGATTTGCCGACAGCCCCATCGAAACTGATGAGCTGATTGACATGGTCAACGGCGCGCCGCTGGTCGTGAAGCTACTGGAAGGTCCGCAAGGACGAGGCGTGGTTCTGGCCGAGAGTCGCAAAGCCGGCGAGAGCCTGATCAACGCCTTCAAATCGTTGCAGGCTAATCTGCTGGTGCAGGAGTTCATCAAGGAGGCGAACGGCAAGGATCTGCGCCTGTTCGTGGTCGACGGCAAGGTCGTGGCAAGCATGCAGCGCCAGGCTGTCGCCGGAGACTTCCGCGCCAATCTGCACCGCAGCGTCACCGCCTCCAGGGTCAAGATCACGCCTGAAGAGAAGCGCATGGCCATCAAGGCCGCCAAGGTGCTCGGGCTCAAAGTGGCGGGTGTGGACATCATCCGCTCCCGCAAAGGGCCGCTGTTGCTTGAAGTGACATCAGCGCCCGGCATCGGCAACATCGAGGAGGTCACCGGCAAGGATGTGGCTGGCGCGATGATCGGCGCCATCGAGAGACAACTGGGCTGGAAGCGCAAATCTGCAGAGCAGCCGGACGCAGGCACGCCGTCATGAACAGCCTTCGCTTTCGCAAGGCGGCCCGGCAGGACATGGACTGGCTTTACCAGACATTCAAACTGACCATGCAGGCCTATATCCAGCAAACCTGGGGCTGGGACGAACTACTGCAGCGACACGCCTTTCAGGACAACCTGCCCGCTGCAAGTTTCACCATCGCTTCGCGCGATGGCACCGATATCGGCGCCTACAGCGTGCAGGAAAAGAGCGATCATCTGTGGCTGGAAATGGTGCTCGTGCTACCCGAGCTGCAGAACCAGGGATTGGGCAGCAAGCTGCTGCGCCGCGCCCAGGAAGGAGCTGCGGCCAAAGGCAAGCCTCTGCGACTGAGCGTATTGAAGGTGAACCCGGCGCAGCGCTTCTACAAGCGGCTGGGATTCCAGGTGACCGGCGAGGACGCCTGGAGCTTCAAAATGGAGTGTGGGGGG
>JBBTKA010000047.1:10884-12896 GCA_038059145.1 Pseudomonadota bacterium
ATTGAATTGTCAAAAACCATCGCTTGCAGGCAAGCTCCCACAGATCTGTCGCGTGCAGGCACGCACTCGCAGTCAGTCCATCAGCGCCAGCAGCTCCGCCGTCTTTGCTTCCATCAGCGCCGTGTCCGCCCGCGATTCCACGTTCAGACGCACCACCGGCTCGGTGTTGGACATGCGCAGGTTGAAGCGCCACTGCTCGAACGTCATGCTCAAGCCATCGGTGAAATCCAGGGCCAACGCGGCACCCTCGTAGTGAGCCTGCACCTTCTTGAGCAGAGCGGCCGGGTTCTCGATGGTGCGATTGATCTCACCACTGGCCGGGAACGCCGCCATGCGCTCTTCCACCAGCTGCGACAATGTCTTGCCGGTCTTGCAGATCATTTGCGCCACCAGCAGCCAGGGAATCATGCCGCTGTCGCAATAGGCGAAGTCTCGGAAATAATGGTGTGCGCTCATCTCTCCGCCATACACTGCATCTTCCAATCGCATACGCTCCTTGATGAAGGCGTGGCCGGTCTTGCACTGAATCGCCTCGCCGCCGAACGCCTTGGCCACCGCAATGGTGTTCCAGGTCAGGCGCGGATCGTGGATTACCTTGCCTCCCGGATTGGCACTCAGGAAGCTCTCCGCCAGCAGACCGACGATGTAGTAACCCTCGACGAAACCAGCGTGCTCATCGAAGAAGAAACAGCGGTCGAAATCACCATCCCACGCGATGCCGATGTCTGCCTTGTTGGCCAGAATGGCGTCGATGCTGGGCTGACGATTCTCGATCAACAGCGGGTTGGGCACGCCATTGGGGAAGTGACCATCGGCGTGGTGGTGAATCTTGATGAATTCGAAAGGCAGATGGGGCTCCAGGAGATCGACAATGGCACCTGCACCGCCGTTGCCGGCATTGACCACCAGTTTCAGTGGCTTGAGCGCTTTGAGATCGACATAGCTAAGCAGGTGTTTGACATACGCCGGCTTGGTGTCCTGCCGGGTCAGCGTGCCGCGCTGGCCGATCGGAGCGAATTCACCCGCCTCCGCGATGGACTTGATCTCGTTGAGACCGGTGTCACCGCTGATCGGCTTGGAGTCTTCCCGCACCAGCTTCATGCCGTTGTAATCCTTCGGATTGTGACTGGCGGTGACGACAATGCCGCCACTGGTCTTGAGATGCGAGGTCGCGAAATAGATCTCCTCCGTGCCGCACTGGCCGATGTTGATCACATCCACGCCCGCGTCCAGCAGGCCCTTGCTCAGTGAGTTGCAGAGTGACTCACTGGTCAGACGGATGTCGTACCCGACAACGACATTCTTCGGTTTCAGCCAGGCGGCATAGGCACGACCAATCCGATACGCTATCTCGTCGTTGAGCTGGTCTGGAATGCGACCACGGATGTCATAGGGTTTAAAGCAGCTGATTTCTATCTTCATCTGAGGTCTCAGTCCTTTTCAGGTTAGCGGTACTGTATCGGTTCGGGATCAACGCTGACCGGCGGGCTCAGCGCTTCTTTTTATAGATATGCTCATAATTGTAATTCGAAGCATCCATGAAACCCTCGATGCTGCCACAGTCAAAGCGACGTCCTTTGAACTTGTATGCAAGAACATTACCCATTTTCGCCTGGGTCATCAGGGCATCGGTAATCTGGATTTCCCCACCACGCCCCGGCGGTGTCTCGCGCAGGATGTCGAAGATGTCCGGCGTGAGGATGTAACGGCCGATGATGGCGAGGTTGCTTGGCGCCACGGCAGGATCGGGTTTCTCCACCATTTCGCGCACGCGGTAAAGATTGTCTGCCTCCAGATCGCCAGCGATGACCCCGTACTTGCGGGTGTCTTCACGCGGAATCTCTTCAATGGCGACAATACTGCAGCGGTACTTCTCGTAGAGCTTCACCATTTGCGTGAGCACGCCTTCCTCACCGTGCTCGGTCGCGCAATAGTCATCGGCCAGCACCACCGCAAACGGTTCTTCGCCGATAAGTGTTTCGCCGCTCAGAATCGCATGCCCCAGCCCCTTC
>JBBTKA010000047.1:12906-14574 GCA_038059145.1 Pseudomonadota bacterium
CTTCATCTCCACCTGCCGTGTATAGGAGAAGGTGCACTGATCGATGATGCGGCGAATGTCGGTCAGCAGCCACTCCTTGTCAGTGCCCGCTATCTGATGCTCCAGCTCATAGCTGATGTCGAAGTGATCTTCCAGCGCACGCTTGCCACGCCCGGTCACAATCGCCATGCCATTCATGCCGGCCTCTATCGCCTCTTCCACGCCATACTGAATCAGCGGCTTGTTCACCAGCGGCAACATTTCCTTGGGCATGGATTTGGTGACCGGGAGAAAGCGCGTGCCATAACCGGCCGCAGGGAAGAGACATTTTCTGATTTTATGCATTTGTCTGACTAGACCTCTTGATAGGTGGAACTTGGTGTTAATTGTTCGTTGCCGCGCGCCCATAAACGTCTTCAAAACGGACGATGTCGTCCTCACCGAGGTAGCCGCCGGTCTGCACTTCGATCAGCTCGACAGGCTCGCTTGTGGTGTTCTGCAGGCGATGCCGACTTCCCAGCGGAATGAAGGTAGACTCGTTTGCGCTCAGCGTGAACACCCGCTCATCACAGGTGACCGTTGCACTGCCTTTGACAACGATCCAATGCTCTGCCCTGTGATGGTGCATCTGCAGCGACAGACACCCTCCTGGGTTCACGATGATGTGCTTGACCTGAAATCCCGGCCCGATCGCGAGCGACTCGTAACTGCCCCAGGGCCGATAGACCAGAACATGATTGACGCTCTCCGCCCTGCCCGCCTTGTCGAGCTGCTGAACGATGCGCTTGACGTCCTGCACCCGATCCAATGCCGAGACCAGCACCGCGTCGGCTGTCTCGATGATGACGGCATTTTCAATGCCTACTGCAGCCACCAGACGCGAGTGTGCGCGGATGTAGCTACCCTTGACGTCTTCACAGTAGACATCTCCGGCCAGCACGTTCTGCTCCGCGTCCTTTGGCGACGTCTCCCACAAAGCATTCCACGCACCGAGGTCGTTCCACTGGGCATCCAGCGGCACGACGACGGCGTCATTGGTCTTTTCCATCACGGCGTAGTCGATCGAGTCGCTGCGGCAGGCGCTGAACTGGGCTTTGGGCAGGCGCATGAAGTCAACGTCAGGCTGAATGGCGGCAAACGCGGTTTCGCACGCACTCAGAATGTCCGGCGCATGCTGCCGCAACTCCGCCAGGAAACGTGCGGCAGTGAACATGAACATGCCGCTGTTCCAATAATACTGCCCACTGTCGAGATAGGCCTGCGCCGTTGCCAGATCGGGTTTCTCGACAAAGCGTTGCACTGCAAACGCGGTTGCCGACCGGGGTTCGCCGCGCAATATGTAGCCATAACCCGTTTCCGGTGCGGCGGGGACTATCCCGAACGTCACCAGGCGCCCAGCAGCGGCAAGCTCCGCGCCTTGCGCGATGACTTGCCGCAGCACGACCGTGTCACGGATGGCGTGATCGGCCGGCAACACCAGCAGGATGGCGTCCGGATCGTCCTGCAGCGCCTGCAAGGCGGCCACTGCAACGGCGGGAGCGGTGTTGCGCCCGACGGGCTCGAGCACGATGTGGGCACCTTTGATGCCGAGTTCCTGCAACTGCTGCGCCGTTAGAAATCGGTGATCCTCGTTGCATACGACTATCGGAGCGCCGAGGTTATGCAATCCAGTTAGACGGCTCAGAGTGG
>JBBTKA010000048.1:0-2570 GCA_038059145.1 Pseudomonadota bacterium
GTAACTCTTCAATCTCATGGGTGCGCAGAGTGATCTTGCCCTCACGCTGTAAGCCCATGGCATCCACACCTTCCATCAATTCAGCGAACAATTGGCGTTTCTTGGTCATTGTATTTGTCTCCGGGCGGTCGGCTCCTGTTGGATTCAGTTATTCGAAATTTTCTAATAACTGCCACAAACGAAAATCTACTAGCTCATTCGCAACTTTTCCAAGATCCCCGTAAGAGACATGACCATCACATCATTTCCCACGGGAAACTCATCATTACCGCCATACACAACATACTTCCGCGTCGCGTCAACATCATCACAAATCTGGCTGTAGTGTTTACCGAGTTTTGGCGCCACACCGTGCTTGATCTCTATCGCCCAGATTTCGGAAGACGGCATCTTGAGCACAAGATCGATCTCCGCTCCGGCGGCTGTGCGATAGAAATACGACTCAGCGCGCCTGGGCAGAACCGACAGAATATTTTCCACCACAAAGCCCTCCCAGCTTTTGCCCAGCACCGGATTGGACAGCAGATGGCTATAACTGTTTACCCCCAACAATCGATGCAATATGCCGCTGTCCCGAATGTAATAACGTGGCGATTTCACCAGCCTCTTCTTGACGTTGGCATGCCAGGGTTCGACGCGCCTGACCAGCAGCAGGTCAGTCAGAATATCCAGGTAATGAGTGACCGTCTTGGCATCGACTTCCAGATTGGCTGCCAGTTTGGAGTAGTTGATGGTTTCACCCTGCAGGTGCGCCAGCATCGTCCAAAGGCGTCTTAATCTCGCAGCGGGCACACGAAACCCCCACTGAGGAATGTCGCGTTCCAGATAAGTGCGAATCAGATTTTCAAGCCAATCCATGGCAGCAGCATCATCCGCAGCCAGATAGCTGTCCGGGAAACCGCCTCTGAGCCAGAGCTTCTGGCGACTCTCTTGAGTGTCCTCTATTTCGACAACATTCAGCCCGCCCATCTCGATATAGCTGATCCGCCCCGCAAGGCTTTCCGACGACTGCCGCAGCAAATCCATCGACGCCGAGCCAAGCAATAGATACTGACCGGCTCTGTGACCTTGCTCCCGATTTTTGTCGATCAGCCCCCTGAGCACAGGGAACAAGTCGGGACGACGCTGGATTTCATCCAATATCACCAGCTTGTCCGCATGAAGGCTCAGAAAGCTGGAGGGGTCGCTGAGTTTCAGCAGGTCTTCGGGGGCTTCCAGATCGAGATAGATCGAGTTGATATCTTTGGCAATCGTTCTGGCGAGCGTGGTTTTACCGACCTGACGGGCACCAAGCAGTGCAACTGCTGGCATTTGTGCAGTTGTTGAGGAAAGTTTCTCTGTGAGGTAGCGCTTCAACATACCTTGCATTTTAGGAGTCCGACTCCGGATTTACAAGGTGTAAAGATCACTCAGTGGAACCAAGCCCGCCCGGAGCCTGCTCTATCGCAGCGGAGGTGCCCATCTCCGCAACATCAATCTTGGAGAACGCCCAACCCCTACCTCGGCCATGAATCCTCCTAACCACTTGTTTTTCAATTGAAATTCAAGGATGTATCTGCTGATTTCTGTCAGAAAAATACCGCTCTTTTTCTGACAGAAAACAAGCTGTTGAATGGATCATGTGCCTGATTCTTCAGTCGCCTCGACCGGTATCCGATCTTTCAGATTGGCCAGCCAATCGACATAGCCGTCAGGCGGAGGGCGGTGCTGCGGGAGCAGGTTAAACTTAAGTTTAAGATACCACATGGTTGTAGTTTGTAGACTACGCAAGGCGTATGATCGAACTCAAACAGACAGAAGCTACGCGAAGTGGGAGGTCCATAGATGACTAAACAACTGACAACCTACGATCCTGCCACCGCTCTGGTGGATCAAGAGGAAATCGCCGCCTTCATGGCAGATGCCTTTGAAACAGGTGATGCAGCGTATATTGCTAAGGCACTTGGTGTGGTTGCACGCGCGAAAGGGATGACGGAGATATCCCAAAAAACCGGGCTTTCTCGTGAGCAGCTTTATCGTTCGTTCAGCGCGCGTGGCAATCCGACGCTCAAGACTACACTTGCTGTGATGCAGGCGCTTGGCATCGATATAACCACGAAGCCACACGAGACGGACGGCATCCTTACAAGATTACGTCGCTCTCCTTTGGTGGGCGTGGATCTCGATCTGAGTCGCCCTCGCGAGGACGGCCGCGAGATTGACCTGTGACACGCTACATGCTCGACACCGACATCATCAGCAATGTCATAAATCAGGACATTTAAGGGACGGGGTAGGTAAACAAGTATTGATCTTCGCATCAGGGGCGGCGTTGCAGGAAGATTCAGTTATCCGAAATTTTCGGATAACTGCCACAGACGGTATTAGCTAGACCGAGAGCGATGTGGAAACTGTCTTCCCCCTAAGAACTCCAACTCTCACTCAACGCCTCTGCCTGCTTCAAACACAACTCCACAGCCTCGTCCGCCTTGTCGGGAGGATACTTCCATTTCCTCAGCGCCCTGCGCACCAGGTTCCGCAACTTGGCGCGTACACTGTCGCGCACTTGCCAGTCAACCGTCGTGGATTTA
>JBBTKA010000048.1:2580-6593 GCA_038059145.1 Pseudomonadota bacterium
CGCGGCCCTTGGCCACACCCTTTAGACGCCGTCGCGCTTAAAAGCTTACATTAAAAAACGGTGAATGCTACCAACAATTAAAGAGGGCCCGCCTTTAGAAGACGGACCCGTGTCACCTACGTATGGCACACACTTGGTGCTCGGTGACGTACTTGGCAAGCTCCCGCAAATTGTTGTCTCCCAGCTCTTTCACTGCAGACTCGTTCTGAATCAACGCACGGTAGAACGCAATCTCATCAGAATTCAATCCCGACTTGGCGGCAAGCTCAGCATCGGCGGCCATGTCCTTGGCCATCTGAATCAACTCTTCGATGACCTGCGCGGTTTCGATGGCGCGGTTGTGATACTTGCGCATGGTTTCCAGAATGCGGTCGGAGTATTTTTTCTCGGAGACCACGTCCGTTTTCATGCGCGCCTTCACTTCATCGCGAAGCAGGCGTTCCAGCAAATCGACCGCCAGATTTTTCTCCTTGAGGTTGGCAACGTCTTCCAGGAATTCAGGCGACAGAAGACCGATGTTTGGCTTGTCGAGCCCCACGAGGCTGAATATATCGTCCACGCCTTCGGCAATGATCGCGTTGTCGATGATCTGTTTCAGTGCTGAATTCTTGTCTTCATCCGTGCGACGCTTGTCGACGGTAGTGAATTTGGTGATCGCATTCTTCACCTCGTCAAAGAATGCGATTTCCCTCGAATACGCTTTCGCTTCATCCAGCGTGCTGCAAAGCGTGTAGGCGGAACGAATGCTGGCCATGATATCCAGAAAGCGCTTCTTGCCATCGAGCTCCTTGTTGGCCCCTTCCAGAGAGAGGATGTGGTTCATCACGCGAGGTAACAGCGGCAGGGCTCTGGTTGTGAACTCACTGTAATCGCAGCCATGCATCAAACCGTGCAGTTTTTCGATGTTCTCCAGCAGAATGGCGAAGGCTTCGCGAATATCGTGTGTCGGCTTCCCTCTCCCCTTCGCGTTGGTATAGGTCTTCAATGCCTGCTTCAACTCATTGGCGATGCCGATGTAGTCGACCACCAGCCCGCCAGGCTTGTTGCTGAACACGCGATTGACGCGCGCGATGGCCTGCATGAGGTTGTGGCTCTTCATGGGCTTGTCGATATACATGGTGTTGCAGTTGGGCGCGTCGAACCCTGTCAGCCACATGTCTCGCACGATCACCAGTTGCAATGGATCGTCGACTTTCTTGAAGCGTTTCTCGAATTCCTTCTTGATGAGCTTGCTGTGAATGTGCGGCTGCAGCTTGGCCTTGTCCGAGGCAGATCCAGTTATCACGACCTTGATGGCGCCTTTCTTTGAGTCAGGATCGTGCCACTGCGGTCTGATCGCGATGATGGCGTTGTACATGTCCACGCAGATCTCGCGACTCATGCACACGATCATGGCCTTGCCCGGCATGGTCGCAGTTCGTTCTTCGAAGTGCGCGACTAGATCCTTTGCCACCTGCTCGATGCGTGGCGCACTGCCAACGAGTTTCTCCAGCGCGGCCCATTTGGACTTGGTGCTCTCGCGAACGGCGGTATCCTCTTCATCTTCGATCACTTCATCGACTTCGTCGTTCAGTGCTTCGATTCTTGCGGCATCGATATCGAGCTTGGCCAAGCGCGACTCGAAAAAGATGGGCACGGTAGCGCCGTCTTCGACAGCGTCCTTGATGTCATAGATGGAGACGTAGTCGCCGAATACAGCACGAGTGTCCTTGTCGGCGGAGTCGATCGGCGTGCCGGTGAAACCGATGAAGGTGGCATCCGGCAAGGCATCGCGCAGATGTTTGGAATAGCCGAAGGAGTAGTTGCCCGTTTTCGTGTTCAGCCTGGCCTTGTCGCCATACTGACTGCGATGGGCCTCGTCGCTGATGACGACGATATTGTGGCGATTGCTCAACACAGGATGCATTGTTTCATCGGCGATGAGGGAAAACTTCTGCACCGTGGTGAAGACGATGCCACCGGACTGCCGCGAGGCCAGGATGTCGCGCAGTTCGTCCCGACCAGTGGCCTGTACCGGGACTTGTTTCAGAGTGTCGGAGGCCATCACAAAGGTATCGTAGAGCTGACCATCGAGATCGGTTCTGTCGGTCACCACCACGATGGTCGGATTGTTCATCTCTGCCTGTGAAAGCAACTTGCCAGCGTAGCAGACCATGGAGATGGACTTGCCGGAACCCTGTGTGTGCCACACGACCCCTGCCTTGCCCGAACCGGGCACCACCTTGTCGCCATAAGTGGCACGTGGCTCCTGAGAGTCCCGCTTGGTCTTCTGTGCCGCAATGAGGGTGGCGCGAACCGCTTCACGCACAGCATGAAACTGATGGTAGCCGGCAATCTTCTTGATCAGCGTGTCGCCGTCATTCTCGAACAGCACAAAGTGGCGGAGATAGTCGAGCAGCAACTCTGGCTTGAAGAAGCCCTTGATCAGCGTCTCCAGTTGGAACTCGACATGAGGTCTGTCGCTCTCGCTGCTGATAACGCGCCAAGGCTGGAATCGTTCCTTGCTGGCAGTCAATGAACCCAGCCTCGCATAAAGCCCATCGCTCGCCACCAGTGCTTCGTTGAAGATGAACAGATCTGAAATTTCGTCCCTGTACGTTTGCAGTTGCTGGATCGCTGCCCAGATGTCGGCGTTGTAATCGGCGGAGTTCTTCAACTCGATGACGGAGATCGGCAAGCCATTGAGAAAGACAATCACGTCTGGTCGACGATTGCCCTTGCTACCAGTAATGGTGAATTGATTGACCACCAGAAACTGGTTGTTGCGCACGTTCGCGAAATCCACCAGCTTGATGTAGTCCGTGGCCTCCTCACCCTTGCTGTCCTTGAAGCTGGTTTTCACCCCTTCGATAAGCCAGGTGTGAAAAATCTTGTTGTTCTTGATGAGAACGGGGGTATCTGGTTTGGCGATTTGCAGGGCGACTTGCTCGAGGGCGGATGCAGGAATGTGCGGGTTGATGACGCGCAGACTGGTCAGGAGGCGATCGTGCAGGATGACCTGCCGGTAATCGGCGCGCTCCGGGCTGGGACCATCGGGGGCGATGTCGTAGCCACTGACGTAGTCATATCCGATGGTTTGAAACCATTCGAGGCAGAGCTGTTCCAGCTGATCTTCAGTTATCAATTCGTGAGTACCCTCTGGAGACTTAAACTATGCCTATCTATTTGTTTTAATTTAATAAATATAAAATTTCACACAAGCATTTTGTCAGGAAAAAAACGCGGTTTTTCTGACAAAATCACAACCGGACATTCAGCTCGAAACCTGCAAACCTCCGGAGCTAATAGCACCCGAAAAAGCTTGTAGGTATCCAAGTCGAGTTCGGCATCTCACCACAACCATCTCAGCACTACGCCACTCTGCATTCGATACCAGAGGACTGTTGCCAACCCACAATATGTTCGCGCTCGGAATTTCTAACATGAGACCTCATCTTCCGCAGTTGAAATCAAGCTCAATTCTCCGGAGAGGAGTTTAGGCAGAAGGGTATCTCTCAGTTTTGCCAATGAAATCTGTTGCTGCTCAAGTGTTGCAATCTGATCGCTCAGAGGTCCTAAAATCGAGTCAAATTTCTCTAGTAGCGGAGCCGACGGTTTGGAAAACATTATTCCTTGAATTACTTCTTTACGCAGTTCGGTCTGGCCCGTACTGCCCGCCCCACTCGCCTCTATAAATGCCTCATGCGTCAGCAATAGACTCGCCAAATAAAGTTTGCTGATTGCATTTGTATCCGCACGAACAACAGTAACGTGACTGTCGCACACCATAGGCTCAGGCAGATATCGAACTGGGGCCAATCTTCCCAGGGTGCCAACGCCAGTTGAATTCACCAAGACATCACCAACTTCAACTAATCGGCCATCAACTTTCCTAATTTCTGGGTCGTTTAATCTTGCAAGTTCGAAATCAATCGAATGATTACGAATGCACTTTTGGTTAATCACTCCAATTCCGCAATTTGTAGTGGTTCAATGAAACCGGACACCATTTTAAGGTGGTAGCATTACCGCCC
>JBBTKA010000049.1:0-3801 GCA_038059145.1 Pseudomonadota bacterium
CGCTCGATATCGGACAAGGTACGGCGGCTGATTTTGACCAGTGCCGCGTACTCGTCCTGATTCATGTCGAGGATGTCTTTGCGCAGAGTGCGCAGCAGTTGCCCTTCGCTCATTTCGTCGCGTTGCACGGCACGCAGCAGCTTGATAAGTAAGTCCTCTCGTTCTTCG
Organism: Pseudomonadota bacterium; assembly: GCA_038059145.1. Taxonomy (GTDB): domain Bacteria; phylum Pseudomonadota; class Gammaproteobacteria; order Pseudomonadales; family Pseudohongiellaceae; genus UBA5078. The sequence goes on from JBBTKA010000049.1 coordinate 169, forward strand.
CCGCTCAATTGTTTCATGGCAATCTCCATTGGACCAATTTGCGATCAAGATACTCAAGACCCACGGCAGGCATTGACAGGAGACGTTCGGAGACACCGCGCTGTTGGAGGCGTTCGCGCAGGCCAGCGAGTTGTCGCGCCAGTATGCCCAGTTCGCTGAGCAGGCGTTCCGGTTCGGCCAGATCGGACAGTGCAGTGGCGATGCCGTGCCAGTCGAAGTTGCCCCCCTCTTCAAAGGGCGAACCCCATTGCAAGGTGCGAATCACGCCTTCGGGGTCCGCCTTCATCGGCGCGAAGTCGTAAATCGGCGACAGCCAGACGCGGCCGGGTTGCTTCAGCAGCGCCGTGTTGCGGGCGTGGTTGTCGGAGTTGCCAAACGCTACATTGAGGAAATCCCGCTTCACCCATTCGATGACAAAAGCGGCGCGGTCGAAAGTATCTCCCAACTCGGCGACGCTGTGCATGTTGGAAAGGCACTGCACTGTGCTGCGAAGCGTGTCGAAGTGATTCAGAAAGGCACCCGGCGGCGCATTCAGCAGTGAGGCGATGGATTCCAGACCGAAGTGCGTCAGCGTGTCATCGACGACGGCGACATCGAAGCGCGGCAGCCATAGAGAAGGATAGCCATTGCCTTCGCGCAGGTGCATGCGCGTGGTGTCGATTGTCGTCATGCCGAGCGCTCGCAACTCGTGATAGTAGTGGTACTCGGCACGCAGGATGTCGCAGTCGATCGACGTGCGCTGGCCACGCGGAAACTTGATGAGGTAGTGCGTGTCTGTGCAGTGCAGGTCATCCTGAAACGTGTCGATCCAGATCTCGTCTTGCGCTGAGCAGCGCAGCAGGTACTTGGGTGCTTCGCCGCCTGCACCGGTTGCGCCTCCGCTGACGGCGCCCATCTGCTGGGCGTACTCAAGGAAATTGGTGTCGCGTTCAACCACATCGGCGATGTCGAAGCGCAGTTGGGAAAGCGTGCTGCTGCGCGGTGACCTTGGCAAGGCTTCCTTGATACGCAGATTGCCCACAGGAGCGATGCAGCCCGCCCGCAGCAGTTCATAGTCCTGCTGCGGACCAGGCCGGGAGGCGATGCCAAGCTGCTGCGCCCAGTACCGGCGTGCCGCGCCCGAGGGCATGATGTCGTCCAGAAAGCCGAACCAGCGTGGCCAATGATGCGTGAGCATCAGCTCGACGGGCAGGGTGAGGCTGCAGGCGTGTTCATCGTCACGCCCCATCCATTCAAGGCAGTAATCTTGTCTGTAAGCGAGGCGAGCAGGTCCCGCGCGCCCTCTTTCAGGGGCGGGGATGTCCAGGTCGGCAGCGTCGTGCCATTGCCCGGTATGAAAAATTTGGATGGTGAGCGGCATGGTGCTCAAATTTAGCAAAATAAGCATAAAATGAGCAACATAATTCTCTTTTTTTAAAGAATTACGGATTTATGAGCGATATGCTGCTCAAGATCAGCTCGCATCCTTGATCATGTTGCGCGCGATGATCAGCTGCTGAATCTGGCTGGTGCCTTCGTAGAGGCGGAACAGCCGCACGTCACGGTAGAAGCGCTCCACGGCGTACTCGGAGATATAGCCCGCACCCCCGTGAATCTGCACGGCGCGGTCGGCCACCCGGCCCACCATCTCAGTGGCGAACAGCTTGCTGGCGGCGGACTCGGTGCTGACGTTCTGGCCCGCATCGCGGCGGCGCGCGGTCTCCAGCACCATGCACCGTGCGGCATAGGCTTCGGTCTTCGAATCGGCGAGCATGGCCTGAATCAGTTGATGCTCGGCAATCGCCACGCCGAACTGCTTGCGCTGCATGGCGTACTGGAGCGCATCGCGAATCAGGCGCTCCGCCACGCCGACGCTGATGCCCGCGATATGCAGACGGCCGCGGTCCAGCACCTTCATGGCGGTGATGAAGCCCTGGCCTTCCTGGCCGATCAGATTGGCGGCGGGCACCGGGCAGTCCTCGAAGATCACGTCACAGGTCAGCGAGCCGGCCTGCCCCATCTTCTTGTCTATCGGGCCGAGAGTGATGCCCGGCGTGCCCTTCTCGACGATGAACGCGGAGATGCCGCGTGCACCCTTGATGTCCGGGTTGGTGCGGGCCATCACATTGAAGGTGTCGGCGACCGGGCCATTGGTGATGTAGCGCTTGGTGCCGTTGAGGATGTAGTGGTCGCCGTCGCGGCGCGCCGTTGCTTTCACGGCACCTGCGTCGGAACCGACGTCGGGTTCTGTCAGGCAGAAGCAGCCGATCAGTTCGCCGCTCGCGTAGCGGGGCAGGAAACGTTGCTTCTGTTCCTCGGTGCCGTCGAACACCACCGCCGCTGAGCCGATGCCATTGTTGGTGCCCAGAATCGAGCGGAAGGCGGGCGAGGTCTGGCCGAGGGTCATGGCCACATGAATCTCTTCCTCCATGGTCAACCCGAGGCCGCCATACTCCTCGGGGATGGTCATGCCGAACAGCCCCAGCGCTTTCATTTCCTGCACGATGGCATCGGGCACGCGAAACTCTTCCGCCACTTGCTGCTCGGCGGGGATCAAGCGTTCCTTTACAAAGCGATCCACCAGATCAACCAGCTGATCCAGAATTTCCTGATCACGAATCATGCAGTTTTCCCCCTGAATTTATACCCCTGCGGGAGCGAGCCTTGCTCGCGATGCTGTGCCTGAATAGCGTCCTGTGGGAGCGGGCCTTGCCCGCGATGCTTGTGCGGAATTCATCGCGAGCAAGGCTCGCTCCCACAGATGGTTTGACGGAGCTTAAAGACTCGGCGAAGCGAATTCCACCTGTTTAAGCCCCTGTGCTACGCTGTGCTCCCGAACCAAAGAGAGCGAGCGATGACTGGGAACCTGGATGCATATATTTACGATGGCGGCAGAAGCGCGTTTGGACGCCACGGCGGGGCGCTTGCTGCGTTGCGTCCGGATGATCTGCTCGCCCACATCATCAAGTCGGTGGTCGGCCGCAATCCGTTTGCTGGCGCCGACTACGAAGACATCATCATGGGCAACACCAATCAGGCCGGTGAGGATTGCCGCAATGTCGGGCGCTTCGCCGCGCTGCTGGCAGGCATGCCGACCTCCGTCGGCGGGCTGACCGTCAATCGTCTGTGCGGTTCCGGGCTGGCCGCCGTGCTGGATGCCGCCCGCGGTGTGAAGAGTGGCGAGGGGCAATTGTTCCTGGCCGGTGGCGTCGAGTCCATGAGCCGCGCGCCACTGATTCTCTCCAAGGCGACCTCGGCCTATGATCGCGGTCAACAGCTGGCCGACAGCACGCTCGGTGCGCGCTTCACCAATCCGCTGTTCGCCGCCGCGTTCGGTGGCGACACCATGCCGCAGACCGCCGACAACATCGCCGCCGACCTGGGCATCTCCCGCGCTGACAGCGATAGCTTCGCTGCCGCCTCACAAGCCAAATACGAAGCCGCCCGCGTGGCGGGTTTCTTCCGCGACGAGATCATCGCCACCCCCGTCCCGCAGGGCCGCAAGTTGCCACCGCTGCAGGTCACCGAAGACGAGCATCCACGCCCCGACTCCACGCTGCAGGCGCTTTCTGCATTGCGGCCGCTGTTCGAGGGTGGCGTGGTCACTGCGGGCAATGCCTCCGGGATCAATGACGGCGCCGCAGCACTGATCAT
>JBBTKA010000049.1:3811-10372 GCA_038059145.1 Pseudomonadota bacterium
TGGTAATCAGGCCATCGGCGAGAAATACGGCGTCCGGCCGCGTGCGCGCATCGTCGCTGGGGCGATTGCCGGGGTAGAGCCGCGCGTCATGGGGCTCGGTCCCGTGTTTGCCGGACGCAAGGCGCTGGCCCGTGCGGGTCTGACGCTGGCGGACATGGACATCATCGAAATCAACGAGGCCTTCGCCACGCAGGTGCTGGGTTGTCTGCAGCTGCTGGGCGTTGCCTTCGACGACCCGCGCGTCAACCCGAACGGTGGCGCCATCGCCATCGGCCACCCGCTGGGCGCCTCCGGTGCCCGCATCGCGCTGAGTACTGTCCGGCAGCTGGAACGCAGCGGCGGGCGCTATGCGCTGGTGAGCCTGTGCATCGGCATTGGCCAGGGCGTGGCGGCGATCATCGAGCGCCTGGACTAACATTGAACTAGCACTGAACTGACACTTAATTATTACTGAACTAGCACTTAACCTGTGTGGGAGCGGGCCTTGCCCGCGATGACCAGAGCACAAACTCAATCGCGGGCAGGCCCGCTCCCACAAAGTTGAATTCAATAAAGAGGAAAACGCATGACCAACACCGCAGTCGTCAGCTACGAAATCATCGACAACATCGGCGTCATCACCGTGAACAATCCGCCGGTCAACGCGCTCTCGCAGGCACTGCGGGCGGGTCTCCAGGCGGCGGTGACCGCTGCTCAGACCGATGCCAGTGAGGCGCTGGTGCTGATCTGTGCCGGTCGCACCTTCATCGCCGGGGCCGACATCACCGAGTTCGGCACACCGCCGCTGTCGCCGTCACTACCCGAGGTGCTGGTCACCCTGGAGAACTCCCGCAAGCTGATAGTGGCAGCCATTCACGGCACCGCGCTCGGCGGCGGCTTCGAGACCGCGCTGGCCTGTCATTACCGCTGTGCGGTCGCCTCTGCCAAAGTGGGCCTGCCCGAGGTGAAGCTGGGCATTCTGCCGGGCGCCGGTGGCACGCAGCGGGTGCCCCGCATCGCCGGCGTGAAAGCAGCGCTGGAGCTGATCACCAGTGGCAATCCCATCAGCGCCGCCGAGGCAAGTGACATGAGCCTGATCGACGAAGTGATTGAAGGCGATCTGCGCGCCGGGGCCATCCGTTATGCCCACGACCTGGTCGAATCCGGCGCGCTGCTCAGGCGCATCCGCGACATCAGCATCGATGTGTCGTTGCTGGAGCCCGGGTTCTTCGAGAATTACCGCAAGAAACTGGCGCAGCGCGCCCGCGGTCAGATCGCGCCGGATCGCATTGTCAGCTGTGTGGAAGCAGCGGCACGGTTGCCGATGGACCAGGGGCTGCAGGTGGAGCGCGATTTGTTTGTCGAGTGCCTGCAGTCTTCCCAGTCCCGTGCCATGCGGTATGTCTTCTTCGCCGAGCGTGAAGCCGCCAAGATCAAGGATCTGCCTGCCAACACGCCGGTGCGCGACATCAGGCGCGTCGCCATCATCGGCGGCGGCACCATGGGCGGCGGCATCGCCATGTGCTTCGCCAACGTCGGCATCCCCGTGACCATGCTGGAGATCAACGCGGAGGCGCTGGAGCGCGGCCTCGGCATCATTCGCAAGAATTACAGCATCACCGTGCAGAAGGGCAAGATGAGCGAAGCAGAAATGGCCGAGCGTCTGCAGCTGATCAATGGCACGACGGCCTACGCCGATCTGGCTGATGTCGATCTGGTGATCGAAGCCGTATTCGAGAATCCGGACATCAAGAAAGAAGTGTTCGCCAAACTGGATGCGGTGTGCAAACCCGGCGCCATCATGGCCACCAACACCTCCTACCAGAATGTCGACGACATTGCCGCCGCCACCAAGCGTCCGCAGGATGTGCTCGGCATGCACTTCTTCAGCCCCGCCAACGTGATGAAACTGCTGGAAGTGGTACGTGGCGCCAACACGGCCGATGACGTGCTGGCCACCGCCATGCAGATCGGCAAGAAGATCGGCAAGGTGTGTGCACTCTCACGCGTGTGCTATGGCTTCATCGGCAATCGCATGCTCGGTGGCTACGGCCGCCAGGCGCAACTGCTGCTGCTCGATGGCGCCAGTCCCGCGCAGATCGATGCCGCTGCCGAGGACTTCGGCATGGCGATGGGGCCGCTGGCGATGGGCGACCTCGCCGGACTCGACGTCGGCTACAAGGCCCGACAGGCACGCGAAGCGGCGGGCGACGAGATCGACCCGCGCACCCACAGCGTCGCCTCTGCACTCGTGGAAATGGGACGGCTGGGTCAGAAATCCGGTGCCGGTTATTACCGATACGATCCGCAGACCCGCGCTCGCCTGCCCGACCCAGAGGTGGATGCGCTGATCAAGGCGCATGCGGGGAAATTCGGCATCAAGCGACGCGAGATCAGCAACGATGAGATCGTGGAGCGGCTGATGTACCCGCTGATCAACGAAGGCGCGCTGATTCTGGAAGAGGGCATTGCGCAGCGCCCCGGCGACATCGACATCGTTTACGTATACGGCTATGCCTTCCCGAGCGCGAAGGGCGGCCCGATGTTCTACGCCGATGAAGTCGGCCTCAAGAATGTGTACGACAGCATCTGCCGCTTCCGTGACGAACAAGGCGCAGAATTTTGGAAGCCCGCTCCGCTGCTGGAGAAACTCGCGAAGGAAGGCAGCACCTTCGCCGCGTGGGCCGCCACGCAGGAATAGCGAGAGTTTTTGTGGGAGCGGGCCTAGCCCGCGATAGATGTGGGAGCTTGCCTGCAAGCGATCGGGTTTCAGCGCGGGCTATCGCGGGCAGGCCCGCTCCCACAGGGGATCAATTGACATGATCGCATACGAAACGACAACACCCGGCGCAGCGCTGGTGGCAAAAGAGTCACCCACGCCAGTGCCGCAGGGCACCGAGATCCTCGTGAAGATGCTGGCCTGTGGCGTCTGCCACTCCGACATTCATCTGCACGAAGGCGTGTTCAATCTCGGCAATGACAAGCGTCTGGAAGTAGGGCGCCCGGGTCTGGTGCTGGGCCACGAGATATTCGGTGAAGTCGTGGCCGTGGGGCCGGACGTGACGGACGCGCGCATCGGTGATCGGCGTGTCGTGTATCCGTGGATCGGCTGCGGTGAGTGTGCGTCCTGTCGCCGTGGCGAAGAACATCTGTGCACGCCGGGCCGAGGCCTCGGCACCGTCATGCCCGGTGGCTTCGCAGATCACGTGCTCGTCCCTCACAGTCGTTACCTGTTCGACAAGGGCGCCGTCGCTGACGCGCTCGCCTCCACCTATGCCTGCTCGGGACTGACGGCGTACAGCGCGCTGAAGAAGATTGCCGACCGTGTCGAAGGCGACGAGGTGCTGATCATCGGTGCGGGCGGCGTCGGCATGATGGCTGTGCAGATCGCGCTGTCGATGGGCATCGACCCGCTGGTGGCCGACATCGACCCGCGCAAACTTGAGGCTGCGAAAGATTTCGGTGCCAGCCGCGTGTTCGATTCTTCTGACCGGGAACAGATCAAGACGATTAAAAATCTGAGCGACGGAGGCGTCTTTGCCGCGTTGGATTTTGTGGGCGCCGAGGCCTCGACGGGCTTCGGATTGTCCTGCCTTCGCAAGGGAGGCAGGCTTGTTATCGTGGGCTTGTATGGCGGTGCGCTGAACATCCCGCTGCCGTTCATCCCGATGAATGCGCGCATCATCCAGGGCAGCTACGTCGGCAGCCTGCAGGAGATGGGCGAGCTGATGGCCCTGGTGCGCGCCGGCCGCATCGCCCCGATCCGCATCGAGGAGCGCCCGTTGGCGCAGGTCACGCAGGCGCTGGCCGATCTGAAGGCGGGCAAAGCGCAGGGCAGGATCGTCCTGCGAGGCTGATGATGATGCCCTGTGGGAGCGGGCCTGCCCGCGATTGCTGGAAGCGAGCGCGTAATTCAATCGCGGGCAAGGCCCGCTCCCACAATTGGTGTTGGGTATTCTGCAGCAAGTTTGCGCTGCGTCATTTTCATTGTGTTCGACCTTGCTTAGAATGTTCGTCTATTACCTAAGAATAAATGGTTATGGCCAAACTCAACCTCTTCGTCGTTCTGCTGCTGTTGTTGCAGATGAGTGTCGCGCACGCTCAAGAAGCCCAGCTCCAGAACCAGAACCAGAACCAGCCTCAAAGCCAGCCCACGATCGAGCAGCTGCGCCAGGAGCCCTTTCTGGACGACTACTATTCCAACGTCGTTCATGGCTACGAGATCATCACCGACAGCCAGAAGCACGCCAGTCGATATGTCGGCAACGCACTGAACTGTACCAACTGTCATCTGCAGGCGGGCACACAGAAGGACGCCCTGCCGCTGAATGTGGCCGGTATGTATCCGAAGTGGCGCGCCAAGAACGGCAAGCGCAATGGCATTGGCCTGCGTATCCGCGAATGCTTCCTGTACAGCATGGATGGCATCATGCCGCCGGAGGACGCGCCGGAAGTGCTGGCCATCGCGGCTTACATCAGCTACCTCTCGCAGGGGCAGGTGATGGGAGTCGAGCCGGAGGGGCGGGGTGTGCCGACACTGGACGACACCGGCTATGACCCCAATCCTGCCAACGGCAGGCTGGTCTACATGGAGCAATGCGCGAGCTGTCACGGTGAGCAGGGCGATGGGAGCGGCGGTGCACCTCCCGTGTGGGGGCTGGACTCGTACAACAGCGGCGCCGGGATGAATCGCATTCAGGAGGCCGCCGGGTTCATCTGGGCCAACATGCCGCTGGGTAACGGACGTTCGCTGACGCATCAGCAGGCGCTCGATGTCTCGGCCTATCTCAACCTGCATCTGCGGCCCGCAGATCCCGGACAGAGCAAATTCCTCAAGTTAGTGGAAGACATTTTCAATTGATCTCCCAACTCCTCAAGGAAGCCACTCCCTCATTTGCCTGGCGCCGCCACCCGGGGCAATTGCGCACGGAGTTGGTGGCGGGGTTGATCGGGGCAGTGCTGGTGATTCCTCAGGGGATTACGTTTGCCTATCTGGCTGGCATGCAACCGGAGTACGGCCTCTACTGCGCCATCTTCGTGACGTTGTTTGCCAGTCTGCTGGGAACCTCTTCGATGATGAGTGGCCCCAACACGGCCGTCGCCATCCTCATTGGTACCGCGGTGCTGCCGCTGGCGGGGCGGGGGAGTCCGGTGTACGTGGACTTCGTGTTTCTGCTCTGCATGATGGTGGGAATAATCCAGTTGTTGTTCTGGCTGCTACGTGCGGGCCGCATTTTTCAATACATCTCGCCTGCAGCCATCTCCGGGATTTCCGCCGGGGCTGGCTTCCTGATTGTCATGACTTCGCTCGATAGCATTCTCGGACTCTCCACCTTCGGCACGACCTTCTTCTACGAAAAACTCTTTGTCATCGTCAGCGATGCGGGTGACCTCGTCAGCCCCTACAGTCTCGGCATCGGTCTGACCACCATTGCGGCTGGCTATCTCGGGCGACGCTATTCATCGCGCTATTTTCTGCTGATTGCGTTGTGTGCCGGTTATCTGAGCGGTCTGCTGGTCGCCTTTGTCTGGCCGCAGCCGGTGACGGAGCTGGAATATCTGGGGCGGATGCCGCTGCAATGGCTGCCCCTGAATGTGCCCACGCTCAATATGGAATACCTGATGATCAGCACCACGCTGATTCCCTATGCCGTGGCGATTGCCTTCATTGGTCTGGCGCAGTCACTGGTGATTGTGCGCGAGTTGAAGATGGAGACCGATCAGGATATCGATCTCGACAAAGAGGTGTATGCGCAGGGGGTTGCCAATTTCCTCGCGCCGTTCTTCTCCAGCTTCGCAGGCGCAGGCAGCTTCAATCGCACCAAGGTCAATCAGCGGCTGGGTGCCAGGACGCCTCTTTCGGGCATCGCCGCTTCTGGCTTCGTGCTGGTGCTCATTACCTTGCTTGGGCCGATTCTGACCTACATGCCCATGGCGGCGATGGCGGGCACACTGTTCATCGTCGGCGTCGACATGATCAAGTGGCTCGACATCAAGCATTATGCGCAGGTACGCTCTGAGTTGATCATCTACCTGGCAACTTTCGGCAGCATCATGTTCTTCGGACTGGCGACGGGGGTGGTGGCAGCCGTCGTGTTATCTGTCAGCGTCTTCATGCTGCGCATCAGTCAGCTGGAATTGAATCTGGAAGAAAAGCCATCCGGCACTGTGGTCAGAATCAAGGGCGCGCTCTTCTTCGCCTCGCTCTCGCAGCTGACGGAGGAGTTTCATCGTCATGTCGATGAAGATCTGACAGTGGATTTGCAGTACACCACGCATATCGACCAGTCTGCGGTGGACTTCTTTTCACGCGAGGCGCAGCAGATGGCTGTGCGCGGACGGCAACTGGTGTTGCTGGTCAATGCCCGGCAGCGGCAATTTCTGAGTACCACGGGCCTGAGCGGGAAAGTCCGGCTCGAGTCTTTGCAGGACCGTATTTCCAACGAGAAAAACTGATTTAAAACGATCGTATCGCCAACACACAGGAGACGAAAAATGCAAGACACTGAAGAGAACAAGCTGGGCCGCCGTGCCCTTCTGACGGGTATCAGCATGGCAGCGGTGGCTGGCCTCGCGGCAGGT
>JBBTKA010000050.1:0-12903 GCA_038059145.1 Pseudomonadota bacterium
AACGAGTGGAACTACTGGTTGCGTAACTGAATTGCAGTTATTACTTGAATCCGCCATAGAAAGACACTGACCCCTTCTAATCCGGCGCACACAAGAAAATACAGTCACTAACAGCGAAAAAGATAGAACACGCGTTCTATTTTTGTGACCTGGCGCACAAACACTACCAACCCACCGCCTTGGCGACAATGCCAATCAGCCCCCCAAGTACGCCACCCCAGACAACCAGCCACCCCAAGTGCTTCTTGATCATCGCCTGTACGATTTCCTTCACCAGCTGCGGTGTCAGCTCGTCGAGACGTCGATCCACAATATGCTCGACACGGCTGTACAGCGACTCTTTGCCAGCTCCTGCCTTGGCTATACCCTCGGCTACGCTTTCACGAAATGCGTCTGTATCGACAACATCCCGAAAATAGTCACGCATCTTGCGCACAAAGGGCTCGCGCAGAGGGTTGAGCGCGTCCCGTCCGCCAAACATGCCCAGCATGGTGCCGAACGACGATCCCATGATGACATCCAGAAGAGACTCGAACGCCTTGTTCAAATCGAGCTTGTCGATCAACTTGAGAATCTCCGCATCCAGGCTGCTCGCCATGCTGCCAGTCTCGTGCATGAATTTGGCAATGTTCTCCTCGCTGAAGAACTGTTGCATGATCAACTTGCGGATGCCGCGCTTGAACTCCTCGAAGTGAAGGGGCACGACACCCGAGCCATAGAAGCCGGGCACTCGTTCGAACAGCATGTGAATGGCCAGCCAGTTGGTGATACTGCCGGAGAGTGCAAAGGCACCGACACTGGCTATCCAGGGGGCGATGGGTTCGGGTAGCACCAGGCCCAGCAGTACCAGACCCAGGGCCACGAGATTCGTCAACAGACTCATGTCAATTTTCACAGTTCAATAACTCCATCATGTGGCCATGCACTGAAAGGCCGCGAATAATACGGGAAACGCAGTCAAAGGTTCAACCAACCGGGGATAACAGAGGGAGGCAGAAGGCTACACTAAAGTCTGCGATGCGCCTGCACTGGCATCTTGCGCCGCAGCTCTTGCAACGCGGTAGTGTCGATAGCCGCGACGGCAACGCCCTCGCCCTTCTCGACACGCGCCAGCACACGCCCCCAGGGATCGACAATCATGGAGTGCCCCCAGGTCTCGCGGGTGGCGTTGTGCACCCCGCCCTGATTGGCGGCCAGCACGTAACACTGATTCTCGATAGCACGCGCACGCAGCAGGACTTCCCAATGCGCTTCGCCAGTGACACGGGTAAAGGCGGAAGGCACGGTCAAAAGCTCTGCACCACTCTCCAGCAGACGACGGTACAACTCCGGGAACCGCAGGTCATAGCAGATGCTAAGCCCCACTTTCCCCAGCTGCGTCGGTACACAAACCACGGTATCGCCAGGTTCAAAACTACGCGACTCCATATAACGCGCCTGTGGATCATCGACCTCGACGTCGAACAGATGCATCTTGTCGTAGCGTGCCACCAGTTCGCCCTGCGGGTTATAGACCAGGCTGGCAGGGCGCACACGCCCATCGGCAATCAGCTCCGGGGCGGGAACGCTCAGTCCGGACGCGGTGCTCGCCAAAGGCAATGGCCGCGACTTCATCGGCATCGTGCCCGCGATCAGATGAATACCGTGCTCGCGAGCCTTGCCAGCGAGAAACGTCTGCAGCAAGCCCCCGGCGTCTCCTTCAATTTCGGCAAACTGGTCGAGCGGCCCACCATCCAGCACCGCGAAATTTTCCGGCAGCAGCACCAGGTTGGCCCCCGCGTCCGCTGCCTGATCGATCAGGCGTCCAGCAGCCCGTAGGTTGGTATCCACACTGGCGGTGCTGACCATTTGTATCACTGCTGCTTTGTTGTTCATTGCCTCGCACTGCTCCTATTGTGTCACGGGTGGATTCTGCGGAGTGATTAACGTGCCCCCAGGCGCCGACTGAGCGGCCGCATCCGGCGCGGTCTCCGGAGGCGTCCCGAACACCTGATTCAGGCGCGGCTCCAGGCCCTCCCATGGACCCTGCAAGGTGTACTGGGCGCTGGTCAGACTGTCAACCTGATCGCCAAAGATCTGATCAAACAAGAACACGCCCACCGCAACCTGCCAGTTAATCAGGTTATTGAGCACTGCGATCCCGCTCATCCAGGGAATATTGTCGCTGACCGGCAACGTGATATAGAGGCTGCCATCAATGGTCTGCCGGGCCAGATCGAGCTGACCGCTGACCTGGAACAGACTGGCAGGACCGATAATCTGCAGACGATCCTGAATCTGGACGATCCCGTTGCTCAGCGTCATGAACCCGTTGATTTCGTCGTAAGAAAGACCACTGCTGAACAAATCGTCGCTGAAGCGCAGGCGCCGGACCAGGGCGTCGAAATTGATGATGCTGATCAGCTTGAGCGCGCTGTTGGCGGCCCCTGCGCCTCCTTGCTGAAAGCGTCCGTCACGAATCCTGATATCCATGTCGCCGCTCAAACCAGTGACGGCGAAAAACGCCGGGCTGCCGGGCCAATCGAGATTGGCATGAAACTCGGCGCTCGTACTTTCAAGGCTTGGAGCATAGCCAAAGGCACTCAGCACCTCTGCGATATCGCCGGCCTGGAGCACGGTGTTCAAATAACTGTGATGGTCAACGCCATCAAAGCTCCACAGGAAACGGGCCTCCTCCCCTTCTCTGCCTGCCTGCAAGCCCCGCGCATTGGCGATGAGGTCTGTGAATTCGGCACCGGTCTCGGTGGGCTCCAGCGTGAATTGCCAACTTCCGAAGTCGGCCTCTCCGCGCAGCACTTCATCTGCCACGAAACGCAACCGCGGCAGACGCCGGGGATCAAAAGCGCGCAGAGAATCTGTACGCTCCGGCAACTCCAAGGCGAGGAACAACGGTCTGGACCTGAGGAGCGTCGGTCTATCAGGCCGTTGTACTGCCGCGCGGGCGACCTCCTCCAGCACGGCTTTGAGGTCAATCGCTTTACGCAGGGAATCTGCCGGGGGCAGTCGCAGGTGCGTCAGATGCACATCCAGCGGCACGCCAAAACGGTAAGGCACGCGAATCTCGCCAGCGACAGTCTCGCTCGCCAGCGACAACAGCCAGTCGCGCTCCTCGCTCGCAATCTGCACATTCACGTTATCGACATTCTGACCGAACACCACCGCCTTCCCGAGCGTCACATCAACCGCGTTAACGGCATCGCGCAGGCTGGAGAAATTCGCCGCCGCATCAGAGGGCAGACTGACTCCCATGACATTCGGCGGGCGCAGGGCAGCGATCCATTCGTCATAGTTGAATCGGGAAAGCTGGCCAACTACATCGACACCCGGGGCATTGGCGTCCAGTCGACGAATCGTGACGCCCTCGTCACGCTGCCCCAGAAACACCAGCCCATTGCGCCCCTGCCCCTGAGCGCGGCCGATATTCATCGACCCCAGCCCTCCGAGAGAGAGGCTCAGGTCCTGACTGTCTTCATGGAATTCAAGGCTCAGGCTGAGCGGCAATGCGGAATTCGCCGCCTTGCCAAGCGGCTCGGGGTAGTCCAGCGTCACGCCCCGCAGATCCGAGGAAATCGCCAGGCGTTGCTGCGGCGACGGAGCTGCGCTGCCGTCCTCCACGGGCGGCTGGATGATGTCCAGCCTGGCCAGATAGTCAACCTCGCCATCGGCGCGACGCAGCAGCCCTTTGACAAACTCACTCTGTCTCGGCCAATCGCGCAGTGCCTGCATGCCAGTCCTGCCAGCAAGTTCAACCACGGTGGCTGTTCCCCGTGCGGCATCGGTCTCACTCCGCAACGCGACAGATACGGGGTGCTCGAAGAGCGTCGCGCTCATCGCGTCACCCTGCAGCCCGGTCTGGGTGTTGAAGCGCAGTTGCCCACCCAGCTCTGAAAAATTCAGATCGAACTCCGGCATGAAGAGGGAGTTGTCGAGCAGCTCCAGAGCGACGTCAACCTGAGGAATGCTGTCGGTCTGCCCCAGTGGGATCTGCAGCTCCAGATTCAATCCGACCTCTCCCGTGGCCTGCCAGCTGGCGAGATAACTACCAAAACCACGTGTCACTGGCGTCTCCTGCAGGTAGCGAAGCCCCTGCTGCGCCAACCCTCTGCCGCGCCCGCTAACACTAAGCAGACTGCTGATTGCATCGGTACCTGGCCGGATGGAGGCCGTGGTCGCGTCGAAACCGATACCCAGGGATTCCCCGGACTGCATCTGGATATCGACATTGCGATCGCTGATCACGACATGTCCAAGCAGACTTTCAAGCGCGGGCCACTGTGAATCGAAAAGCAACGTGCCACCATCCACGTTGTAATACATCTGCAGGGTCTTCTCCTCGGGTGCCGACCCCGGCAGGACCGAGCCCCTGTAGATTGCACCGCTGTGCGTGGCGATCCCCCCCACAATTGCGCCATCAAGCCAATCCATGACGTTGCGCAGGTTGTCACGCACAGCCGGCCCGCGGGGCAGGTATATCGACTTTCCGCTGACATCCGCCTGCAGTGCACCGACCATCAACTCAAGATTGGAGGTCAGCTCATCGTCGGCCGTCCGGCGAAATTCGGTGGCAAACTGCGCCCGGCCGTCTATCACCTCAGACCGCGCCACGATGGGGCTGCTGGCAAGCCGCAAATGCTGTCCGTCGGTCATGTCCAGCGCGAAATTCACTCGTCCGCTCACATAATCGTAGGCCCAGGCATCATTGAACAACTGGGGAAGCTGGATCATGAATCGCGATGAATCCACCTCGACCATACCTGCGAGCTTGCGGGCACCCGCATCGAAGGTAAATTGCGCATAGCCATCGACACCCCACAGCGCAGGCGCGGCTCCCCGGGCGCTGAAGCTGACATCATCGAGATTGGCGGAAAGCGTCAGCGTGCCCCCCTCTGCAGGGGCATTGTTTTCTGGAACCTGCGGTTGCGCAGGCGCCAGCTCTCCGGCGCCGTCAACGGCACTGGGAAGCGACCACAACAAATCAAGATTATGAAGTTCGCCACGGGGGTTGTGTTCGGCAAGCTGCGTGTCCGCTACAGGATTCAGCACATCGAGCTGGCTGACAAGGGCCGTTGCAACGCCAAGATTGAAGGAATCTGCCAGTAGCTGCACCGAGTCTTCTGGAGAGTAGGAGACATACAGGTTACTTTCCCGCCACCGCAGCGCGTCCCATTGAAAACCAAGGCCATTCAGCCAAAGCTCCCAGGAATGAGCTGGCTGATCAGAGGTCTGCGCTGCGGAGTTTCGGCGCAGAAAGAACTCGTTCCGAACGTCTGTGAGTTCCACCTCCGCTGGCTGACCTGCAGGGCTGAGCAACGCCCGCCCGAGACTGGCATTCCCCTGCACGGTGTTCAGCACACCTTCGTTGAATTGCAACCACAATTCGCCACCGCCCGAGAGCGCTTGTACATCGATCACATCGGCGTAACGCCCGGCGGCCAGCTGAGAATAGTCGCCTTGCGGTATGCGGACATAGACGTCACCAGACAATGCCCTGACGGAATTGCCCGACAATTCGGCGGCAATACTCACCGTGGAGTCCGACGCCCCCTGCACAATATCCAGATAGAGAAAATGCTGATCGCCACGATTGCGCAACTGCAGGTGACTGCGCTCGAACGCGGTGCGGCGTCCATCCCGACGCTCGACGGTGAAGGTTACATCACTGAGGCTCAGCTCCTGAAAGCGGGAAACCAATTCCAGCAGCTGGTCCGGTGTCAGCCCAGGCTCTGTCGGCATCGCAAAACCCTGCAGCTGCCAGCGTCCATCCTCCATTTCGACGACAGTGAACTCAGGGCCTTGCAGGTCGACGTTATGCAAGACAACCTGCCGGGCAAGCACACTCGCCAGCATGTCCACTTCCAGAGTGAGTGTGTCTATCAACAATGTATCGATCGGAAGCGTCTCGCCGGACTCAGGGCGCGATGCGGGGGAGAGGAGAACCTGTTGCAGAGAGAGCAGCGGATTGAGGCCGCTCCAGCTACCGCTCAATGCGCCGATGCGAACTTGTTGCCTTGTGGCGGCTTCGAGTCGGGACTCGACATCGGCGCGATAATTGACCGCGTAGGGCATCAATTGCCGCCCCAGGCTGACATAGACAGCCAGCAGCAACAACAGCACCACGCAGGTGGTCAACAGCGACGAAAGCGTCTTTTTCAGCAGGGTGGCGATCATTGTGGCTTAAGGTGCTATTTTCACGAGCGATTCACGGGCGGGCGCTAGAACAACACCACGTCGAACTGCTCTTGAGTATACATGGGTTCCACCTCAAACCTGACCGTCTTGCCGATTAATTCTTCCAGATCGGCAAGCGTGCTGGACTCCTCATCCAGCAATCGGTCGACGACACCTTGCGAGGCCATGACGAGAATGACATCGTTCTCGTAGACCCGCGCCACTCGCAGGATTTCCCGGAAAATTTCGTAACAAATGGTCTCCGCGGTCTTCTGCCGACCGCGCCCCTTGCACACCACGCACTCGCTGCACAGCAACTGTTCCAGACTCTCGCGCGTACGCTTGCGGGTCATTTCCACCAGGCCAAGTTCAGACATCCCGGTGATCATGGTGCGCGCATGATCTTTTTCCAGCGCCTTGGCGAGCGTCCGCAGCACCTGCCGCTGATGCTCCGGGTCTACCATATCGATGAAATCCAGAATTATGATTCCACCAAGATTGCGCACCCGCAATTGCCTGGCGATCGCCGTGGCCGCCTCGAGATTGGTTTTGAGTACCGTCTCCGCGTGATTCTTGCTGCCGAGATAAGCGCCTGTGTTGACATCCACCGTGGTCATTGCTTCAGTCTGATCGATAACCAGATCACCACCGGATTTGAGCTTGACCTGGCGCCCCAGCGCCTTGTTGATCTCGTCGTCAATGCCGTAGAGATCGAAGACAGGACGTTCGCCAGTATACAGTTCCAGCTTATTGCTGAAATCGGGAATGAAATCCTCGATGAAACGAGCGATTTCCTCATACGCGGATTGCGTATCGACACGGATTTTCTCGATACGCGGCGTGATCAGGTCGCGCATGGCACGCATGTACAGAGGCACATCGCGGTGCACGACACGCACCTCGCGATTTTCGCCGATGCGCCGTTCAACCGCACTCCAGAGTTTCTTCAGAAAGCGGATGTCTTCAATGAAATCTTCAGCACTGCAGCCCTCGGCGGCGGTGCGAATGATGAAGCCGCCGCGCCCCTGCATTTCCTCCAGCGCAATGCATTCGTCGAGCGCCTTCAGCAGGCGCGCTCGCTCCTCTTCATCTTCGAGTCTCTGGGAGATGCCCATATGCGGACTGCGCGGGAGATACACCAGGTGTCTGGAGGGCAGAGTCAGGTGAGTAGTCAATCTGGCACCCTTGGTGCTGATGGGATCTTTGGCCACCTGCACCACAATCATTTGCCCTTCGCGAACCAGATTCTGAATTGGCGGCGGCGGGTCTGCGCGCACCTCGAAACCATTGGGATCGATCGGGGCGATATCGGCACTGTGAATGAAGGCTGCACGCTCCAGGCCGATGTCGACGAAGGCCGCTTCCATGCCGGGCATCACTCTGACGATTTTACCCAGATAGATATCCCCGACATGCCCCTTGCTGTGCGGGCGTTCGATGAATATCTCCTGCAGCAGCCCGTTTTCTATCAGCGCCACCCGCGTCTCCATGGGCGTCACGTTGATGAGGATTTCTTCACTCATTGACGTGCACTCCGCCGGCAGCCACGGACAAGCCGGTGCGCACGCGAAAAATCGCCAGCAGTTCGGCAGTCTCATAGAGCGGCAAACCCACCACCCCGGTGTAGCTTCCCGTCATCGAGCTGACGAACAATGCTCCGAGCCCCTGTATGGCGTAGCCGCCGGCCTTGCCTTGCGGCTCGCCACTTGTCCAATAGCGCTCGCAGTCCTGCTCGGACAGCTGTCGAAAAGTGACCGCGGTCGTGGACATGCGTACTTCCCGACGCTGCGAGTCACAAATCGCCACGGCCGAATAAACGCGATGTTCGCGGCCACTGAGCAAGTGCCACATCCTGAGCGCATCGGCTTTGTCGAGCGGTTTACCGAGGATATGGTCATCGCAGACCACGATGGTGTCGGCACCCAGGACCGGCCAGGGTTGGTGCCGCGCGGCTGACTGATGGGAATGGGAGCTGAGCACAGACAGCGCCTTTTCGAGCGCCAGACGCTGCACAAGTGCTATCGGAGCTTCGCCGGCAAGGGCGTCCTCATCGACAGTATGATCGGCGATTTCGTAGCGCACGCCGATCTGTTCCAGCAACTCCCTGCGGCGCGGCGATGCCGAGGCCAATACAACCCCTGAAAATCGGTCTGACATAACATACCTTTTGCTAGCGGAAACTGTCGTTACTGACACACTGGCTTATTTGACGCCGAAACCGCGCCGCATCTGCCTCAACAGCAGGAAGAGCCAGGGCCAGATGAAGGCGCTGGACAATGCGCCCAGCAGGAACAGCAGATTGGTGTTGACGGCCTGATCGGCGGCGATTTTCATCCAGTGCGTCATCATCAGATGCAGGCCGACCAACGCCAGTACCACACTGCTCTGCTGCACCGATGAAAACATCCTCAGACGCTGGTGCAGACTCAGCGTGATGTACGCAATGATGGCAAAAGCGAGGGCGTTGAGGCCCAGCATCGAGCCTTCCATGATATCCATCAGCAGGCCGGCAACCCAGGCGAAGCCGATACCCACGCGGTAGGGAAGCGCCATGCCCCAATAGATGAGCACCATGACTACCCACTGCGGCCGATAATTCATGGCCCACTCAGGGAAAGGGACGATAGCAAGCAGATAAGCCACCAGAAACGTCAGGATCACTACCCAGAAACCATTGGCACGCGGTTCCATTTCTACTCCTGTCCAGTCACTGCGCGGGGAGGGCCCACAAACTGCTCTGTTGCCACCCAGGCGGGTGCGGCACTGTTCTGCAATTGGGCGTCCAGGTCGTTCTGCGCCAGATCGAGCAGCATTACGTGGCGGGTACGGTCCATCTGTGCGAGAGGTCTGGCCTTGATGGTGGCGAAGGGCTGGCCGCGATCATGCACTACGCTGGTCACCTGAGCGACCGGGTAATCCTTTGGGAAACGCTGTCCGAGCCCGGAACTGACCAGCAGATCACCGACCACGATATCCGAGGTATCGGGCACATATTCCAGCTCCAGCTCGGGAATTTCGCTGCGGCTGCCACGGGCAATCGCGCGCTCGCCACTGCGATTCACCTGCACCGGCGTGCCATGCCGGGAATCGGTGATCAGCATGACCCAACTGGTGAAGGGCAGCACTTCCACCACTTGCCCCATCAGCCCGTGAGCATCCAGCAACGCCTGCCCGAGTTCCACGCCGTGCTGTTCGCCACGATTAATCAGCACACGTCGCGAACCGGGATCGGAGGAAATATTGATGATTTCAGCAGTCAGAATATTACCGTTGACGGCCGCAGAAGCCTCCTGCAGGGCGCGCAGACGGCTGTTTTCCGTCGCCAGACCGGCCACCAGCTGCAGCTCACGCTGCGCAAACAACAACTCTTCGCGCAGGCGTGCGTTCTCCTCGATGAGATCACCGTGGGAGACAAATACGTCGTCTATCCAGTAAGAAACACGGGTGGGGATATCGGCAACCCAGTAAACCGGGGCGGTCAGGAAGCCGAGGGTGTAACGAACTCTGTCAAGATAGTCGAAGCGGCTGTCAACGAACATGACAGCCACCGAAAGGACGACGAACGCGGCGACGCGGTATTCCAGCGAAACGCCTTTGATGAATAAGGTCTTGATGTCGAAACCTCTAACGGGTTATTCAATGGTCAACGAATCCATGTCACTCAGGTCCATCAACTCCATTGCTTTACCACCTCCCCTTGCCACGCAGGTCAACGGATCTTCCGCCACAATGACGGGCAAACCCGTCTCTTCCGACAGCAGTTTATCCAAGTCCTTCAGCAGCGCTCCACCACCGGTCAGCACCATGCCGCTCTCGGCAATGTCGGAGGCCAGTTCGGGAGGGGATTGTTCCAGAGCACTTTTCACCGCCTGCACGATGGCGGACAAGGTTTCCTGCAGCGCTTCCAGAATTTCATCACTGTTCAATGTGAAACTGCGTGGCACGCCCTCTGCCAGGTTGCGCCCGCGCACGTCGATCTCGCGCAGCACACCGGAGGACGGGAATGCACAACCGATCTCTTTCTTGATGCGCTCTGCGGTGGCATCACCGATCAGGCTGCCGTAGTTGCGACGCACGTGGGTAATGATGGCTTCGTCGAAACGATCGCCCCCGACACGCACGGATTCCGCATAGACGATGCCGTTCAGGGAGATAATGGCGATCTCGGTGGTCCCGCCACCGATGTCCACCACCATGGAGCCGCTGGCCTTGTCGACAGGCAATCCTGCTCCGATGGCCGCGGCCATGGGCTCTTCCATCAGCCGGACTTCGCGGGCCCCCGCGCTGACCACTGACTCACGAATGGCACGACGCTCCACCTGGGTGGACTTACATGGCACGCAGACGAGCACGCGAGGACTCGGCGGAAAGAAACTGTTTTCGTGCACTTTGCTGATGAAGTGCTGCAGCATTTTTTCAGTCACCTGGAAGTCGGCAATCACGCCGTCTTTCATGGGACGAATGGCGGTGATATTGCCTGGCGTTCTGCCCAGCATGCGCTTGGCGTCGGTCCCGACCGCAGTGACCACCTTCTGACCATTGTGAGTACGAATGGCCACCACTGATGGCTCATTCAATACAATGCCCTGGCCACGAACATAGATCAGTGTGTTTGCAGTACCCAGGTCAATTGCGAGATCGTTGGAGAACATTCCCCGGAATTTTTTGAACATCGACGTTTGGTTAACCTCAAAATAGGAATCCTCCCCCGCTTCTGGGCAAGCAGCTGACCATAGACTTGAAACAAGTATTCAGCTGACGCGCTTGATTTCGTGCAAGGGGTTGGATAAATCGGTGGAAGCGCGCGGCAGGCTGGTTATTTGCCTGCAATTCCTGAAACTGTTGCCCTAGACCGGTCTCTTTCCCGTATAATCACGGCTTCTCCGGCGAATAGACACGCACTCTAACAACGGCAAGGATAGAGGGCAATAGTCAATTTGAGAAATGCCAGAAAACCGGCATTACCGCACAAATCAGGGCCGGAGCCCCCTGCTGAAGAGACTCGTGATTGCACCTGCGCATTTTGGAGATTGTGAATGGCTTTAGAGAAATCAGACGTCGAAAAAATTGCCCACCTGGCACGTCTGCACATTGACGCTACTGAAGCGCAGGAAGTGGCAAGCCGCATTTCCTCCATCCTCGAACTGATCGACC
The DNA here is from genome assembly GCA_038059145.1 of Pseudomonadota bacterium. Classification (GTDB taxonomy): domain Bacteria; phylum Pseudomonadota; class Gammaproteobacteria; order Pseudomonadales; family Pseudohongiellaceae; genus UBA5078. The sequence goes on from JBBTKA010000050.1 coordinate 11,323, forward strand.
AGATGCAGAGTGTTGATACTCGCGATGTCGCCCCGCTTGCGCACCCGTTCGATGCCGTGCAGCGACTGCGCCCGGATATCGTCACCGAAAAAAATGAGCGTGAATATCTGCAGAAAATTGCGCCTGCTGTGCAGGACGGTCTCTACCTGGTGCCTAAAGTCATTGAGTAAAGCGCAGCGAATAAAGACCTGAGCACATTTGCAAATCCACAGGCATTAAATCAACACATTCAGTGACCAAGAATCACTTTATCCAGATCAAGGACACACAAGCATGTCTCGCAGAACAGTCGCCGAACTCTCGCGCTCGCTGGCCCGGGGAGAATTTTCCAGCACGGAATTGACCCGTGATTATCTGAGCCGCATCAAGCAGTTCAATGGCGTCTACAACGCTTACATCACCGTGACGGAAGAACTGGCACTGGCACAAGCTGCCGCTGCAGATCAACGCAGAGCGCGCGGCGAACACGGCCCGCTCACCGGCATCCCCATCGCCCACAAAGACATCTTCTGCATGCAGGATGTGCGCACTACCTGCGCCTCGAAGATGCTGGCGAATTTCATCTCTCCGTATAACGCCACCGTTGTCGAGCGCCTCAATGCCGCCGGAACGGTGACTCTGGGCAAGACCAACATGGACGAGTTCGCCATGGGCTCGTCCAACGAGACCAGTTTCTTCGGCGCGGTCCGCAACCCCTGGGACCCCGAGCGCGTTCCCGGCGGCTCATCCGGCGGCTCCGCTGCTGCGGTAGCGGCCGATCTGTGCGCAATTGCCACCGGCACCGACACGGGTGGCTCGATCCGTCAACCGGCAGCATTCTGCGGTGTCACTGGCTTCAAGCCCAGCTATGGCCGAATCTCCCGCTGGGGCATGATCGCTTTCGCGTCGAGCCTCGATCAGGCGGGCCCCATCAGCAAGAGTGCCGAAGACGCCGCGCTGATGATGAACGCAATCGCAGGCCCGGACATTAAGGACTCCACCTGCATTGAGATGACGGCTCCGGACTACATGGCGACGTTGAATGATTCGCTGCAGGGCTTACGCATCGGCGTACCGCGTCAGCATCTGGCGGAAGGCCTTGGTGCCGAGGTGGAATCGGCGTTGCAGGCAGCCTTGAAAGTCTTCGAGAGCCTCGGCGCCACCATCAAGGAAGTCGACCTGCCCAACAGCCACTTGTCCGTGTCTGCCTATTACGTCATCGCTCCGGCCGAAGCTTCTGCGAACCTGTCGCGTTTCGACGGCGTCCGTTACGGCTATCGCTGCGCCGATCCGGTCAATCTGGACGATATGTATAAACGCAGCCGCAGCGAAGGCTTCGGCAGCGAGGTCAAGCGCCGCATCATGATCGGCACCTATGCACTGTCCGCCGGATTCTACGATGCCTATTACATCAAGGCGCAGCAGATCCGCCGCCTGATCAAGCAGGATTTCGACAACGCCTTCAAGGACGTGGATGTCATCCTCGGACCCACCACTCCGCACACGGCCTTCAAGCTGGGCGAGAAGAACAGCGACCCGGTGACCATGTATCTCGAAGACATCTACACCATCGCGGTCACCCTGGCAGGGCTGCCTGGCATG
>JBBTKA010000051.1:0-9093 GCA_038059145.1 Pseudomonadota bacterium
AAGGCTGCGCTGATGCACAAGCTCGGCAAGAAGCAGCTGATACTCGACCTCAAACACACGCTGGAGACGCTGCCCGCGACCTTGAATGAGCACGATCTCCTGCTGTCCGAGGATGGTCTGCATCTGACCTATACCTACGACACGCAGGGCGAGCGCACGGGCATCACATCATTGCTGGATGACTTGCGCCGCGAGGGCATCGGTTTCCGCGATCTGAAGACGACGCAGAGTTCGCTCGAAGAGATATTTGTCAAACTGGTGGAGGAATCACGATGAACTGGTACGCAATCAAGGCGATTTATCATTTCGAGATGGCGCGTACACGTCGCACGCTGATGCAGAGCATCTTCGCGCCGGTGATCTCCACCTCGCTGTATTTTGTGGTGTTCGGCGCCGCGATTGGCGGGCGCATTCAGCAGGTGGATGGTGTGAGCTACGGCGCCTTCATCGTGCCGGGGTTGATCATGTTGTCATTGCTGACCAACAGTATCTCGAATGCCTCGTTCGGGATTTATTTTCCGAAGTTCACCGGCACCATCTACGAGTTGCTATCCGCTCCGGTGTCGATGATCGAGGTCGTGATGGGGTATGTGGGAGCGGCGGCGAGCAAGTCGTTGATTCTCGGTGCGATCATTCTGGCGACTGCCGGGCTGTTCGTGCCACTGGAGATTGCCCATCCGTTCATCATGTTGTTCTTCCTGGTGCTCACGGCCGTGTCGTTCAGTTTGTTCGGTTTCATCATCGGCGTGTGGGCGGACAACTTCGAAAAGTTGCAGCTGATTCCGTTGTTGATCGTGACACCGCTCGTATTTCTGGGCGGCAGTTTCTATTCAGCCAACATGCTCTCGCCGTTCTGGCAGACAGTGACGATGTTCAACCCAGTGCTGTATCTGGTCAGTGGCTTTCGGTGGAGTTTCTACGAGATAGCCGATGTCAGCATCGGTGTCAGTCTGGCGATGATTCTGTTGTTTCTGGCGGCGTGCATGGCGGTGGTCTGGTGGATATTCAAGACTGGTTATCACATCAAGAATTGAGTGTCGCAGGAAGCGCTGATGCGGAGGAGTGTCCATGAGCTTTGCTGAATATCTGCAGACGAATGTCGGCAACCTGATCGCCGTGATCTGGTTTCTGATCTGCTTTCGTGGCTATTTCATCTACACGGGGCGACGCAGCGTAGACACCCCCACGCTTGCCTTCGCCATGCATCGCCACCGCAGACAGTGGATTCGCAAGGCCTTGCGCCGCGAGAATCGAATCGCCGACACCAACATCATTGCGAATCTTGAACGCAACGTTTCCTTCTTCGCCTCTACGACGCTGTTCATCCTCGCCGGTCTGATGACGGTGCTGGGCAGTTCGTCGGAGACGGTGATCATGATGCTCAGTGAAGTGCCCTTCTCCGATCACAATACCCGCGGCGAGTGGGAGGTGAAGGTCATGCTCTTGTTGTGCCTGTTCGTGTATGCCTTTTTCAAATTCACCTGGGGGCTGCGCCAGTTCGGTCAGGTCTCTGTGATGCTCGGAGGTGTGCCTGAACGGCACGAACATCCCTCCGATGAGGTGGTCGCGCGCCACGTCGAGACCATCTCGCGGATGGCTTCCAAGGCCGCAGGCAACTTCAATAACGGATTGCGGACCTACTATTTCAGCATGGCAGTGCTGGGTTGGTTCGTGAATTACTGGGTATTTATGCTACTGTCCGTTCTGGTAGTCGCGGTGCTGTACCGTCGCGAGTTCCGTTCCGATACACTTGCGATCATGATGTCGAACTTACCGGAGTAACCGGGATAATAAAAATAAAGGTGCCAGCATGCTAAACCTCTTCAGCATTATCAATCTGGCCCTGTTCTCCGGCCTCTTGTTCCTCTTGTTTTACCTCCGTCGCCAATCCTTCACGCTGTCACGACAAGTGTTCGCTGGCTTGTTGCTGGGCGTGGCCTTCGGCTTTTATCTGCAGTTTGTGTTTGGTATCGGCACACCGGTAATGACGGAAACCCTGCAGTGGACCAACCTGGTGGGAGATGCCTACGTCAACCTTCTGCGCATGATTGTGATGCCCTTGATTCTCATCACCATGATGGCGGCGGTTCTGCGCGTGGACGCGATTGCGTCGGTTGGACGAATCGGGGTGAGTGTGGTGGCGCTGCTCGTCGGCACTGCGGTCATTGCAGCGATCATCGGTATTGTCGTGACACTGGCTTCCGGGCTGAGTGCGGAGGGCATGACCTCCGGTGCGCGCGAACTGGCGCGTGCCCAGGTGCTGGAGCTGCGTCTGGACACCGTCAGTGATCTGAGCCTGCCCGAGGTGATTGTCGGTTTCATTCCCACCAACATCTTTTCGGACCTTACCGGTGCCCGCGACAGCTCGATCATTGCCGTGGTGATCTTCGGTATTCTCAGCGGCATTGCGGCGTTGCTGGTCGTGCGCGACCGCCCCGAGCATGGGGACGGCATCAAGCGTTTCATCGAGGCAACCCAGCTTATCGTGATGCAGCTGGTGAAGATCGTCATGTCGCTCACCCCATACGGGATCATGGCGCTGATGACCTATGTCGTCGCCAGTTCCAATGGCTCCGACATTCTCAACCTGATCAGCTTTGTGCTGGCCTCTTATGTTGCCATTGCGATCATGTTTGTAGTGCATGCGCTGCTGATTTTCCTGGCAGGGCACAATCCTCGCGAGTACTACCAAAAGGTCTGGCCTGTGCTCAGTTTTGCATTTGCCACGCGCAGCTCGGCCGCCACCATTCCAATGACAGTCAAGACGCAGATGGAAGAATTGCGCGTGCCTTCGCCAATTGCCAATCTCGCGGCAACGTTTGGCGCGACGATTGGCCAGAATGGCTGTGCCGGAATCTATCCGGCAATGCTCGCGGTCATGGCGGCGCCCACTGTTGGCGTCGATCCGACCACGCCAGGGTTCATTATCAGCCTGCTTGGCATCATCGCCATCAGTTCATTCGGCATAGCGGGGGTAGGTGGGGGGGCGACTTTTGCAGCACTGGTGGTGCTGCCGGCGATGGGGCTGCCGGTCACGCTGGTCGCGTTGCTGATCTCGATAGAGCCACTGATCGATATGGGACGCACGGCGCTCAATGTCAACGGTGCCATCACCACGGGAGTGGTGACGGCACGTTTGCTGCCGGATGTGACTTAGACGAAGTAGGATTTCAGCGGCGGGAAGCCGTTGAATTCGATGGCGCTGTAGCTGGTGGTGTACGCGCCGGTCGAGAACCAGTACATGCGGTCTTCGATGGCGAGATTCAGAGGCAGGCCATACTTGTAGTTCTCATACATGATGTCGGCGCTGTCGCAGGTCGGGCCGGCGATGACCACTTCTTCCAACTCGCCGTGCTTCTCTACGTAGATCGGATACTTGATGCATTCGTCCAGCGTCTCGATCAGGCCGGAGAATTTGCCAACGTCGGTAAATACCCAGCGCTGCAGTGCTGTGTGTGACTTGCGCGAGATAAGGACGACTTCAGATACCAGAATGCCCGCGTTGGAGATCAGCGAGCGGCCCGGTTCCAGAATGATTTCCGGGAACTCGTCGCCAAAATCTTCTTCGATGAAGCGCGTGATTTCTTCCGCGTAGGTCTCCAGTGAGTTGGCGCGGGTAATGTAGTTGGCCGGGAAGCCACCACCCAGGTTCACCATCTTCAGAGTGATGTTGTCCTCTTCCTTCAGACGTTCGAAGATCACCTTGACCTTGCCGATCGCCGCATCCCAGGCACCGATATCGCGCTGCTGCGAGCCGACGTGGAAAGACACGCCGTAAGGGATGAGCCCCAGGTCACGAGCCAGCACCATCAGGTCCATCGCCATATCGCTCTGGCAACCGAACTTGCGCGACAGCGGCCAGTCAGCCGTGCCGCTGCCTTCAGTCAGAATACGAACATACACTTTGGAGCCAGGCGCCGCTTTGGCTATGTTGCGCACATCGGCCTCGGAGTCGGTCGCGTACATCCTCACGCCCTTCTCGTAGAAGTAGCGGATATCCCGGCTCTTTTTGATGGTGTTGCCATAGCTGCAGCGTTCCGGGGGCACGTTCAGCGAAAGCAATTTGTCCAGTTCGTAAATCGACGCCACATCAAAGTTCGATCCCTTGTCGCGCAGCGATGTGATGATCTCGGGAGCGGGGTTCGCCTTCACGGCATAGTACACACTCGCGTATGGGAAGAGTTCCTGCAGAACGTCGTAATGACGCTCTACCGTAGCGATATCGATTACTACGAACGGTGTTTCTTTGGTATCGGCCAACGCCTTGATACGGTTGAAAGTTTCCTTGTCGTAGTAGTCTTCCACTCGAGTGTATTCTGTGTTCATTGACGAATTGGTCTCCTCCGCGGGGTGCTGTTTGGGGTATAGGGGGGGTGGGCAAACAGGGCGCTATTGTAGCAAACACATTCCTGACGTAAATCTCGAATTTCAGATTAGGGAAAATTACTTTTCCATGGCGTCTCAATGCCCCCGCCTGCGCCTTGATAACCCCATGCAAGGCATTGATATTGATGGCGAAAAGTAATTTTTGGCTGGTCTTGCGAGAGAGGCCGCAATGGCACCTGAAAGGCTGGTAGACTGCTCCCGGCAATCGAAGTGATGCCTGCAACGTTTCAGAATGGACTATTGATGGCTTTGTTTTTCAAATTGGGCTGGTATTTTCGCGAGCAGTGGCGACGCTATGCACTGGCCATTCTCATGTTTGTCGGTGTTGATCTGACGGACATGCTGATTCCCTGGATCATCGGGCAGGTCATCGATCATGTGGTGGCCGACTCGCTTACCCCTGAATTGCTGTGGACTTACGTGGGTGTCGTGGTGCTGATCGCCCTCGCCGTTTATGTGATGCGCTACTTCTGGCGCGTGCTGCTCTTCCATGCCTCCTTCAATCTTGCAGAGACCATGCGTCAGCGGCTATACGCGCACTTCACATTGATGGCGCCACGTTTCTTTCAGGAGCACCGAACCGGCGACTTGATGGCTCGTGCCACCAATGACATCTCGGCGGTGGAGATGACGGCAGGCGAGGGAGTGCTCTCCGGTATCGACGGTCTGGTTACCGGTGTGCTGGTCATTACCATCATGACGGTGTTCATCAGCTGGGAGCTGACGCTGGTGGCGCTGCTGCCATTCCCCTTCATGGCGTGGTATTTCGTGGTGCTCGGAGATCGCCTGCATGCCGGGTTCCGGGATGCACAAGAGCGCTTCTCGGATCTTAACGACTTCGCGCAGGAAAGTGTTTCCGGTATTCGCATGATACGAGCCTTCGGACAGGAGGCGAATGAGGATACCCGCTTCCTGCGAATTGCTGATCGCGCTGCAGAGGCGAACATGCGCGTGGCTGCCACGGACTCCCTCTACGATCCCGCAATCTTCATCACCGTGGGCTCGTCGTTTCTGCTGTGTATCGGCTCAGGCGCCTGGCTGATAGAGCAGGACAGCCTGACGCTGGGGCAGCTCACCAGTTTCACCATGTATCTGGGCTTCCTGATCTGGCCGATGTTCGCCTATGGCTGGCTCCTGAATATTCTCGAGCGCGGCTCAGCAGCCTACGCCCGCATCCAGCAGTTGCTGGAGACGCCATCGACGGTGCCCGACACCGGGACACGCACTGACATCCCAACGGCGGATATCGCCATTGATATTGACCAATTTACCTTCACGGGTGCGCAAGCGCCGGTGTTGCGCAATATTCATCTGCGGGTCGGCGCCGGGGAGACGCTCGGCATCGTGGGACCTACGGGTGCGGGCAAGACGACGCTGATCAATCTGCTGCTGCGCTTCTTTGATGCGCCCGACAGCTCAATTCGCATCGGTGGCATACCCGTGCAACAGCTCACCTTGCATGCACTGCGCGGCGCCGTGGCGATTGTCCCTCAGGACGCATTCCTGTTCACGGCCAGCATTGCCGAGAACATTGCCCTCGGCCGACCGGACGCGACCCGCGAGCAGGTTCGCGCAGTTGCTGCGCTGGCGTCGATCGACAAAGACATTCAACGTTTTCCAGACGGCTATGACACCTTGGTCGGCGAACGTGGTATTACCTTGTCCGGCGGCCAGAAGCAGCGCATAGCCATCGCCCGCGCACTGCTCCTCAATGCGCCAGTGCTGATTCTCGATGATGCGCTGTCTGCCGTCGATGTGGCGACCGAGCGCAGTATTCTGGAGCATCTGCGTACGGTGCGGGCCGGGCGGACCACGGTGATTCTTTGCCACCGTCTGTCAGCCGTCGAAGATGCCGAACAGATTGCGGTGCTCAATCACGGCGAACTGATCGAGCATGGCACGCATGCCGAGTTGGTTGGCCGAGGCGGTTGGTACGCACAAATGATCGACTATCAAAAACTGGAGCGCACCGTTGAATCAGGACGATGACATCCGCAAGGGAATCGATACCGCCTCGCTGTGGCGTTTGCTGCGTTACAGCCTCGCCTATCCGCGTCTGCTGAAGGAGGCTGCGATTCTCCTGCTGCTGGCCACGCTCGGGCAGGTGTTGGGGCCGGTGCTCGTCAAGATTTTCATCGACGATTACGTGACGGCCGCGCGTTATCCCGTGGATGAGCTGGCCATGCTGGCCGCGGCCTATGTGTTTTTCTACGCGCTCTCGGCATGGGCTGGCTATCAGAATGCACTGCGCTTCAACAAGGTGGCTTTCTCGGTAGTGCGCACTGTGCGCTCGCAGGTTTTCGCCGCAGTGATGCGACAGCCGCTCAGCTATTTTGATCATCGTCCGACTGGCAGTCTGGTGTCGCGCATCACCAATGACACCGAAGCGATCAAGGAATTGTTTGTGCAGGTGATGGCGACCTTCGTGCAGAACATCACGCTGATCATCGCCATCTTCATCGCCATGGCGTGGCTCGACATGCGCTTGATGCTGGTGTGTTGCCTGATGCTGCCCACCGTGACGGCGGTGATGTACTTCTATCAGCGCAAGAGTTCACCGCGTTACCACCGGGCGCGCAGTGTGCTCAGCAGAATCAACGCGACGCTCAGTGAATCCATTCAAGGGATGCGCATCATTCAGGTGTTGAACCAGCAGCAGCGTTTCGCGCAGCAGTTTGGTGGGGTCAGCCGGGAGTTGTTCAATGCACGCATGAGCAACCTGCGTCTGGATGCGCTGATGCTGAGGCCACTGCCCGACATGCTGCGCACCCTGACGCTGGCAGCCCTGCTGCTGTATTTCGGCACGCAATCGTTCGAGAGCGTGGTAGAGGTCGGCGTGATCTACGCGTTCGTGAATTACCTGTCGCGCATCACGCAGCCGGTGGTGGAGATGACACAGCGTCTGAGTCTGTTGCAGCAGGCGGTCGTCGCCGGGGAGCGAGTCTTCGCCATCATCGACGAGGTCGGCGAGGCCCAGCCTGCGACGGCGCAATGCATCACGCAGGGAGCCGTCCGCTTTGACGACGTGAGCTTCAGCTATGACGACGAGCATCCTGTGCTGAGTGGCATAAGCTTCAGTGTGAAGCCTGGGGAGTTCGTCGCCATCGTCGGGCATACCGGAAGCGGCAAGAGTACGTTGATGAGTCTGCTGCTGCGTTTCTATCAGCCCGGGCAGGGCCGCATTCTGGTGGACGACATCCCGCTGCAGGAAATCGATCAGGCGAGTCTGCGCGCCAGGTTGGGCGTTGTGCTGCAAGACCCCTTCATTAGTGCTGGCAGTGTGCGCGACAACATCACGCTGGGGTTGGAAATGACCGATGAGCAGGTGATTGCCGCTGCCCGCATGGCGCACCTGCACGACTTCGTCATGAGTCTGCCGAATGGATATGCCACGCAGCTGGGCGAGCGCGGGGGGAATCTCTCGACCGGGCAGCGTCAGCTGCTGTCACTGGCGCGCACACTTGCCCGCGAGCCCCGTATTCTCATTCTCGACGAAGCCACGGCGAATGTGGACAGTCACACCGAGGCGGTCATCAGTGCGGCATTGGAGAGGTTGCGCGGGCAGACCACGATACTGGCGATTGCGCACCGGCTGAGCACAATCGTGCATGCCGATCAAATTGTCGTGCTGCACCAGGGAAGCGTCGTACAACGTGGAACACATCAGGAGCTGCTGAGAGAGGACGGCTTATACCGGCACATGCATGAGTTACAGTTGCAGAGAGCGCTGGTGGCTGAAGTGGAGGTGGCCGAAGTGGAGATGGAGTGAAACCCGCAAAAGCAAAAGGGCGGCGACCGGTTAAAAACCTGGTCGCCGCCCTCTTTTCAAGCTATTACTTCAAGCTAGTGCTTAAAGTACTGCGCGTTGTAAAACGTTGGCAGTATTACTCGTTAGCCTGGAACTCAACATGCACTTCCAATGAGATTTCATCGCCAACACCGAAGTTGGTGAATCGATCTGCACCGTGCGCTGAGCGCAGGAAGGTGGTCTGAGCTTCGAAACCAAGGGTGTACTTACGGGTCAGGAAGTTACGTCCGCCGCCGTTGAAAGTCACATTCAAATTCACTGGTGCGGTGACACCGTGGAATGTCAGTTCGCCTGCAAACGTGTGCGAGTTCTCACCGTTCGCTCCTACGTAACCTGTGGTCTTGTAGACAGCTTGCGGGAACTGCACGGCATCCAGCCAATCCGAGCCACGCAGCTCTTCCTCAAACTCAGGAAGGTTCACGTCGATCGAGTTCATGTCCACGACCACTTCCACGCTGGAGTTCTGAATGTTCTCTGGATCGAAATCCAGAGACGCATCGAACGCTGTGAAACGTCCGATGAACGTGGAGAAGCCCAAGTGGTTGATCTTGAACAGCAATGCCGCGTGATCTTTATCAAGCGTGTACTGTCCGGATCTGAGCTCCGTAATTTCGGTATTGAAATCAGGCGTCAGCAGGCGGTCGCAAGAGACCAGGAGAGCTGACGACAACAGTACCAGTGAGAACCAACGGCATTTTTTAAATAAACTTTTAGACATTGAGATAACCCGTTTGCAAGAGAAGCTGTTTGATTACTGCTGACCGGCGTAGATGTCTACCCCAACCACGACGTCGTTTGGAATTGTCGCTGTGTTAGCCCAGTAGCCCTGACCAACACCGAAATCCAGGCGCTGAATGGTGACTTCGCTGGTCATGTGAAAGGCGACCTGTCCGTCAACA
>JBBTKA010000051.1:9103-10258 GCA_038059145.1 Pseudomonadota bacterium
AACAGTCTCCACGTCCAGTGTGAACGGGAAGGCGATTGGGCGTGTCTGGTCACGGATAGTCAGCGTGCCTTCAGCAACAAAAGCGTTGGCTGATTGCAGGCTGCACTTCTCTGCCTTGAAGCTCGCTGTCGGCCAGCGGTCGACGTCAAACATCTCCAGATCGAGCAGATAGTCCAGAACTTCGGCGCTGTCCACTTTGATGTCAGCGATTGGAATCGTCACGGAGAACACGCAAGAGCCCGGGTTCATCGGATCGATTTCAAAAGTCGCTTCTATGTTCTGAAACTCGCCCTGGTAAGGAGTCCCTTCATAGGAATACTTGAAGGTAACAACAGACTCACCCGGATTCAGAACCCAGTTGGCAGCTTGTGAAGGCAGGCTGGAGACCAGCAGGAGAGGCGCAAGCGCCGCTCTTAAAAATTTAGTACGCATCATTGTGATTACTCCTGATTTTAAATTACGGCAGCGCGTAGGCTACCAACTCGGCAACCTGACCGTTACCACTGACAAACATTGCGACGTATTGCTTGCCGTTGTGCTCGTAAGTAAACGGCTGACCGGTTTGGGTGCTTGGCAATTCAAACTCGGCAATGATTTCACCTGTCTGCTTGTCGTGAGCACGGAGCTTGTTGCTGCCGCCGGCGCCTTCGCCTGCAAACAACAGGGTCTTGGTCAGCAACAAGCCTGAGCGTGTTGCGACACCTGTACGGGGGATATCCAGACCTGCGAGAGCCGGGTTGTTGGCAATCGATGCAGGAGTGTCCGCGTTGGCCATCTGCCAGACGATCTTCGGATCAGTCATGTCGATCGCTGTGATTCGGCCATAGGGCGGCTTGACCAGCGGCAGACCCTGCACGCGTGGTACACGCACGCCGAATGCCTGACTGAAATCGACGTCCGCATCCGGATCTTTATCAACAGACAACACGGCCACATCAGTGCGTGATGGAATGTAGATAATCCCGGTTTCCGGGTCCATCGCAGCGCCTTCCCAGTTTGCACCACCGGTAGCAGACGGCAGGCTCAATGTTCCTGTGGTGCCATCGGGGGCCTTGGCCAGCGAAGGAGGAGCGTAAACGTTGGTTCCCATGCGGAATGGCTTGATCGCTTCCAGCGCCTCTGCACGCAGTGCAGGCGTGAAATCAATCAGGTCAT
>JBBTKA010000052.1:0-6871 GCA_038059145.1 Pseudomonadota bacterium
CAAAGGTCGTCTCGCAGTTTGGTCCACGACTCTCGCCACAGCAGCATCGCGAGTTGCTGGATCAGATCAAGTAAGTTTGCACAATTTGCACAAAAAAAGGGGAGAAAGTTGCGAGGCTTTCTCCCCTAAAGGGCTGTGTAACCACAGAGTTAGAATCTTGTTTTGCGGGCTGCCGCTATTGCGGCATGCGCGCCGCCCGGATCTCCACTTCCACCAGCCAACCTTCCCGCACCAGTGCTGCCACCTGCACGAACGAGCGCACCGGCTTCATGGGATTAATGTCTGATCCGAAGAAGCGGCGATAGCCCGTGTTGAAACCCTCGAAATCCAATGTGCCATCCGGGTTCGCGACGGCGAACACTCGCACCTGAACGATGTCCTCGAGAGACCAACCCATGCCCTCCAGCGTGGTCTGGAATGTCTGGAAAATCTGAATGGCCTGCTCTTCCATGGTTCCCCAGCTACCATCCTCTTTCGGGCTGGCCCCAGCGCCACTCAAGTAAAGCGTCTCGGCACCCGGCGGAATCGCGATGACGTTGTAGAAGTTGGTGCCTTCGTCGAAACGTTCAATGGCCGCGGGTGCAGCCTCGACAACGGGCGCTTCCTGAGCCATGGCGACAGACCCCGTGCCAGAGTCTTCGGAGCCGCAGGCGGCCAGAAACAGCAAAGCAGACAAGAGTAGTGGACGTCTAGTGACTGACTTCATGATGAACTCCTCGCCTCAGCGACCCAGTGTGTTGATGTAACTGACAACGTTTTCGATGGCAGCCTGGTCAGCCAGCGCTCCCGCCATGGGAACCATCTGAGCACCGAACTTGTCATCGGCATGGGAGCCTCGGTACCCCGCCTTGAAGTTCTTCAGTTGCGTGACAAGATACCAGTCGTTCTGTCCGGCCAGGGCGGGCGCACCCAGCGCCTCATTACCTTGCGCAGCATCGCCATGGCAGGCTGCACACGCAGCGTACAAGGAGCGGCCGGCACTCGCATCGCCAGCGAGCGTGATTTCCGTTGGCTTGTACTCCCAGCCCCCAATCCACTCCAGCAGATCGGCAATGCCAGCATCGGTCAGCGGCATGGCCATCGGCCGCATCTCACGCCCTTGCAGATCCATTTCATGAGTACCCCGAATGCCCGCTCGAAAGTTCTCGAGCTGTCGCTTCAGATACCACTCTTCCATTCCGGCAAGGCGGGGCGCGTTGATGCCCTCACTCCCCATGCCATCGGCGCCATGACAGGTCATGCAATAGCGATCGTTATAATACTCATCCTTATCCGGCGCCTCGGATTGCGCCAGTGCATTCCCACTCACCAGAGCGCCCCACACGACGACGCCAACGGCCAGGTTTCTTTTGCTCATGATTTAAAACTCCTACGTTCCAGAATATGCCTGCAATGGCGGGCGCTGAGTCAATCTCGTTATGCTTCAAGCGGCTGCGCTGCGGACGCGCTGGTCCATGTCGGCCAAGGCCCAGTGCGCGGAGAGAATGGCGCTCTCCTGCCAGGCACCGTGATAGCTCATCTGATCGCCGATCAGGTAATGACGACCGAGAGCCGGCTGTTGCAGCGTCGCAAACAATGCCTCCTCCTCCATGGTCATGCCTCCACCGGAGCGTCCCCAGCGTGCCGCGCATCCCAGCATGTGGTTCATGCGGTGCCAGGCGATAGTGATGGGCTTCTCGACCAGCTGCCGATAGTTCGGGTGCACCTTCTCGCCTTGCGCGAGCAGCATCTCGATTCGCTGTTCCTGTGTCATGCGGGTGAAATTCATGCCGCCACCAAAGTCGTAGGCAGCCAGGATGACGCCCTTGTCCTTGTGAATGCCGTGACTCGGATACCACAACTGCCTGATGGGAGAGTTGACCCAGCTGATGCCGCCGTAGATTTCTTCCTTCTCCCAGAAGCGCTCCTTGGCCTGGAATGCCGCCTTCATCGCCTCACCACGGCGTATGTACTTCATCGCGTGGACGTACTCTGCCGGGAAGTTGTGTTCGATACCCGACATGAAGTGGGCCGGGATGCAGTTGAAGCAGTAGTCCGCGACGATGGTCTGCGGCGCTCCGTCGCGCAGATACACGACCTCGACATTGGACTCCTTGACCTTGACCGACATCACAGGAGTCTCGTACTTCACCCTGTCGCCAAGTGCGCGCGTGAAGCCAGCGGGAACACGATCCATTCCCCCGACGGGCTGCATCAGCATCGGCCCGGTTTCGCCTTCGTTGGCCGTGAAGGTGAGAGAAAGCATGCGGCTCTTCATGAAGTGCTTGAAGGCAATCATGTCCTTTTGCACACCGTGGTCGATGAATCCGCCGCTCACATAGCCGGCACGGGAGCTGCCCTTGTAGAGCATGTCTTCGTCCAGATCACCAAATTGGGAGATCAGGCCCATGATGGCTTCAGACTCTGATTCGGTGAAGGGCTCATCCAGCTGTGCACTGGTGAAGGATTTGGCGAACAGTTCGCCCAGAAACCCTCGAACATTGGTCGAGAGTTCGGCATTGCGAATAGGTTTGCCGTCCAGCATGGCGTCGTCCTGCACCCACGCAGTCTTGGACTCATTGATGAAGACTTCCAGATCGACCTTCAGCTCCTTGCAATAGGACAGCAGATTGCGATGAGTGCTGGGGATGCGCGCGGCACCGGCGTTGAAGTACATGTGGGGTTCGTTATCCCACTCACAGACCTGACGATTGCCGATCTCGTCTACGACATCGCCGGAGCGCACCGTCATGACCCGCCCGCCTGCGCGGTTGGAGGATTCCAGCACCGTCACATCATATCCAGCCTTGGTCAGCTCCCACGCTACCGTAAGACCAGAGATGCCTGCTCCCAGCACCACAACCTTGCCCGCCCCCGGAGCGGGCGCGGCCAGCACCGGTCGGGACAACGCTGCGACTGCAGGCATCATGCTGAGCGCGGAACCAAGACGTATCAATGCGCCGGTGCCAAAAGTGGCGCCCAGCAGATTCATGAACTCGCGTCGACTAACAGATTGGGACATTGTGCTCACTCCTGTAATTTTGCTGTTTAGAGATTGATCCCGACTCTTGGTGAGAGTCATGTAGCAGCAGGACTGAGCGAAGTATTGGCCTCCCGGGGGCTGAAAATCCTTCCAATCTTCTTCCTGAATTTCTCCCCCATTTCTCCTCAAACTGACATTTCTCCTCTGGCTGGTACTTATTTTGCTAATACTTCCAGTGAGCGCGTAAAAACCACAGAAAGATCACTGGCGCGCCAGCAAAGACGCTCGATTTACACAGGGATGCGGTCCATAAAGGGGCAGGTGCCCCTAAAAGCATCACCATTTCGAAACTGCGGTGCATGAATGAACACAGAACTCAGCAGAACACTCACCATCGGGCCATTCGAAATCTCGCGGATTGAAAGCAAGATTGTTCTCGGCGACGTAGAGCACAAGATCTCTCCCCGCAGCATGGAAGTTCTCATCTATCTGGCGGAAAACGGAAACCGCGTGGTCAGCAGCGAGGAGTTGCTGGGCAAGTTCTGGAGCTCGGTTGCGTCGGATCACGCGATACACAAAGCGATCGCGGAGTTGCGCGCCGCCATGGGCGATAGTGTGCGAAGCCAGCGCTACATCAGAACCGTGCCAAAACGTGGCTACAAACTCCTGGCGACGGTGCTGTCCGACAGTGCCGCTGCCACGACCGATGGCATCGACAACGTGGTCACCAATCACAGCGAGGAACCCAGTGCTGGGCACACGCAAGAGGTTGCCTCGCCCAGTTGGCTGCAACGCTTGAAGCTGGCGCTGGAAGTCAGAGACGCATGGCACACAACCGTCGGTGTGTGCGTCAGTCTGGTGCTTGTCGGCCTCGTCTGGTGGACTGACCTGGAACGTGCGCAGCCGCCGGAAAATGGGCTGGTAATCGGTGTGCCGACCTTCCGCTTCGAGACGACTGGCGTCGACAGCAATGGCGTCGATTCCAATCGCTACCTGATCGAAGGGCTGACGAGCACATTGATCAACGATCTTTCGATGCTGAATTCACTCAGTGTCGTGTCCCTTCCGGACGAGTCTGGGTCAAGCGACGCGCGCACGCTTGCCACGCCACTGCCCGGCAAGGTCAGTCACGTCCTGCAGGGCACGTTGATTCAAGCGGAGGATCGCCTGCGCGTGATCGTGAACCTGGTACGCGCCAAAGATGGCGTTCACGAATACTCTGGCCGCTTCGATATGACGGAGGGTGATCTCTTCGCCATACAGGACACTATTGTGACCAACATCATCAGCGCCCTGGAGATTCATCTGGATGAGGAGGAACGTGCACGCATGCAGGACTGGGGCACGCAGGACGCGCTGGCCTATGAGCGCTTCATGCGTGGCGAATTTCTGAATGCCCAGTTCAATCCTGTGGACTGGGAGCAGGCGATAGACTTCTACCAGGATGCGATAGCGCTGGACCCGGGCTTCATCAATGCCTATCTGGGAGCCGCAACGGCAGCCAACAACCTGTCTGTGCACAGTCGCATTGAGAAGAAACAGGAATTGATCGCTCTTGTCGCGGACATCCATCGCACGGTGGCCGCGATGGATCGTCAGCATCCGGCCCTGGACGCCATTCGCGCCATGGAGATGCGGATGGCTGGTAACGAGTATCGACAGGAAGAGGCGCAACTGCGACAGCAGATTCTGTCGGGTTCACCGCCCCCCTACGCCATGGCGCATTACGCATTGCTGTTGATTGGGGCACGGCTGTATGACGAAGCCTCGCAGTTTCTCGACAAGGCTGCGGAGGTCGGTCCCTTCGAGATTTCACCCGACGAGATCTGGAGCTATCGCGTCTCGCTGCTGCCGCCCACGGAGGCAATCGACGCCCGCAAGCGCGAATTGCAGCAGCGTCCCAAGCACATCGGCTATCTGGGTTCGATCGCACGTGAGCTGGCTTACACGGGCAAAATCATGGAAGCACAGCCGTTCATGGAACGGCAGCGCCAGGCAGACAGCGAGGGAATTTCTTCAGACTATACGCGCTCTGTCGTCGAGGCATTCGAAGGCAGGTTACGTTTGAACAAGGACACCGTCGGCACTGAGGTCGCCACAGGGCAGGACGCAGCCTTCACGAATGGCGTCGTGAGTTTCATCAATGGGGATATCGCGCTCGGCGCTAAGTTCTGGAGCGAGCTGCACCCTCTGCAAAAGCGCTGGCTGACAAATGCAGTGCACTCCAGCGAGACATACTTTCCAGACACCGTGCTTACCGATCCGCGCTATGCAGAACTGCTGGAAGCACTCGACGTCGGGCTTTCCTGGCAGCGCACGCTCATGGAAGGGGTCATGGTAATGCAGGGTGCGACGGGCATCGCGCTGAGCGATACGGCATACCAACATTATCAGCAGCAGCGCTTCATGGGCCGCAACAATCTCTGGCCGTCAGAATAAGAACGGGGTCAGAGTAAAAATACAGGCTGTATTTTTTACTCTGACCTCAAAGGTCCATCAGGCGCGCAGTTCGTCTACGAACTTCTTTACGCCATCAAACCACGATGCTTTCTTCGGGGATTGCTTGCCTTCGCTCTCCGCAATGTCGTGGAACTCCGCGAGGATTTCCTTCTGACGCTTGGTGAGATTCACCGGCGTTTCGACAACGACGCGGCACAGTAAATCACCGGTCACGCCACCACGCACAGGCGTGACGCCCTTGTTGCGCAGACGGAACAGCTTGCCGGTTTGAGTCTCCGGCGGAATCTTCAGCTTCACGCGGCCATCGAGCGTTGGCACCTCGAGTTCACCGCCCAGCGCCGCATCCACGAAGCTGATGGGAATCTCGCAATGCAGATCGATTCCATCGCGCTCGAACAGTTTGTGCTCGCGCACGGAGACCTGCACGTAGAGGTCTCCCGCCGGTCCGCCGTGGCTACCCGCTTGACCCTCGCCTGAAAGACGAATGCGGTCGCCGTTGTCCACACCGGGCGGAACCTTGACAGACAGCGTCTTCTGCTCTTCCACCGCGCCACGCCCATGACAGGTGCCACAGGGATCCTTGATCTGTTTGCCAGAACCCTGACAACGCGGACAAGTCTGCTGCACGGAGAAGAAGCCCTGCTGCATCCGCACCTGGCCGATGCCGTTACAGGTGCCGCAGTCCACCGGGCTGGAGCCTTTCTTGGCACCGCTACCTTCGCAAGTCTTGCATGTCACAGCCGTGGGAATGCGAATCTTGGCAGTAGTACCGCGGACGGCCTCCTCCAGATCCAGCTCCAGTGTGTAGCGCAGATCGGCGCCCTTGCGCACATTGCTGCGCCCACCACCGCCGCGCTGACCGCCGAAGATGTCGCCAAAAATGTCACCAAAGATATCGCCGAAATCGCCAGCACCTGCACCGCCGCCACCCTGCTGATTCACACCGGCATGGCCGTACTGATCATAACGGGCACGTTTCTGGGCGTCGGAAAGCACTTCGAAAGCCTCATTGGCTTCCTTGAACTTGTCCTCGGACTCTTTGTTGTCAGGGTTACGATCGGGGTGATGCTTCATTGCCACACGACGATAGGCCTTCTTCAAGTCGGCCTCTGTGGCATCGCGGGGCACACCCAGTACTTCGTAGTAATCTCGTTTGGACATAATCTGCTTCTGTGTCTGTTATGCGTAAACGCCAGTGAGCTCCGTTGTCGGTCTTACTGACAGTCCTACAACGCAAAAAACCAGACAGGGCTTCCTATCCGGTTTTTTGCCTTGCCACTTCAGCATGCCACCACCACGCAAGGCGGCGGTGTCAGCTGTTACTTGTCGTCTTTGACTTCTTCGAGTCCGTTATTTGGCTCGAAGGCGAGTTGCGGCGCGCCGCCATTTTTGGGGACTTTTCTGACCCATTAGAGCGGAAACGGGCGACCGTAGCCGCCATACGTGAAA
>JBBTKA010000053.1:0-9111 GCA_038059145.1 Pseudomonadota bacterium
AAGAACATCAACTCCTTCCGCTTCGTGGAAAGAGCCATCAATCATGAAGTCCAGCGCCAGATCGACATCATTGAAGATGGCGGTCGCATCATTCAGGAAACGCGCCTGTACGATGCGGACAAGGACGAAACCCGCTCCATGCGCAGCAAGGAAGTCGCGAACGACTACCGTTATTTCCCGGAACCGGATCTGCTGCCGGTCGTGATCGACGAGGCCTACATCGAGGCCGTGCGCGCCGAGCTGCCCGAGCTGCCGAACGCCAAACGTGCGCGCTTCGTGAGCCAATACGGTCTGAGTGAATACGACGCAGGCGTGCTGGCCAGCAGTCGCGAGATGGGCGATTTCTACGAGGAAGTCGTGAAGATTTGTGGCGACGCGAAGCTCTCCGCCAACTGGGTGACCGTGGACCTGCAGGGCCTGCTCAACAAGAGCGATCTGGAGATCAGCCAGTCCCCTGTCAGTGCGGCACGCCTCGGCGCGCTGATCGGCCGCATCAAGGATCAGACCATCTCCAGCAAGATCGCCAAGACCGTCTTCGAAGCGATGCTCGGAAATGACCAGTCCGTCGACGAGATCATTGAAAGCCAGGGCCTGAAGCAGGTCACCGACTCCGGGGCGATCGAAAAACTGGTGGACGAGGTGATCGCCGCAAATCCCGAGCAGGTCGCCCAGTACCGGGCCGGCAAGGAGAAAGTATTCGCCTTCTTTATCGGTCAGGCGATGAAGGTATCGAAAGGCAAAGCCAACCCCGACCAACTCAATGCCCTGTTGCTGCACAAGCTCAAGGGTTGAATCCACCGAAGTACTGAAAATACTATCGAGTCAAACTCTCATGATTCAAGAAAAGAAAACCGGTGCGGCCCGCACGCAGCCCGCCGTCACGGACGAGTTCTGGACAGATGAACGTGTGCAGAGTTTCCTGGAGATGCAGCCGCCCGAGGGAATGCCGGCAGACTACAATGTCCTGCTGAAAGCTTATCGAGGCATGCTGCCCGATACATTCGAGCGCTTCATCCATTACTTCATCGACGCTGGTCGCGACATCAACGTGCGCCTCGACGATGGCAGCACCTTTCTCGACCACGTCTCACGCCACAGAAAGTCCACGGAATACGCGCGCCTGCTGGAAGAGGCGGGGGCAACGAGATCCCGCCCCGTTTAAACATGTGAGAGCTTGCCTGCAAGCGATCTGTTTCTGACTGCGATAAGCAATCGCTTGCAAGGCAAGCTCCCACAAAGATTCGGGCAGCATTGCATTTGACTGATCAGCGGCGCGGGCGACCACGACCGCTGTCTGATCGACCCCGGTCTCCGCCTCGGCTGTCACCACTCTTGGGCGGCGCCGTGAATCGTGTCGGTCGCGTGAAGGCAGGCGGCGGCGTCAGCAGGATGTCATCAGGACGGATACAGGCCAGCTTGTGCCCCAGCTTCTCCTCGATGTTCGGCAACAGAAACGAATCCTCTTCACAGGCAAAACTGATCGAAGTTCCCACATTGCCCGCGCGACCAGTTCGGCCGATGCGGTGCACATAGTCTTCGGCCTCTTCCGGCAGGCTGTAATTGATCACATGCGACACATCGTCGATATGCAGACCACGGCCCGCGACGTCGGTCGCCACCAGCACCTGCAGCTTGCCTTCGCGGAACGCCTCCAGCGTCTGCACGCGCTTGTTCTGCGCCACTTCCCCTGAGAGCAGTCCGCAGTTGATGCCGTTGCGATAGAGATTGTCGGCCAGCTTGCGCACCTGATCGCGGCGGTTGTTGAAGACGATAACCTTGTCCGCGCCAGCCGAATTGATGATGTTGTAGAGCAGTTTGTACTTGTCTTCGCTGGTCACCAGATAGACGATCTGATCGATCGTATCCGTGGCCACTTGCGTGGGCTCGATCTCGATCATGATCGGGTCCATCGCCCAACGCTTGGTCAGCTCCAGGATTTCCGGCGTGAAGGTAGCGCTGAACAACAGCGTCTGACGGCACTCCTTGGAAGGCGTACGGGCAACCACGGCGCGCACTTGGGGAATGAAACCCATGTCGAGCATGCGATCTGCCTCATCGATCACCATCAACTCCACCAGCCCGAGATACAGCTGATCATTCTGCACGAAGTCGATCAAGCGGCCGGGCGTAGCCACAACGATGTCGACGGGACGGCGGTCTACCGCACGCAGTTGCTTCTGATAGTCTTCACCACCGACCAGGGTCACGACGTGCAGATCGGAGTATTTGCAAAGGTTCTGCGCATCGCTGGCGATCTGAATCACCAATTCGCGAGTCGGCGCAATGATGAGCGCGCGCGGCTCGCCGATGTAGCGCTGTTCTTGCACGGGGTTGCTGAGCAGGTCATTGATGATCGTGATCAGAAAGGCAGCGGTCTTGCCTGTGCCGGTCTGAGCCTTTCCGGTGACATCGAGTCCCTGGAGGGTATATTTCAGGCTTTCTGCCTGGATGGGGGTGCAATACTGGAATCCGAGATCTGCTATCGCCTTTCTGAGTGGGTCAACCAGATCGAAGGCTGCAAATTTCAGCCTCTGGTCGCTTGTTTCATTATCCATAGGGAACTACGCCGCTGGCCTTGGGCCTGTTGAAAATACCCTCACTGGGGTTCCTGTCAGTCCTGAATTTACTTATAAATCTGTTAGTTATATGTTGTTCCGCTGAACGCGCTGGAATCATAGCCGCCAAGCGCCGGAACATCAATAGTGGCCACTCACATGATCGGATCTGGCCGACTCCGCGAGCGCTGCGTCTTCACGCCTCGGACAGCCCGCCAAATGCGGCCAGAAGCGACTTCAGCAGGCGCGACACCTCCAGGCTCATGATCGCGAAATCCTGATCGAACTGCTGCGCCTCGCTCTCCGCATCCGTCTCCTGCGCCCGCTCCAGAATCATGTCTTCGAACTTCAGACGCGTCACTGTCAGGTCTGCGGCAATCACACAGCTCAGCGTGTCATTCCAGACCACTCCCAGCTTCTTGACTTGTTTACCCGCCAGCAGATGCGCCTTGATCTCGTCGCTGCCCAGGTCCTGCCCCTTGCAGCGGATCACATTGCTGTCTTCCAGGGGATTGAACAGCTCGCAATCCTGATTGATGACGAACTGCTCGGAGGCCTTCTGCTTCTCCAGCCAGCGCGTCATGACATCGCATGGCGCATCCTGCACGTCCGGCAGTGCGATGGGCAGAGAGCCTATGCTGTCGCGCAGCAGCGTGGCTAGGTCTTCCGCCACGCCGGCGCTGCTGGTGTTGATAATCAGAAGATTATCCTTGAGAGCCAGGTACGCATGAATTCTGCGCGTGCGGGAAAACGCCCTGGGCAACAGCGCAGCGATGACATCATCCTTGAGCTGCGCCTTTTCTTTACGGCTGATCTTGCGGGCCTGCTTCTGCTCGATTTCGGCCACCTTCTCGGCCAGGGCATCGTTGACAACCGAGGCGGGCAGCAGCTTCTCGTCCTTGCGGGCACAGAACATGATGCAGTCGCCAACGGCATGGGTGAGCGCTTCATGCTCGCCGCCGATGGGGCTCACCCAACCGGTGCGCGTACGGTCGAAGGTGGTGCCGGAGCGAAAGGCGTGCTCCGCGAGCTTTTCTTCGAGCGCCGCGGCGGTCAGATCAAGGGGACTGGTGAAGCGATAGAAGCGGATGTTCTTGAACCACATGGGGGGAGTTTCCAGAGAATGTTGGTGTCGGTGTCACCATCGCGGATGATGGCGCAAAGTCAGGGAGGCGATTCTAGACCAAGGTCGTTGTCACTCCTAGCGACAACTTATTCAATGCCGGGCAACACCGCACACTGCGCACTCGGGATCACGCGGCAGGCGCATCTCCCGCCACTGCATGTTGCGGGCATCCAACAGCAGCAGGCGCCCGGTCAGCGACTTGCCAACGCCGGAAATCACCTTGATCGCCTCCATCGCCTGCACCGAGCCGATGATGCCGACCACCGGTGCCATCACCCCGTTGCGGGAGCAGGTGGCCTGTTCATCGTCGCCGAGACGGTAGAGGCACTGATAACAGGGACTGCTCTCTTCCCTGCTGTCGAAAACCGCTACCTGCCCCTCCATGCGGATAGCCGCTCCTGAGACGAGAGGGACGCGATGTCGCACGCAGGCCTTGTTTAGCGCGAAGCGGGTCGTGAAATTGTCGCAGGCATCAACCACCAGTGTGGCCGTCGGCACCAAGGCATCGAGATCCTCGTCCGTGAGTCGTTTCTGCAGAGGAGTGATGCGAACGTCAGGGTTGAGATTGCGCAAGGTCTCCTGCGCCGACAGAACCTTGGGCTGACCGAGGGACTGCTGACCGTGGGCAATCTGCCGCTGCAGATTGGTGATCTCCACAGTGTCGTCATCCGCGATGATGAGATGACCGACGCCCGCAGCCGCGAGATACATGGCCGCAGGACATCCCAGACCACCCATGCCGACAATCAGTACGGTGGCGTCCAGCAACTTCTGTTGGCCGGCAACATCCATCTCCGACAGCATGATCTGGCGGCTGTAGCGAAGCAGTTCCTCATCGCGCATATCGTCGTCCCAATCAGTGAATTGCTTTCCCGACCTCTCGCCGGGACTGTGTTTATCAGTGAGTTGGCAGGCTCACGCAGCAGGATCAGCTGGGTTGTGCCGGATTCCACTTTGTCCATTCCTCGGCGAAGTAGTTGGCGCACTGCGTGGCCACCAGCTCTTCATTGAATTGCGCCTGGGGCACGGTCGCAATTGTGCCGTTCTCCCAGAGCAGAGCATGGACGCCGACCGGTGTGATTCCCCAGTACTCGACTCGCGCCGTGTACGCTACCAGATCTCCTGCCAGGGTCGCCTGCACTCTGCAGATCAGTGAATCCCGGGAAGCGACGCGGCGTGACGCGCCTGCTGCCTGCAAACCGGTCTCGAAAGCCCTCTGGATATTCAGTCGGAATTCTTTAGGATCACCCGCCATGCCAACCCAATCGCTGACCTCGGCGTACACGTCGAATTGTCTGATTCCCTCCAGAGCCAGGCCATTCCCTCGCGGATAGACTTGCGCCTGGGAATACCCGGACACGATGGCAGACAACAACAAGCTAACAAGCACGGCGCAGCGGCGCGCATTCAAAATCGTCACTTCGAGTCTCCTGGAGGTGAACACTGTCGGGGCAAATGCAGCCAGGCAATCTTGGACTGCTCCTTCACGGCGGCGAATTCTGCGCTGTTTTCGGCGAAATTGCACCTCCCGACCAACCGTGCTAAGAAGAGTTCTGTCGCTCAAGTGACTCAATCAAGTCGGGGGAATTCATGCAGAACGAAGTGCTCGCATTCTGGTTTGAGGAGATCAAACCGAAACAGTGGTGGATCGCCGACCCCGCCTTCGATACGTTGATCCAGGATCGATTTGCATCACTTCTCAAGCGGGCCGCACAAGCAGAGCTGTATGCCTGGCGCGAAGAACCCAGAGGACGGCTGGCGGAGATCATTGTGCTGGATCAGTTTTCGCGCAATATCCATCGCAACACGCCTGCCGCATTCGCGCAGGATCCCATGGCGCTGGCGCTTGCTCAGGAAGCAGTCGCTGCCGGAACCCTTCAACATCTCTCGCCCACTGAGCGCTCGTTTCTGCTTCTGCCCTACATGCACAGCGAATCAAGAGCCATTCATGTTATCGCCGAGGGTCTGTATCGTGAGCACGCGCCGCAGGGCAATTACGAGTTTGAACTCAAGCACAAGGTCATCATTGATCGCTTCGGGCGTTACCCGCACAGGAATGCCATTCTCGGTCGCATCTCCACTCTTGAGGAGATCGAGTTTCTCAAAGGGCCGGGATCGCGGTTCTAAAGAGTTTTTCGCATAGGCTGTCGCATGCTCTGCACTGCAAAGTTCTTTACATATCAAAAATCGAGCGCTATTCTTTGCCCCCATGAGCCCAGCCCAGAAACCCAGATCAGCGTCGCCGGAACCGGTTGCCCTCCATGAACATGCCGAGGAAAACCTGCGTTACATTCGGGCCACCATGGAAAATGCCACCTCATTTACCGGGGTGTCGGGCCGGGGTTACTTTCTTGCTGGCGTGTCGGCGATCGTGGCGGCATGGCTGGCGGCTCGGCAATCCACTCAGGCTGCCTGGCTGCTGGTGTGGATGCTGGAATTGCTCCTGGCAGGCGGCGTGGCGCTGGGGATGACCGCATTCAAGGCCAGCCGCCAAGGCAAGCCATTGTGGTCAAGCAGCGGCAGAAAGTTGTTGCTGGCCTTCATCCCGGCAATGACTGCCGGTGGAGTATTAACGCTGGCCTTGTTTCTTCGCAACGACACCACACTGCTGCCCGGAATCTGGTTGTGCCTCTATGGCGCCGCCGTGATGACTGCGGGAGTCTGGTCTGTCCGCATACTGCCTTTGATGGGTGCGCTGTTTCTGTCAGCAGGCTCGCTGGTTCTGCTGACGCCAGTACCGCCGGACCTCATGCTCGGCCTGAGTTTCGGGGGGTTGCATATCGTGTTCGGCATTCTCGTCTGGAGACATCATGGTGGCTAAATCGCAAATGCAGGAAATATCCGAAGAAGCGCCTCCTGCCATGCAGGTTGCGGGAGCACACAACTCGCAAGAGATTGGCAACAATCTTGACCGGCTGATCCATGAACGAACCCGACTGGCGCTGGTCAGCGCGCTTGCGGCCAACCCTGTGCTCAGCTTTAACGACCTGAAGTCACTCTTGCAGATGTCGGACGGCAATCTCAGCGCGCACGCACGCAAGCTGGAAGACGCCGGCTACATCGCCTGCAGCAAAAGCTTTGACGGACGCTTGCCGCGCACAGAATTCCGACTGACAGAATCCGGCCGCAGCGCGCTGCAGAGATACATAGCGCACATGGAAGCGTTGATTCTGGCGATGAAGAATCTCTGACTAGGTGTTTTTTTACCCATTAGCTTTGCAATACAAAGCTCTTTTCAAAAAGGAGATAGGATGAATACGACAGCCATCATTGCCCCCAAAGCAAACCCCGCACTTTCAGTGTCCGGACTCGCCACTCGAATACTGATCGGCGGACTCGCGCTGGGCGTGGCAGCGGACTATCTCCTCTGGAGCGCAATCCAGGTCAACGAGCGCGTCCCCGGCCCGGGGCTTGCGGTGTGGGTCATCTTGCTCGCCGCAGTATCGCTGCTGCTGAATCGCCATGCGGAGCTGCGCTGGCGTTTGACCGTGGCAGGCTGGTCAAGTGTGGCGCTGGCCGCCACGCTGATTATCATCTTCAGAGGCTCGCCAGTGCTGGTGCCATTGATGCTGCTGGTATTGCTGACCTCGCTGGCCATGCTGACACTGCAGACCGTTCGGCCAACTCTGCTGGATATCCGGATGGCAGATTGCCTGCGCATCCCCTTGCGCGTCATTTCCCGCTTGGCGCTCGGCGCTGGGACATTGCTCGGCAGAGTCGAGTTGCAGAGTCATGTACTCAGCCCTCACCTGCGCGGTATTGCCAGAGGTCTTCTGATCGCCCTGCCGCTACTATTGCTGTTCATCGCCCTGTTCTCGTCGGCTGACGCTACCTTCGAGCGCTACGCTGCGCAGCTCGGCGATTTGTTCGCCTACGCCACCCCTCGCCATCTGGTGGTGATCGTCTTCTTTAGCTGGCTCGCGACAGGCCTGCTGAGTAGCGCAATGCAGGCGCTTGCGGTGCCGCTGCCGCCTGCCTCACCGGCCCGCTTTCAGCTAGGCGCAGAGGAGGTGGTCATCATCATGGGCTCCTTGGCAGCCTTGTTTCTGATCTTCGTGCTGTTGCAGGCCAGCTATCTTTTTGGCGGTCGCGAAGCTATCGAGATGACCACCGGGCTGACGCTGGCGGGCTACGCACGGCGAGGCTTCTTCGAGATGCTGGTCGTTTCCGGACTCACGCTCGCCATTCTGCTGAGCATGACTGCCATCCAAGGCCATCAGCGCCTGTTCCGACCACTGGCGACAGTGCTGGTGTTGTGCGTTCTGATCATGCTCGCCTCGGCCGCGCAGCGCCTCAGCCTCTACACCGACGCTTTTGGTTTGACGATGGCTCGTCTCACTGCCCTCGCATTCATGGGCTGGCTGACCTTCAACCTGATCTCGTTCGCCGTCACCGTGTTGCGGGGACGCATCCGGGGGTTTGCGTCCGGCATGGTGCTGTCGGGCGTTGCCACTCTGCTTCTGCTGGGACTGATCAATCCCGCCGCGCTGGTCGCGCGCGTGAACATTGACCGGGCTCTCAACAGTGACTTCAGCGACCCCGGTGACAGCACAATCGACGCCTATTATCTGGCCACTCTGGGGCCCGACACCGTCCCGATTCTGATTGAGCATTTCGACGCGCTGCAACTCCACACGCTCCCCATGGCAGAGCAATGCGAGATAGCACAAATACTGACAAGGGATTGGAGTGCTGACGACTGGCGCTCATGGAATGCAGGTGCCGCAAAGGCGAATGCGGCAGCCAGTTCCTGGACGGAACAGTGGGCCAATTGCCTCTCGACAACTCGCTGAGTCTGCTAACTCTGCACCGGTTCACCGGGGTGCTGCTCATCGGCAAACAGCCACGGCAGCATTAACGCAAGTACGAGCAGGTGCAGGACGATTCCCACAACCAGCACGTCGTCCAGCTTAGGAATGAAACGCAAGACCAGCAGAACCAGGAGGAGCACTATTATTGCCAAAGGTAACTCAAGCAGGGATTTGCGCTTCGGCATCAGCACGGTGGGCACAAAGTCCGCTGAGCGGGCCGCAGACTGCCAGCGGATGTGCGCAAGCTGCAGCGCTCGAAACTCGGCCTGCAGAGCAGGCGAGTTGCGCATGGCGGTTTCCAGTTCCTCTGCACGGCTGGCATCGAGCTCACCGTCCAGATAGGCAGACAATTCTGCCGGTTCAATTGCTTTCATAGTTCCTCCTCGCGCATTTTGGCAGCCAGGGCAATCCTGGCCAGGTGCAAGCGGGACATCACCGTCCCCTGCGGAATGGACAGCACCTCGGCGAGCTCGCGATAGCTAAGTTCGGCAAAGTACTTCAGTCTGAGAATTTCGCTGTGATCGGCCGTCAACTGCGCCATGCAATCTCTGAGTCGCTGCCAGTCGGATATGCCGAACTCGCCTGCTGCCGGGATATCGTTCTCGACTTCGTCGAGTGC
>JBBTKA010000054.1:0-7442 GCA_038059145.1 Pseudomonadota bacterium
CCGCGTTTGAGTGCTGAGGACACGCAGCTGATGGCATCAAGTCCATGGTCTGCAATCAGCGTCCGCCAGGCCTGCACCAGGTCGAATTCTCCCTGCGGTGCCACACTGAGCGCGTTGTTGTTGAGCACCCCATCTCCATAGAAAAACAGACGATAGATCTCGTGCCCGGCGTCCAGCGCCGCGCGCGTGAAGTGGTAGGCACTCCAGGCAGACTGGGAGGTGGGGGCAGAATGGACGACGATTGTGAGTTTCACCGCGATAAACCTTTACCGTGATCCGGGTTGATGATTCAAGGATGACTCTGCAAACAAAAAGCCCCGATCAAGACCGGGGCTCCAGCTTGCAACACACTGCGAGATTGAACAGGCTGCGAACGGCGACTTATTCGTCGCCGCCGGAGAATGCCATCAGCAGGTGAACCAGGCTCATGAACAGATTGTAGATGGACACGAACAGGGTAATGGTCGCCAGGATGTAATTTGTCTCGCCACCCTTCACGATCTCCCCAGTCTGATGCAGGATGATCGCGGAGGAGAACAGCATGAAGCCGACGGAAATGGCCAGTTGCAGCGCAGGGATCTTCACGAAGATGCCCAGAATCATCGCTGCGATCAGCACAAAGCAGCCTGCAGTGATGAAACCGTTCAGGAACGAAAAATCCTTGCGTGATACCAGCGCATAGCCGGACAGGCCGAAGAATATGAACGCCGTGCCGCCCAGAGCGGTGGTCACGACCTCACTGCCCGCGCTGGTGGACATCAGGGCGCCGATCATCGGGCCGGTGCCGTAGCCGATGAAGCCCGCGAAGGCGAATATGGTCAACAGACCCCAGGCGCTGCGAGCCAGTGCATGGGTGGCGAACAGCAGTCCGTACAGGCCGATGATGTAGACCCACATGTTCATGGGAGCAGCATTGGTACTCAGTGTCGCCATGAAGGCGCTGAACGCCAGTGTCATGCCAAGCAGCAGATAGGTATTTTTCAGTACTTTGTTAACAGCAACGACCGATCCACGGGTTTGCCCAACATCCAACACATCAAACTGACTCATAGTGATCTCCGTAGTAACGCATACAAGTACATAAAAACATGGTGCTGACATAGACCGGGTCAGGCATTTCTCTATTTCATGCAGAGCCTGTCTTGCTCATGTGGAGCCTGCTTTGAGAGCCCTGCTTTGATGCCTGAAATATGGCGCTAAGCTGTCAACAATTCAGGCACCCGGCGGGCGCAATCATACCGTGCGACCCTTTAAAAGCAATCCTTTCCAGCGCGGGGGCAATTTCCGGGCATTCTGAGGTTGACTGAAAACGAAAAACCAGTAAGATTGGCCCCCGTTGCGGAGGGGTGGCAGAGCGGTTGAATGCACCGGTCTTGAAAACCGGCGAGGATGAAAGTCCTTCGAGAGTTCGAATCTCTCCCCCTCCGCCAACCTCGCAAAATCCCCCGACCCGCATTATCCTCCCAGACCATCGACATTCTCTTGATGCCACGACAGTGTCTTCGAACTGTCAGCGTTTATTGTTCGCGAAAATCATTGCGGTCGTCCCTTGGAATCCAAAACGATGAAGGTGCAAAAGATCAACACGCTCTTCGCAAAACCTGGCAAGTCGCTGTTCGTTTTCGCAGTTCTGCTGATCTGCAATTCTGCCCTTTCACAAGACGCCGGTCTCATGCAGCGTGCGCAGCAGGGCGATCCTGTCGCGCAGAGTGAGCTCGGTTATATCTATGCCACGGGCGAGGGAGTGATCCAGGATTATGCAGAGGCATTGCACTGGATTCTGCTGGCGGCCGAGCAGGGTAACCCCGATGCTCAATACAATTACGGCAACATGTTTGCGAATGGTTTCGGCGTCAGTCAGAACTTTGCGGAGGCATTGCTTTGGTATCGCAAGGCGGCAGAAAAAGGTCACGCGCGTGCGCAGTTCAATCTGGGATTCATGTACGACAATGCGCAAGGAGTGGCGCAGGACTACACTGAAGCCGCGCGCTGGTATGGTGTCGCTGCCGAGCTCGGAAATGCAGCGGCACAGAACAATCTGGGCTACATGTTCAAATACGGGCTGGGCGTTCGCCAGGATTATGCGGAGGCGTTGCGCTGGTTGCAGCTCGCGGCGGCACAGGGTTATCCGAGCGCCGAATTCAACCTCGGCGCAATGTACAGCAACGGTACCGGTGTCGAAAGGGATCTGCTAATCGCGGAGAAGTGGTACCAGCTGGCCGCACAACGAGGTCATCTGGCGGCGCAGCTCAGCCTCGCAGACCTGCTCAGTGTGGACGCGGCGAAAGGGCAGGAACAAGACAAGGAGCAGAAACAAGTGCAGGCGGCACGCTGGTATCTCGCAGCTGCGCAGCAAGGTGATGCCGAGGCTCAGTACAAACTCGGTGAGCTGTATGAGCTGGGGTACGGTGTGCCACAAAACCATGAGTTGGCGTTCATGTGGACACACATCTCAGCCGCCCTCGCCAATGACACCCTCCGCAGTCGTGTCGTGCGCAATCGCGACACGATCGGACGTCAGCTTTCGCCCGAGCAACTGCAACGAGCACAGGACCTGGCGCAACGCTGTCTTGATTCCGGATACGTCAGCTGCAACTGAACCGTCAAGACGCTTGCTGACGTTCCCACACCAGTGCCCAGTACTTCGTCCACCCCCTGCGCAGGCACACCTGCAAGGCAGACCCTCCGGAGAGATTGTGCCAATACGCCCATGGCACTGGCAGTCTGGTCAATGTCGTCAAGCTCCACAGCAACGGTGTCGGGAATGAACGCACAAAGGGAGAGAGATCGTGTGCCTCCAGCAGTCGGAAGCCTGCCAATTCCGCTTGTCGCAGTACCTCATCCACGGGATGCAGGTTGTTCAGATGCCAGCCACGAATGAAGCGCCCGATCCACTCCAGTGCAGTGGCAGAATGCGGCGGATTCAGGAAGTCATCACAGATAATCAATCTCCCCCCGGGCTGAATTTGTTGAGCGGCCATGGCAAAGAACGCAGCGGAATTGTTTGCATGTACAAACGATTCTATTGCGCAAGCGGCCTGTGCCGCAGCCATCCCGGGCAACGCTGAAAAATCAGCCAACACAAAATCAACCTGCTGCGTCAGCCCCAGTGTCTGCGCCCGCTCTCTGGCGATCTCTACTTGCGCCGCGCTGAGGGAGATACCGGTCACCTTTATGCCCAGCGCCTGAGCCAGCCAGGTGGACGTACCCCCGACCCCGCAGCCCAGATCCAGCAGACGCACATTCCCAGGGGCAGCGCCGAGGAGCGGCTGAACAGCGTCCGCCACCAGCGCATTGAGATACGTGAAGGCCTGATCCTTATTGAGGACACCAGGCGCCCAGATGGCGCGGTGAATAGCCGCTGCACTGCCACTGCCGCCGAGGCGCAGAAAATGTGATGTATTGGCGTTGTAGTAGTGCGCAATTCGCTCGGCAGAAACGGCGGGAGAGGAATTCTGTGTCGGTTCCGTTGGCATTGAGGCGCACAATCTCGTCAAAAATATAAGTGCAGTAATAGTATAGGGAAAGACACAATCTGCATAACCTGCAGCGGGAATGCTTCAGCTTTGTCTGGTGCAAAGTTATAGTGGTCAACGGATTCGACGAGGAATGGACATGTCCCTGAAGCAGATTGTGAAAGTTGTCGGCGTTTATGCCTTGGTCGCTGCGCTCTACATTGCGTTTAGCGATCGTGTTGTCTTCATGCTGTGGTCGGATCCTGCCGTCGTGCAGCGTATCAGCATCCTCAAAGGCTGGGGGTTTGTTTTCGTGACAGCGCTGACACTGGCGTGGATGCTGCTGAGTCAGAGTCGTCGTGAATTGCAGCGCTATCGCGCGTTGCTGGACAATCATCATGCCATCATCCTCGTCATTGAGCCGCGTAGCGGTGCCATTCTCGACGCCAGCAGTGCAGCGGTACAGTTTTATGGCTGGAGCCAGCAGCAATTGCTCGCCATGCGAATCTCGGAAATCAACGTCATGACTGCCGATGAAATTCGGGCGGAAATGAACAAGGCTCTCCTGCAGGATTCCAAAGAGTTTTACTTTCAACATCGTCGAGCAGACGGCACGGTGCGTGATGTCGCCGTGCTCTCCGGACCAATCGATCGGGACGGTCAGCAGGTATTGCTGTCGATAGTGCGGGACGTCTCCTTGCAGCGACAGAATGAACGCGAGCTGGCACGTATGGGGCGACTCTACGCCATGCTCTCGAAGTCCAGCATGCTACTTGTGCACACCTCCAGCAGGCAGGAGTTGTTCGACGGTATCTGCCGTATCGCCGTGGAGCACGGTGCTTTTCGGTTTGGTTGGATCGGAATGCTCGACTCTGCCGGGGTGATCAAACCCGTGGCTTTTGCGGGTGAGGACAAGGGCTATGTTGCCGCCGTGCGTGCACAGTCCGACGCCGCAACCGAACGTGGAAAGGGCCCGACAGGCGAGGCGCTGCGCACCGGACATCCTGTTGTGTGCAATGATTTTTTCGCCGACCCGAGAACGGCCCCCTGGCATGAGCTTGCCAGGCAGGCAGACATCAAAGCCTCGGGCGCATTCCCCATCGTCAGCGGCGAGGAAGTCATCGGTACTCTCAACCTCTACGCCGTAGATTCTGACTATTTTGGTCCGAACGAATTGGCCACCATAGAAGAGATCACCCGTGAGATTTCCTTTGGCTTGAGCAGCCTGGAGCGCACGGTGGCCCTGCGTACAGCGGCCAGTGTCATCGACACCAGCCCCGTTGTCTTGTTTCGCTGGCGCGCGGAGCCGGGCTGGCCGGTGGAGTTTGTGTCGCAGAACGTTGCCCGCTGGGGTTACAGCGTTGCCAGTCTGTGTTCTGGACGGATTGCGTTTGCGCAGATGGTGCATCCCGATGACCTGGACCAGGTTATGGCGGAGGTGGAGCGGTTCACGGCCGACGGACTTACTGAATTCCGCCAGACTTATCGCATCAATACGGCCGCACAGGAAGAACGCTGGGTGGAGGATCTCACCAGCATCGAACGTGGCGCCGACGGGGTGCCCTTGTTTTATCAGGGAATCGTGACAGACATCACCGATACGCGGCGTGCGCAGGAGGCCAGTCAGACCTATCTGAAACGCCTCGAAGAGGCGGTGCTGGCCACGACCGCTGCCGTATCGCAGATGGTCGAATTACGTGATCCTTACACGGCGGGACACGAGCGCCGGGTCGGCGAGCTCTCGGCGGCGATCGCCGCGGAGATGGGCCTGAGCGAGGACATGCAGCGCGGTTTGCGAGTGGCGGGTGCGGTGCATGATGTTGGCAAGATCATGGTGCCGTCGGAGATTCTCTCCAAGCCTGGACGCCTTTCCCGAGTCGAATATGAACTCATCAAGCAACACGCCGAGCAGGGCTATCAGATCCTCAAGGAGGTGGCATTTCCCTGGCCTGTGGCAGAGGTTGCGAGACAGCACCATGAGCGGATGGATGGCAGTGGTTACCCGCGCGGGCTCAAGGGCACTGACATCATTATCGAAGCTCGTATCACAGCCGTGGCGGATGTGGTGGAGTCCATGAGTTCACATCGTCCGTACCGACCCATGTTGGGCGTTGACCTTGCGTTGCAGGAGATTGAGCGCGGTGCGGGCGTGGTATACGACGCCGAGGTCGCCGCTGCCTGCCTGCGTTTGTTCCGTGAGAAGGGATTTGTCATCGCGGACTGATAGTCGTCGCCTTGTCGCTTTCACTGTGTGCCCGGCTTCTGCTTTACGACGGGCGCGGCTATAGTGGTAGCCCCGCATAACACTGGAGTACTGCAATGAAACTGATCAAAAAAACCTTGAGCGCTGTGGTGCTTGGCTTGTCACTCGTGTCGGGTCTGGTTGTGGCCGCCGAAATGGAAGACACCATCACTGTCAGCAGTCCCGCCTTCGAAAATCACGGCACCGTGCCTTTGAAGCATTCAGCCTACGGTGAAAATGTCTCCCCGCAGTTGAGCTGGAGCAATCTGCCCGCCGGTACCGTGCAGCTGGCTCTGGTCATGGATGATCCCGTCGCGCCGACACCGCAGCCTTTCGTACACTGGGTAGCCTACAACATCCCCGCAGCGGCATCAGGCCTGCCGGAAGCGTTGATGAAAGAGGCCGAAGTCACTGGTATCGCGGAATTGGCAGGCATGATCAACGGCGTCAACGGGGCGCGTCAAACCGGCTACTTTGGGCCGCGCCCGCCCGTCGATGGCAAGCTGCACGCCTACCACTTCCGCGTTTATGCATTGGATGCCGCACTGAATCTTGCGGCCGGCCTGAACAAGGCCGACCTGCTGACAGCGATTGAAGGCCACGTCCTTGGCACCGGCATGCTGATGGGGCACTACGAACAAAAGGAATAAATCCCGCACGTCAGTCCAACACGGCCTCGTACACCATACGCTGGGCCGTGTTGTTGTCGAAAGGCGCGCCGCGCGGCCCATTCATTTTCTGCTCCATGTAGAGCAAGAAGAAGTCATTCTCCCGATCGACCAGGAAGAGCGTTCCCCCGATGCCGCGCCAGCCGAAGTTGTGCGGTCCGTCGGGGGCATCCGCTGCAATTGGCTGCAGATGGAAACCCATGCTCCAGTTGCCGCGGTTGCCGAAGAAGAAATGCTCTCTGGAGACGCTCTCGGCGATCCGCTTCTCTGTCATCAGGTTCAGCGTCGCTTCCTCGATAATGCGCTCACCGCGATACTCGCCACCATTGAGCAGCATATTGGCGAAGCGCAGATAGTCTTCTGTCGTCGAGTTAAGGCCGCCACCTCCAGACAAGAAAGGCCTGACGATGGTGTTGTCAGACATTGCGCCGTGAATCGGTTCTGCGATGCGGGCAGACTTGTCCGCGTTCACGTAGAAGGTGGTCTCGTCCATGCCCAACGGATCGAAGATGCGCTCTTTGAGAAGCACATCGAGTGTCTGGCCTGCAGCAACTTCCAGCACCGCGCCAAGGACATCCGTCGAGTGTCCGTAATGCCATTTGGTCCCCGGTTCGAAGAACAGTGGCAGCTTGCCGATACGCTGGGCAACCTGCATGGCGGTGAGGCTGCCGTCCGAGGGGATTTGCTCGGTGTACTGCTTGCCTAGTGCGGTGTCGGGCGAGAAGATCGCCTGTATCAGTCCTGACTTGTGGGTCAAGAGGTGCTCCACGGTCATCGTGTTGCGCGCAGCGCTGAGCGCGCCGGTGGTGCTGTCGATAACCTGCATGTCGGCAAATTCGGGGATGTACTTGCTGACCGGGTCCTCGACACGCAGCAGTCCGTCTTCCACCAGCGACATGGCCGCCACGCTGATGATTGGCTTGGTCATGGAGTAGATACGGAACAGTGTCTGGGCATCTATCGGGGTGGGATCATCGGGCCCCTGGCTTCCCACTGTCTCCAGCAGGCCCACGCCGTCATTGTTGCCCACCAGAAGCAAGGCCCCACGCATGTGACCGCCATCGACAGCGGCCTGCA
>JBBTKA010000055.1:0-4377 GCA_038059145.1 Pseudomonadota bacterium
CCAGAGAACTGGTTGGGGCTTTGTTGTTTTGGCGGTTGCAGAAAGGCCGGCAAAACTCTCCTTTTATATTCTCGCTTTTGACGCCTGCATTAACCCACATGGCCTGCTGGAATTCAGCAATGCAGTCAATTGACTAAAATTTCTCCCAATGCAATATTGGGACTGCCTATCAATTCAGTGAAAAATGTACGATCCAGGAATGGATACAAACCTCTATGCGGCTACGTAATTACCTAGTTTCTATATCCGTGGCTATTTCTTTGTTATCTGCGGCCTATTACGTGCTTCAGTTTCCAAACGTCGCTGAATCCAAATTACCAACCGGTAACGACGCAATTAAGCGTGGTGAGTATTTGGTGAATGCTGGTGGTTGTATTAGTTGTCACCAAGATGCCGCAGCGGAGACTTTGCATCTTTCAGGTGGTTTGGCGATTGAATCTGAGTTTGGTATCTTTTACGCCCCCAACATAACCCCTGACATTCGCACCGGAATTGGCGCTTGGAGCGCTAAGGAATTTTTACTAGCGATGCAGCACGGGAGATCACCGGGTGGCGGGTTCTACTTTCCTGCTTTTCCCTATCGTTCATATGCGGGCTTGAGAGATTCAGATGTGCTTGATATTGCTGCATATCTAATGAGTATGCCTCCAGTTAGTTCTGTTGTTCCTGAACATGAAACACCATTTTGGTTGTCTAGTTGGATGATGGTCGGATGGAACATCCTTGCTGATTTGCAAGACGTATCATCGGAAAGCTTCGACGATCCAGAGTTAGAGCGTGGAGCTTATCTCGCACGCAATCTAGGCCATTGCGGCGAGTGTCATACCCCGCGGAATGCGCTGGGGATTCCAAACTGGCGGAGGGAGTTTAGTGGTGCAGAGCTAAGTGATGGTCACGTGGAGGCGATTGATACTGCCGCGCTGGCTGGTTGGACGAAGGAGGATTTTGCGTTTTTCTTGTTCCTAGGTATGAAGCCAGACGGGGAGTACGTTGGGGGAGAAATGGAGTCAATCATTGAACATAATACAAGCAAGTTGACTGATGAAGATCGCCAAGCACTTGCGTCCTTCTTTACGCGTAGTCGCAATTGAAAATTGAACCCACTGTATAGTGCGCAACCTTTTACATTTATGCTGTGCACT
Source organism: Pseudomonadota bacterium (assembly GCA_038059145.1). Lineage (GTDB taxonomy): Bacteria > Pseudomonadota > Gammaproteobacteria > Pseudomonadales > Pseudohongiellaceae > UBA5078. The sequence goes on from JBBTKA010000055.1 coordinate 1,143, forward strand.
AACAGTGGAAAATTAGCGGTTTTCAGCGATTAATTGTCTTCCCTGAAAGTTTCGTGGCAGTTACCACACGCTCCACCAAATGCTCGAACAGCCGCTACCGTTGCGTTTTTATCACCTGAACGAGCAATTTCCGCGAAAGCATTGGCTGCTGTGACCAGGTTGGATGCCTTCTCGTTGAATTCATCCATACGATCCCAAATTATAGGCAGTGCCTCTGTTTCAACAGTGAAGCCTCTGGTGTCTCTCGCAGCAAAAAGCTCGGGAATCATAGGTGCCAATTCAGCTATCCGATTCGCATTGCGCTCCGCTATGGTGGCGTCGAACTCCACAGTCCCTCTAGCCATCCCGCTGATTGTACCCATGTTGAAGGAAAGCAATTTGAACACCGCTTGTCGGGTCTCTGTTGAACTGACTGCCAACTGCTCCGGTGTTGGCGCTTCTTGTTGAGCGGTTGCTGTGAATATAATGCTGGCACTCGCTAGAATACATGCCGAGCCAATAATACGTTTCATCATATCGTGTTGCTCCCTGATTTATTTTGAGTATGTTTGTTTGTGGTTTAACAGAGTTTTCCGAGCGATAAGCATGACATGTACAAAAGAACCAAGAAAGCACGATTTGGTTTCAGCCCAATCCAGCGTTGAGTTAAGTTGTCAATTTCCCACCAAAAGTTAATCAAATTGAATTGAAAAAGGGGGTGGTTTATTATCCAGCCCCTCAATGCAGTCTATGTAGAGAAAACGTAATGCTATCGCTACCGGCTAAATCAAGCTCTAGGGGACAATCCAAAAGGAAAGGGGCCCCCGAAAAGCAGTCTGATCAAGAAGCGGTTCGTAAACTTACTGGCCAAAGTTTGTTTCTCGTTCCACTGGCGTTTACGATTACATTCTTTCTAATTTCATTTTTGCCTCGTGTGCAGAGCAACGACGTAATTGTGCGGTCATTCTGGCTGGCAACATTCTTGCTGGCTCTGTGGTTGATCGTTTTGTACGTGCGCTCTAAACGGACTGGATTTGTAAAAAGCTTTGTTCTGGCCAAACCACGGCCGCAGCATTACATCCAGGCAATGGTGCATCTATCGGTATACACCTATTGGGGTTGGCATTGGCCTCCTGTGCAAGAGCATGCCTTGTTGCTCATTTCGCAGATATTCTTTGCGTATGCATTCGATATTCTATTGGCTTGGTCTAGGCGTGAAAATTATCTGCTTGGATTTGGTCCTTTCCCAATTATATTCAGCACCAATTTGTTCATGTGGTTCCGTGATGATTGGTTCTATCTGCAGTTTTTAATGATTGCGGTTGGCTTCTTGGGAAAGGAGTTCGTCCGATGGAATCGTGATGGTAAGAGTACTCACATCTTTAATCCGTCTGCGTTTACCCTTGGGCTCTTCTCACTATTTCTTATTCTAACTAATAGCACTGATATTACGTGGGGGCCTCAGATCGCTTCCACACTTAGCTTGGCTCCAGGAATCTATACTTACCTTTTCCTTGGCGGGCTTGTAGTGATGTATTTCTTTTCAATCACTCTAGTATCAGCATCTGCCGCTGCCGTGCTCTTCGGCTTGAGCGCACTCTACTATTCTCTGACAGGAGTACCCTATTTTCTTGATTCAGAAATCCCGACGGCTGTATTTCTCGGTCTGCATCTGCTGGTGACGGACCCGTCTACATCACCTCGAACTCCACCAGGCAAATTGATCTTTGGAATACTATATGGTCTTGGGGTTTTTGCCCTCTACACTATCCTGAGCTCATTCGGTGCTCCTACGTTTTACGACAAATTGCTTTGTGTTCCCCTGTTGAACCTAAGTGTCCAATGGATTGACAGGACAGTGCAATCATTGCGCGATAAGCCAGCCCTGGAGCGAATAGGCCTTGGAGTTGTACCCAGCAGAAGAGCCAACCTCGCTCATATGGCTGTCTGGATGGCATTCTTTGCTACGATGACGTTGATCGGCAAAACTGATGGGCGTCACGTTGGGGACAGTCTGCCATTCTGGGAAAATGCGTGCGCAGAAGATCGCACCCACGGCTGTGATCGACTTCTGTTGCTGGAGTCCACATATTGTAGTGATAACTCAGGATGGGCTTGCAATGAATTGGGTGCTCATTATGCGGAAGGCAAAATTATTCCGACTGATTCTGATCTAGCTTCGAATTACTTCGCGCGCGCCTGTGAGCTTCGATTTCAAGCTGGCTGTCTGAATCTCTTGGACTCTTCTACTGTGACACGCTCCGACCCCAGGACCTTCGATTTAAGGTTGTTACTTAGACAAGGGGGACAAAATTTAATGGACATGCCTGAAGATCAGTTAAATCAAAGGGCTTGCGAGCACGGTTGGCAATTTGCCTGTCCTAATACGATAAGTTCTCTGTAGCGGAGTGCAGAGGTGGTGCTGGTCACCGCCGGGCCAAAAGAGTTGAAAGCAGAGGTCTGATATTTCGATGGGTTATTATTCAGCATTAAAAATTGGCCTTTCAACTTTGGGATTAGTGCCTTTCATTGTAACCGCCGGCATAACTTGCGGGATTGCACTGCAAATACTGAGTTCAGGAGCACTGGCGCAGCAGGCAGATTCAACAGCACAGATTTCACCAGAAAAAGCGGTCGAGTTTGCAGCACTCAATTTTTACCTTCACAACGAGAATATGCTTGGATTCGTTGAAGTGCCGGCTGGTACATTCCAAATGGGAAGCAATCCTCTGCTTGATCCAATGGCGTTCGAGAACGAGCGCTGGTCGGAGGCCCGTCGACAAGGTGCAGTTGATCTTCCGGCTTTCTATATTTCTCGTTATGAGGTTACCGTTGCTCAATTCAGCGCTTTTGTCGATGCCACGGGTTATCGAGTCGATCCAATGTCGATGCAAGGAGCTCCAAATCATCCAGTAAGTTATGTTTCATGGACAGACGCATTGGCTTACGCGCGCTGGTTGGAGTTGCAGCTCAAGGAATCTGCCCAAACTCCTGTTACGATTAAGGCGCTATTGCAGAGGGGATGGCGACTGACTTTGCCTGACGAAGCTCAGTGGGAGAAAGCTGCGAGAGGGACAGATGGCCGCATTTATCCATGGGGTAATCAACCGCGCAAGGACAGGGCAAATTATTCCGGTACGGCCACGATGGCGGTAGGAAGCTTCAATTGTCCGGAGTGTGTCTACGGGCTCAGCGATATGAGCGGAAATGTTTGGGAGTGGACGCGCAGCCCTTACCAACCATTGCCGTTTGACCC
>JBBTKA010000055.1:4387-7107 GCA_038059145.1 Pseudomonadota bacterium
TTTGACCCATCGGATGATCGCGAAAATTTATCCGAGGATGCACTCTGGGTAATGCGTGGAGGTGCTTTCAGCGATGCAGAAAACAATGCACGATCTGCCGTACGCGGGGCGGCAGACCCCGGCGCGCGCCGGCCATTCATTGGTTTTCGTCTCGCAATCTCTCCACAGTGAGCTCTCGCTGATTTTATGATCTTGACGCTCGAGGTCAGGATTGCCGCCGTTCGATGAACAGGCTATTGCCTAGAATATTTTTTGCGTTGTGTTTAGCTTGGCTGGCCATGATGGCGATATCACGATGTGAAATGAATTGGCTGGTGTTGGGTGTTACCACGCCGATTGAGAGCGTCATAATTGGAAAAAAGCGTTCGTCGCCTTCGCGAGAGATCGAAAATATTCCGCCGCGACTTCGATCCTCATCTGTGTAGAAGTCTTGCATCTGCGTACTGAATGAATTGAGAATTCTGTTGCAGCGCTCGGTCCAGTCTGGGCTGGAGAATATGATGATGAAATCGTCGCCTCCAACATGACCAATAAAATCTTCGCTTGTGTCAACTTCGCAGCGCAGTATGTCTGCAATCAGCTTGATCACCTTGTCGCCTTCGCCATACCCATAGACGTCGTTATAAGGTTTGAAATTATCGATGTCGCAGTAGGCGACCGAAAAACTCTTTTGCTCGCTGATAAGCTGGTCCAGGCACTCATAAATGGGCACGTTGCCTGGAAGCAGTGTAAGAGGATTTGCGTAGCGGGCATTGCGAATCTGCAGGTCGGTAATTTTTTTTAGAAGACTGAGTACCTTGCCGACGCCACTGTACTTTCCCTGCTCCACAATGATGAAATCTGCCTCGATTTGCGATTTCATATTGTCAGTAACAAGGTTGCTCACTTGTTCAATGTTCCAGTCTTTTTCGACGACAACAATGCTGCTGTCCATGAAATTCTGTACCGACTTTGCGCCATGTAGAGATCTGCCAAATTGCGTCGAGAATGTGGAGAGTAGCTTGCTCCTTCGAAGAAGTCCCACGGGACTTAGCAGATCATCAACGATAGGAATCGCTGTATAGGATTCATTCTTCACAAATAATTGGTAGGCGTCTTCGAGTGCGTGGAAGGGATTTAGATGGGGAGTCGGCACTAGCAGGTCGGTTATTCCTTCGCGATATTGCAGGAACTGATGGCGGATTATTTTTCTGCCGGAATAGCGAAAGAGGGCTTCCGGCAATGTGTAAGGAGGAGAAGCCTCTGGTCTGGCAAAGAAGTAACCTTGACCGTAGGCAATGCCCATTTCCATGAGTATTTGACTTTCCTCTCGGCCCTCGATGCCTTCAGCGATAACCTTGCAGTTCAATTCTTTGGCGATATCGACGATGGAGCGAACAAACGATTGCTTGACAGAATCGCTGTGAATATTCTGAATAAAGTGTCTGTCTATCTTTACATATTCAGGGCGTAGCTCGGACCAGCGACGTAACCCCGAGTAGCCCGCACCGAGGTCATCAATGGCAATTTCGAAACCCATCTCGCGATAGTGACTCAGCGCGTTTCCCATGATTCTCAAATCGTTCATCGGATACTGTTCGGTGAGTTCTATTACAACGTGCTCAGGCCGCAGGCCAATTTCCTGCAGAAATTCCAGTGTAAGTCCAGTCTTGTAGCCGGGCTCCAAAAGGCCCTGAGGGGTTGTATTTAAAAAAAGCTTTCCGGAAAGACGCTTGTCCTTAAAGCCTTTAATGCCGGTTCGGCGGCAGAGCAGGTCGAGATCGGTAAGTCTCCCCTCGCGCCTGGCGACGTCGAACAACATCATCGGATTATGCAAGGGGCTGTCGGAGGGGCCGCGGATCAGCGACTCATAGCCAAAGATTGACTGCTTGTTGAAATCTATGATGGGCTGGAACAGCGCCGTTACCGAATTGTTGTGAAGAATGTCCAGAAAAAGGGACGTCAGCTCCGCGGATGGCAAAACATTGTCGTCGGGTAGCAAATTTCGGAGTCTAACGAGGTTATCGCCCATGATCTGTGTCCGCTGGTTAATCGGTGCACAGTATCGCGTTCCAGCGTGACGGATAGATGACAAGCCCCGCTAGTCGTGGCCATTCGCAGACTGGTCGTTGAAGACATTCTGATCCATTGTGCGTGCCGGATCGGAGCATGGCTTTCCTACTTTGCGTGCTGGGACCCCAACCACTGTAGTACAGGGAGGAACGTCATTGAGTACAACGCTTCCCGCTCCTACCTTTGCGCCTGCGCCAATCTCGATATTGCCCAACACCTTCGCTCCGGTGGAAATGAGTACTCCTGATCGAATTTTGGGGTGTCTGTCACCCTTTTCATTTCCAGTCCCTCCCAGTGTGACGGACTGCATGATGGAGACATCGTCCTCAATGACAGTGGTTTCTCCAATCACAATGCCGGTGGCATGGTCGAACATAATGCCCTTGCCCATGACGCACGCCGGATGGATGTCCACACCAAATACTTCTGAGTTGCGACTTTGCATGAACAAGGCTAGATCTTTGCGATCCCGCTTCCAGAGAAAATGCGCAAGACGATGCACTTGGATCGACTGGTAGCCTTTCAGGAACAGAATGATCGGCAGAAACGAATTGGTAGCAGCGTCTCTGTCATAGACGGCCTGCATGTCATAAATAGCATTGACTATGATTTCCGGTGACTCTCTGTATGCGGCGTCAAAGAGCTCTCGTACCGCGATGGCAGGCATG
>JBBTKA010000056.1:0-9718 GCA_038059145.1 Pseudomonadota bacterium
TGTCGCCGTAATCGACAACAGATCCTTCGAAGTAGGTGTCCGCAGACGCTGCCTCGGACAGTAATATCGCGAGAGGTAAAAGTGCCATTGCGCCAGCTAATCTTGTCATTTTTCACCTCGATGATTGTTATCAATTTTTTTATCGGTCATTTCAAAAAGAGCGGAGATTTTCCAGCACAATGTCGCAAGTGCGCTGCAGCGCACCGCGATTGGCGGCGATGAACTGCTTGCCTGCCTCCCCCATGCGACGCAGCATGTCTTCATCGCGCAGTGTACCGATGACGGCCATGGCCAGTTCATCTTCATTGGCGACGGTGCGCAGTGCACCCGCCTCCTGCAACTGTTCGCAGATCGCTTGAAAATTGAATTGCGAAGGACCGACGAAAACGGGCAAGCCGAGCGCGGCAGGTTCGATCACGTTGTGGCAGCCGGTGTCGACGAGACTGCCGCCGACGAAGGCCACATCGCTGACGCTGAAATACGCGAGCATCTCGCCCATGGAATCGCCGAGCAGCACGTGGGTGTCGGCAGTGACGGCGCGCTGCTCGCTACGCTTGACGACATTCAGTCCGAGGTCGGTGCAGAGCGTGGCGACGCTGCGAAAGCGTTCGGGGTGACGTGGCACCAGTATCAACAGCAGATCGGGAATCTCCTGCAGACAGCGTTGAAACGCCGCCAGCACTTTGACTTCTTCGTCGACAGATTTGCTGACGCCAGGCGCGGCGCGCGTGCTGGCGGCGATCCACACTGGTCGCTGACCTTGCAGGCCTTGGCGATGACTGTCCGGGCCATGAATCAGCGCACGCAGTTCCCTCGTCTTCTGCTCAAGCGTTTCCGGCAGGTCCATCTCGAACTTGATGCTGCCGGTGATGCGCAGCTGCTGGTCCTGCACATCGAGGCGCCGGAAGCGGTCGGCATCGTTCGGACCCTGCACGGCGATGCAGTCGATCTGCTGCAGCATCGGCTTGCCGAGCTTCGCGAATTTCTCATAGCCGCGCGCGGATTTTTCCGACAGCCTCGCGTTGGCGACGATCACCCGCGCCCCGCTCGCCTTGCTGTAATGGATGATGTTCGGCCACAGCTCCGTCTCCATGATCACCAGCAGTTGCGGCCGGAAGGCCTTGAGAAAACGCTGCACGGCGAAGGGGTGGTCATAGGGCGCATAGACATGACAGACATCGTCGCCGAACATGTCTACCACGCGCTCGGAACCGGTCGGGGTCATGGTGGTGACGACAATCGGCAGCTCGGGATGTTCGGCGCGCAGCTTGCGGATCATGGGCGCTGCGGCGATGGATTCTCCGACAGAAACCGCGTGTACCCAGATCCACTTCCCGGCGCACGCGGATTGCGCGGACGTGAGGGTGACAAATCCGAAGCGCTCGGCCCAGCGCCGGGCGTAGGCTGGCGCGCGCACGGCACGCCACAGCAGACGCAGGATGATCAACGGCAGGACAAGGGTGAAGAGAATATTGTAGGTGGTTCTGTTCAAGGCAACCTTCAATGACGGTGTATAGGCCGTGCTACCATTGGCGGCCTTCAGTCGGGCGGCCAGTTACGGGTTGCCGCACTGTAGCAAACTTTCACCGGGCACCGTGAGTCAGCGTTATGAATCAAACTTTTTCCACAGACATTGTGATCGTCGGCGGCGGCATCGCCGGCCTGTGGCTACTCAACCGTCTGCGCCAGCGGGGCTTTGACGCCGTGCTGCTGGAGAAGTCGACCCTCGGCGGCGGCCAGACCATTGCCTCCCAGGGCATCATCCACGGCGGCCTCAAGTACGCCCTGAACGGCGTGCTAAGCCCCGCCAGCAGCGCCATTGCGGCGATGCCCGAACACTGGCGGCGCTGCCTGCTGGGCCAGGGCGATGTCGATCTGCGCGGCTGCCGCGTGCTCTCTCCCCATTACTACATGTGGTCGAGTGGCGGTTACCGCTCGCGCCTTAAGACTTTCCTCGGCAGCAAGGCGCTGCGCGGCCGCATCGATGCGCTCGACGAGCGCGACTATCCGGACTTCTTCCGGGGCCGCGACATCTCCGGTGCGCTCTACCGGCTCTCCGACTTTGTGGTGGACACGCCGTCGCTGATCTCGTTGCTGGCGGAACCGCACCGCGACCGCATCTTGCGTATCGATACCGAGAACATGCAGACGGTGCTGGCGGAGGACGGGCGCCTCGACAGCCTGACGCTGCACAGCCACAGCGGCACGGTGAGCCTGAAGGCGCAGCGTTTCGTGTTGTGCGCTGGCGAGGGCAATGGCCCGCTGTTGCAACAACTGGGCATCACGCAACCCGAGATGCAGATACGCCCCTTGCACATGCTCGCCGCCCGCGTGCCTCATGCGCAGCCTGCGTTCGTCCACTGCATCGGCGACAGCTTCGGCATGACGCCCCGGCTGACCGTCACCTCCCATCCCGACCCGACTTCCGAGAGCGGCGGCTGGATCTGGTACATCGGTGGCGAGATCGCCGAGAGCGGCGTTCAGCGCAGCGCTGAGGAGCAACAGGCCGAAGGGCAGCGCCAGCTCAGTGAAGCGTTCCCGTGGGTGGATTTCAGCGCGGTGCAGTGGAGCAGTTTCTTCATCAATCGTGCCGAGCCCCGCTTGCCCAACCTGCAGCGCCCGGACAACGCCTTCGTCAGCGCAAAGCAGAACCTGCTGATCACCTGGCCGACCAAGCTCACGCTGACACCGGATCTCTCCGACAGCGTCTGTGCAGAGCTGGAGCGCCAAGGCGTGCAGCCGCAGGCGGCACCGGCGGCCAATGCGGATTCCTCCGCCACGCTCTCCAGTTGTTTCGATTTCCCGGAGGTGGCGAAGCCGCGCTGGGAGCACTTGTTCAGAGGAGCCTGAGGGCATGACTTCCGACCTTGACAGCCTCAGACCTTTAGCCCGCCGACCACTGGGCAGCACCGGCATGGAGGTCTCCTGCCTCGGCCTCGGCACCGTCAAGATCGGCCGCAATGAGGGTGTCAAATACCCCACCGGCTTCGCACTGCCCGATGACCAGCAGGTACGCGAGCTGCTGAGCCTCTCCCGCGAGCAGGGCATCAATCTCATCGACACGGCGCCCGCCTACGGGAGCAGCGAAGAGCGCCTCGGCCAGCTGCTGACGAACAGACACGACTGGGTGATCTGCTCCAAGGTCGGCGAGGAATTCGTGGAGGGCAAGTCCTTCTTCGACTTCAGCGCCGCCCATGTGCGCCGCAGCATAGAGCGCAGCCTGCAGCGCCTGCGCACCGACTATCTCGACCTGGTGCTGGTGCACTCCGACGGCAACGACGAAGACATCATCGTGCGGACGGACTGTTTCGAGGCGCTGACGCGCTGTCGGGAAGAGGGCCTGATCCGCGCGTTCGGCATGTCCACCAAGACGGTGGCAGGTGGACGGCTGGCGGTGGAGAACAGCGATGTGGTGATGGTGACCTACCACCCCGGCGCGACCGAGGATGGCGAGGTGATCGATCTCGCGCACACGCTGCACAAGGGTGTGCTGATCAAGAAGGCGCTCAACAGCGGGCATGCGCTGGGCAGCGGCACCGACCCGGTCAAGGCAAACATGGAATTCATCTTCGGCAAGCCGGGCGTCAGCGCCATTATCGTCGGCACCATCAACCCGGTGCACCTGCGGCAGAATGTCGAGGCGGCTGTTGCGGCAGCCTGCTAACCCAATACCGCTAATGCCATTCTGTGGGAGCGGGCCTGCCCGCGATCGGCTTTCGCGCTCGTTCAAATCGCGGGCAGGGCCCGCTCCCACAGCACACAGCACACAGCAGATTTTTTCAGGGCAGCGCGGCTCAGCGCAGTACCGCGCAGAATTCGCAGAGGGTGTAGAGGTTCAGCGGATCATTGAGTCGCAGCGCCGAGAGATCGGAGAACATGCGCTGCCAGCCGCCGAGGATGTTGGCCTGAATGGCGCCACCCAGAGCCGCGTTACCGTCACCGCCCAGCAACATTTTCCCCGCCGCCACCGAGCCGATGTTCTGCGCCATCCCCTGCAACAGCACCTCGCCGGGAGACATCGGCGTCTCGATGTAGCGCATCTGATAGTCCGTCACCTCCGCCAGACGCGCGGCGGCCGCCACGGCATCGTCCAGATCGCCGAGCTGATCGACCAGGCCGTATTGCTGCGCCTGCGCCCCGCTCCAGACCTGTCCCTGCCCTACTGCGTCCACCTGCTCTTCCGTCATGCCACGCCCCTCGGCGACGAGCCGCAGGAAGCGTCGGTATCCATCCTCGACCGTGGCCTGAAACACCGTCGCCAGAGGCCCGCTCACGCCCGTAAAGGGATCGGCGCGCGTCAGCGGCGTGGTGCTTACGCCGTCGGCATAGACGCCGATGGAGGCCAGGCTGCCCTCGAAGGTAGGAATCATGCCGAAGATGCCGATGGAGCCGGTGACCGTCACGGGCGACGCCCATATCTCGTCCGCCATCGCGGAGATCCAGTAGCCTCCGGAGGCAGCCGTGCCGCCCATCGAGACCACCAGGGGCTTGCCGCTCGACTGCAGCAGGTCCAGCTCCTGACGGATCAACTCCGACGCCAGCGCCAAGCCTCCCGGGGAATCGATGCGCAGCACCACGGCCTTGATGCTGTCATCCCGGCGCGCCTCCCGAATCAACGCCGCCAGTGAATCGGCACCGATCACGCCGCGCGGCTGGTCGCCGACATCGATGGTGCCCTCGGCCACGATCACGCCGATCTCGTTCTCTGCCGGCAGGTAAGGAGCATCGGTCACGCTCAGATATTGCTGAAACTCGATGGTACCGGCGGCCGCATCGCCCTCGGCGCCACCTGCGAGTTCACGCAGGCGGTTGCGCAACTGTGGTCGGCTGATCAGCTCATCGACCAGCCCGTGTTCCAGCGCCGTCATCGCCGTATCGCCGTCCGAAGCCAGCAGATGATCACCGAAGTCGTTGGTGTAGCTGCGCAGCAACTGCTCACTCAGCCCGCGATTCTCGGCCACTTGCGTCAGGTAGCGCTGCCACAGTTCATCCACGAGTTGCTGGCTGTTGGCACGGGACTCCTCGGACATGTTGTTGCGCTCGAAGGGCTCTACCGCCGCCTTGTAAGTGCCGACGCGGAAGATGTGGACGTTGACGCCCAGCTTGTCGAGCAGCTCGTTGTAGAACAGCTGACTGCCGCCATAACCCGGCAGCAGCACCTGCCCCATCGGGTGCAGGAAGACGGTGTCGGCGTAGGAGGCCAGCAAATATTGAGCTTGATCGTAGTAATCGCCATGCGCGATCAGCGACTTGCCGCTCGCCTTGAAGGCCTGCAGCGCCGCGCCCACCGTCTCCAGATTGGCTGGGCTGATGCCGGTCATCTCGCCAAGATTGAGCACGACCCCCGCGATGCGTTCATCTTCGGCGGCACGCTTGAGGGTGTCGGTGATGTCCCGCACCGGCGTGGTCGCCAGCTCGCCGGAGCCCAGCAGTAAGGTGGCAGGGTCGACCTCGCCCGGTTGTTCAACCACGGGTCCACGAGGATTGATGACGACCAGCCCGCCGTCCGGCACCTGCAGCGGTGTCGGCCCACCGAAGAGCAGCAGCAATACCACGACCAGCACCAGGACAAACAGCAGACGGCCAATGAAGGTGCGGAGGGTATCGATGGTGCGGCCCAGCAGTCGGAAGAAGCGACCTATGGGCGATGGCGTGCGGGGTGACTGAGACATGAGTGTGTCGGTTCCTTGATCATGAACGCTGACGGATTTATCCCTTAAGCTTCTCAACGATAGCCGAAGTCGAGCAATTGTCCAGAAACGCCAGCACATGCACCTCGCCGCCGTAACCGAGCACGTATTCGCCACCCACCACCTGATCGATGCTGTAGTCGCCACCCTTCACCAGAATGTCCGGCTTGAGCAGATGCAGCAGCGCCTCGGGCGTGTCATCGGCAAACGACACCACCCAGTCCACCGCTTCCAAGCCAGCCAGCACCGCCATGCGCCGCTCGACGGGATTGATGGGACGCCCCGGGCCTTTCAGACGCTTGACCGAGGCATCGTCGTTGATCGCCACGATCAGGCGCTGGCCCAGCTTGCGCGCCTCGGCCAGATAGCCGACGTGACCCGCGTGAATGATGTCGAAGCAACCATTGGTGAACACCACCTTCTCGCCGTGAGCACGGGCGTCCTCGACCGCCAGCAGCAACTGCTCGGCCGTCATCACGCCACGACCGGAACCTTCCTCGCGCTGAATCGCGCGGCGCAATTCTGGCCCGCTGATGGCGGCGGTGCCCAGCTTGCCCACCGCCAGCCCGGCAGCGAGATTGGCCAGCGCGGTGCCTTCATCCAGCGAATGACCCGCAGCAAGCGACGCCGCCAGCACGGCCACCACGGTGTCGCCAGCGCCGGTGACATCGAACACCTCCTGCGCGCGGGTCGGCATGTGCAGTTCGGGATGGCCGGGGCGCAGCAGCGTCATGCCGTGCTCGCCACGAGTGATCAGCAGTGCCTCCAGATTCAGCTCGGCCATCAGCTTCAGACCACGGGCGGAGAGTTCTTCCTCGGTGCGGCATTTGCCGACAATGGTTTCGAACTCGCTGAGATTGGGCGTGATCACGGTGGCGCCGTGATACTTGCTGAAGTCCGAGCCCTTGGGATCGGCCACCACAGGAATGCCGTGCGCGCGCGCGGCGGCGATCAGCTCACGGGTGTTCTGCAGCGCGCCTTTGTTGTAGTCGGACAGCACCAGCACCTGCGCATTGCCCAGCAACGCCTCGGTGCGGGCTTCCAGAGAGGCCACCGCTTCGGCACCAAAATCCTGTTCGAAATCCAGACGGATGAGTTGTTGATGCTGGGCTATCACCCGCAACTTGGTGATGGTCGGCGCCGCGCTCGACACCGCGAAATCGCACAGCACCCCTGCCGCCTGCAGACGTGAACGCAGCTCGTCGCCCGCCTCGTCCGCCCCGACAATGCCCACCAGCGACGCCGCTGCCCCGAGTGCCGCGATGTTCAACGCCACGTTGCCCGCCCCACCCGGCCGATCCTCACGATTGTTGACCCGCACCACCGGCACCGGCGCCTCCGGGGAGATCCGCGTGGCCTTGCCATGCCAGTACCGATCCAGCATCACATCGCCAACCACGAGCACTCGCGCCTGCTGAAAAGGGGGCATATCCAGTTTCATCGCACAGTCCTGAAAAGTCCGAAAAATGAGGCGGCGATCATAGCACAGGCGGTTGGGAATCTTGACAGCCACCCCCGGTATGACCAACACTCATACCAAGGAGAGTCCTATGAGCAGCAGCAAGATTGCCATTAGCCTTGATTCCAAGGTATTGGAAGAAATCGACACATTGGTGAGAAATCAAATGTTCCCCAGCCGCAGCCGCGCCATTCAGGAAGCGATCACCGAAAAACTGGAGCGCCTGAACCGGAACCTGCTGGCGCAGGAGTGCGCCAAGCTGGATCCGGCGTACGAGCAGGCATTAGCCGAAGAAGACACACAAGAGGGGCTTGCTGAGTGGCCGGAATACTGAGAGGCGAAATCCGCTGGGGCGATTTGAACCCGGTGCGCGGCAATGAGCAGGCTGGCCGACGCCCGGTACTGATCTTGAGCCACGACATTTTCAATCAACGCTCGGGGACAGTCGTCGCCATGGCAATCACCAGCCAGCCACAGAAGGCAGGTTTCCCCTTGACCTACCGATTGGACAACAGCTGTCTGCCCATGACTTCCTGAGTCAAGATCAGTCAGATCCGCACTCTGCCCGTGGAGCGAATAGGTGATCGAATCGGCCGCATTGATCCAGAAGAACTCACCACCATCATCGACGGCTTCAATCAGATCGTCAGTCACTGAGCTGCACAGGATTTACCATGCACCAGATGGGTCAGGAACCACCAGCTACGCCCATCTCACCCAAATACACTTGCATTTAAGCCCCGCGTGAATAGACTCCCGTCAGCCCGAAATTTCCCGGCAGTCCAGGCGCCAACATGAATGCCACCAACCACACGCTAAAGTCCAAGCTCAACGAAATCATCTTCGGCTACGAGACGCTGGCCGGGAGGCTTTTCGACGTTGTTCTGATTTCGTTGATCGCCATCAGTGTGGTCGCGGTCATGCTGGATTCGGTCAGTCAGATCCATGCGAATTACGGGCCCGCGATTTATGCGCTGGAGTGGTTTTTCACCATCATCTTCACGCTGGAGTACGTCGTGCGGATCTACGTGACGCCCAAGCCCCGCCAGTACATCCTGAGCTTTTATGGCATCGTCGACCTGCTGTCGATATTGCCGACCTATCTCACCGTCCTGTTTGCTGCCTCACCCTACCTGATCGTGATTCGCGTGTTGCGGGTGCTGCGCATTTTCAAGGTGCTGAAGATGTTCCACTATGTCGGCGAGGCCGACATCCTCTTCAGCGCGCTCGTGAACTCAGGCAGAAAAATCATCGTGTTTCTGTTCTGGGTGCTGAACCTCACAGTGATATTCGGCACGCTGATGTTTCTGATCGAGGGACCGGAGAACGGTTTCACCAGCATCCCGAAGAGCATCTATTGGGCGATCGTGACCGTCACCACTGTCGGCTACGGTGACATCGCGCCCAATACACCGCTCGGACAAGCCATCGCCGCACTGGCGATGATTGCGGGTTACGGCATCATCGCCGTGCCGACAGGCATCGTCGGGGCAGAGTTGTTCACCGAACAGCGCCGTCAGGATGCTCCCGCGCAAATCACCAAGCCCTGTCAGGCCTGCGACCTAGCGATACACGAGGCCGACGCGGCTTTTTGCCGAAGGTGTGGTTGCAGCCTTTAATCAGGAACCCGCCCAGCTCCGGGCTGTCAAACACGGCACATCAACTTGATAGTGCCGACAGCCCTCCATGCACAATGCGGACGCGACGATCTTCGAATCTTTGGACAGTGCCGCCAGCATGCGCCGGGAGCCATGCTTTGCGCTGCCGCAGGCGGGCGATCTCTCGTGGGCTGACGAAGGGCAACGGCCTGACCGAAAGAGCCGGGTCCCGACATCGCTGATCCCCGTAGTGGCAAGCCTTGCGATGCACACACTGTTGCTTACCCTGGTGTTGGTGCTCAACCTGCAGGCAGAGCCTCCACTTTCGCGCATCAGCGTCGCATCAATCAGGCTCAGGATTATTCCTCCGGCACCGGCGCAGCCGCCCATACCCGTTCAGACTCCGGCAACTCCGACCACGTCTCAAGAGGCAGCACAGCAGATCGTCGATCGTCCGCCCCTGACGCAGGAACCTGCCTTGACTGCCCCATCGGTAGCCCCCAGCCGCGCCCTGCACTTCCCCACCATGCCGCCGCGGGTGGGGCAGGATGTTGATAGAGATCCAGAGCGCACACAGCTACGGCTGCCGACTACACTGGACATGCGCCGTACCATCGAAGACATCAGCGCACGCGAGCAGGCCCGCCTCGCTCTGCCAGAGTGCACGCCTCTGCAGGATGAGCGCTCGCTGCTCGACTGCGAAGAGACGGACGTTCCGAACCTGGACGCACTCGACCACAACAGCACCTACTCCTACTTCAACCCAGAGCGGGAGATCAGCCGGACCCAGCGCACCATCGGCATACTGGCCGCGCATGCCAATGTCATCGAGGACGGCGTCCACCGTTTCCTTAATCCCGATGCGCCGCCGCCCATTCAGGTGCACTCGCCCGACAACTGCATCTACCTGACCACCCTGTCCAAAAGCGTCTCGCCCGGCCTGCGCACGTCTTTCGCCGCCGTGCCCGAGG
>JBBTKA010000057.1:0-7405 GCA_038059145.1 Pseudomonadota bacterium
ACCATGCAGATCGAGAGCAACGAAGCCATCCGTCTGAGTGTGGCCTCCGGACTGGGCATTTCCGTGATCTCTGAACACACGCTGCTGGAAGGTCGCGAGCACTATGCTCTACTCTCAGTGGAAGGCTTTCCGCTGCACAGTCACTGGTACATCGTCCGACACGAGGCGCGACGACTGCCTCAGCCCGCACAACGTCTCCTGCAGTTCATCGCCACAAATCTGCAGGACTGCATAAGACCCGATTGGCTGGCAGATGCGTATATCCCGGAACACCCCATTCCGAGGCCACAGAAAGACTCATGATCACGCAAACAACGCGAGCGCGCGCCCGCGCCGCTCTGCACAACCTCTTCGTTGCCGACTCTCTGGCAATGCCTGTGCACTGGTTCTACAACACGCTGGATATCGATCGCGCATTTCCCGGCGGGATACGGGGCCTTGAGGACGCGCCACATCGACACCCCTCTCCCATCATGCCGCTGCACTCCACCCAACACGGTGGACGCGGCAGTCAGGGTGGGCAGCGCGAGATCGTGGGCGACGTGATTCTGAAGGGCCGTCGTCACCTCTGGGGCGTGCCCGGCATGCACTACCATCACGGCATGCACGCGGGGGAAAACACGCTCAATGCGCACTGCACTCGCGTCTTGATGCGCAGCCTGGCGGCAAACGGCGGACGCTACAACGCACAACACTTCCTGCAGACCTACATCGCGTTCATGACCGCAGAGCCCCCCGCTCATCCTGACACCTATGCGGAATCCTGGCATCGCGGCTTCTTTGCCAACCTTGAAAAAGGCCTGCCCCCCGAGCGCTGCGGCGCGGTCACGCACGACACGGCGTCCGTGGGCGGCCTCGTCAGCATCGCGGCACTGTTCGTGAGCGCGCGGCTGCACGGCGTTGCCTTGGAAGACGCGCAGGCACAATGCCGCACGCACCTGTTCCTGACGCATCCCGATGAGTCTCTCGCGCGGGTCTGCATGGCGTATACGGCACTGCTCGAAGCATTGCTGTTCCGCGAACCAGCGACGCCAGCTGAGGAGTTGAACGCTGCGACGGCACAGCGCAGCCTGGGGCTGGATATTGAGGCATTGTTGCGCAAGAAACGGGACGATCGCGACATCGTCGGCCGCGTGTTTTCCAGCGCCTGCTATATCAGTGACTCCTGGCCCAGCGTGCTGTACCTGGCTTACAAGTACCGTGATGATCCTCGCGCCGGGCTGCTGGCCAACGCCAATGTCGGTGGCGACAACGTGCATCGTGGTGCATTGCTGGGCGTGCTGTTCGGAATGTTGCGCGGTGAGGAAGAATCGGACTGGTTCGCACAGCTGGCAGACAGTGCCGAAATTGCCCGCGAGTGTGAATTGCTGATACAGGAGTAAGCTGCCGGCGACACTGCCTCTGTTGTGGGAGCTTGCCTAGCAAGCGATGCCTTTAAACGCGAACCCCGTCGCTTGCAAGGCAAGCTCCCACAGGGATGAACTGTCGCTTGCAGGCTGGCTCAAAAAGAGGTGAAACAGGCGCTCCATCGCGGGTTGTACTCCTTCCGTCGTGATCGGCGTGGCAGCCAAGGATTCCTTGATTCGGAAAGCGGTCTGGGTTAATGTCCGAGCCCATGTTGTGACATAAGCTGAACGCAGGGATGCCTTCCATGCTGTTGTATTGTCTATGAAAAAGACTCATGAACCTCATCATCCACAACAACAATCACAAGTACTCTCATCATGAAGCTATTGCCATCCGCTGTCCCGCGTCTGCGCCTGCTCGCTCAAATGGCGACGGCTTTTTCTCTTGGTTTTGCCGGCCTGACTTTCGCGCAGGAACCCATCAAGATCGCCTTCATTGATCCCCAGTCCGGGGTCTTCGCCGCGACCGGCGAGAGTGGCTTCATGGTGCTCGATTTCGCCGCCGACTATTTCTACAACGACAAGGGCGGTGTGCTCGGAGGGCGCAAGTTCGAGGTGACGGCGCTCGACAACAAGAACAGCGCCGCCGAATCCCAGCTGCAATTGCGCCGGGCCATCAGCGAGGGCACGCAGATCGTGTTCTCCGGCAATGGTTCTGCCGTGGCCAGTGCATTGAGCACGGCGATTGATCGCCATAACCGTCGTAATCCGGACTCCCAGGTGCTATTCATCAACTACGCGGCGGTGGACCCGATCCTCACCGGTGCCGATTGCAACTTCTGGCACTTCCGCTTCGACGCGCATTCCGACATGAAGATGGAGGCCATGACCAGCCACATCGCCAAGAACCCTGACATCACCAAGGTCTACATCATTGGTCAGGATTATTCCTTCGGCAAGGCCGTTGGTGATGCCGCGATCAGCATGCTGGCTGCCAAGCGCCCGGACATCGAGATTGTCGGCAACGAGCTGCACCCGATCGGACAGGTGAAGGACTTTACACCGTACATCACCAAGATTGTGTCATCCGGCGCCAACGCGGTGATCACCGGCAACTGGGGCGCCGACATGGTGGCTCTGGGCCGCGGCATCATGGACGCCGGGCTGGAGGTGCCAATTTACACTTTCTACGCCGCCTACGACGGCATCACCGCCACACTGGGCGAAGCCGGTAAAAATCAGATCCATGTGGTGCACAATGATTTTGCCAATCCGGTAACCGCACCACTGCGTCTCGAATTCACCGCCGCCTACAAGGCGAAGAATCCACACAAGGATGTTACGCAGCCACGCATCGTCAACGCGCTGATGATGCTGGCGGCCGCCATCGAGAAAGCGGGCAGTGCCGAGCCCTACGACATCGCCATGGCGATGGAGGACATGCGCATCACCACCATGACCGGCGAGGAAATCTGGATGCGTCCCGACGATCATCAAATATTCCAGAACCTGAACATTTCCGTGCACACCAATGAGGGGATCAACATCGACGCCGACAATTCCGGCTTCGCGCTGCGCACCGAGTTCGTAGTGCCGAGGGACGAGACGATCACCCAGAGCAGCTGCCGCATGACGCGCCCGCAGCAGTGATCTAAATGGAAGTCCTGATCTTCGCAACGCTGAATGGCCTCGTCACCGGACTGTTGCTGTTCATGCTGGCCAGCGGCCTCACCCTCATCTTCAGCATGATGGGCGTGCTCAATTTCGCGCACGCCAGCTTCTACATGCTCGGCGCCTACTTCGCGTACTCCATCAGCCTCTACACCGGGTTCTGGCCCGCGCTGATCATCGCGCCGCTGCTGGTCGGGGTGGTCGGCGCACTGGTCGAGCGTTACGGACTGCGGCGGGTGCATAAATCCGGACACGTGGCCGAGCTGGTCTTCACCTTCGGGCTGGCTTTCCTGATCGAGGAGGCCGTGCAGTTCTTCTGGGGCCGCTCGACGATGAACTACCAATCCCCGGCGCTGCTCGATTTTCCGCTGTTCACTTTATTCGGACAGAACTTCCCGGCCTACAAAGCCTTCATGATCTTCATCTCTGTCTCCATTTTCATCGGCCTGTATTTCGTGCTGACGCGCACGCGCATCGGCATCATCATTCAGGCGGCGATCACGCATCCCAACACCGTCGCCAATCTGGGACACAACGTCCCTTTCATCTTCATGGCGGTGTTTGGTGTCGGCTCCGGGCTGGCCGGACTCGCGGGCGTGATTGCAGGCCCCGTGCTGACGACATTCCCCGGCATGGCCGCTGTGCTCGGCAGCATCGTGTTCGTGATCGTGGTCATCGGCGGGCTCGGCTCGCTGGCCGGAGCCTTGGTAGCCTCGCTGCTGATCGGGCTGTTGCAGTCCTATGCGATTGCATCCGATGTGGGCATGCAGGACCTGCTCGATCTGATCGGCGTGAGCGTCGCTGCAGATCACCCGCTCAATGACATCTGGCGCCTCACGCTGCCGC
Source organism: Pseudomonadota bacterium (assembly GCA_038059145.1). GTDB lineage: Bacteria > Pseudomonadota > Gammaproteobacteria > Pseudomonadales > Pseudohongiellaceae > UBA5078. The sequence goes on from JBBTKA010000057.1 coordinate 3,864, forward strand.
AGATCGCCCCCATCATGCCCTTCCTGCTGCTGGTGGTGGTGCTGATCTTCCGTCCCTCGGGGCTGTTCGGGAAGCGGGAGAGCTGAGCATGGGCAGACTGGCCATATGGATTGTGTTTGCCGTGGTGCTGCTGGTGTTGCCGCAGATCTTCGATTCCGTGTTGTCGCTGTCGATCTTCACACAGATGACCATCGCCATCGTGTTCGCGCTCAGCTACAACATGCTGCTGGGTCAGGGTGGCATGCTCTCCTTCGGACACGCGGTGTATTTCGGGCTCGGCGGTTTTCTGGCCGTGCACGCCATGATGATGATCGAGTTCGAGACCATCAGTTTCTCCATCACGCTGATCCCGCTTGTCGGTGGCGTGTTCGGGTTGCTCGCCGCCCTGTTCATCGGCAGTTTCTCCACACACAAGGCGGGCACGGTGTTCGCGATGATCTCGCTGGGCATCGGCGAACTGGTCGCCGCCTCGTCGTTGATTCTGGTGTCATTCTTTGGCGGCGAGGCGGGCGTGAGTGGTGATCGCACCTATGGCCCGCCCTTCTTCGGCATCGACTTCGCACAGGACGATCACGTCTATTACCTCGCGGCCGCGTGGATGTTCTTCGCCGTGCTGTGCATGTATCTGTTCACCCAGACCCCGGCCGGGCGCATGGCCAATGCGGTGCGCGACAATCCCGAGCGCGCCGAATTCATCGGCTACAGTGCGCGCCGCGTGCGCTTTATCTCCTTCGCCATGGCCGGATTTTTCGCGGGTATCGCCGGAGGCATCTTCGCGGTGAATTACGAGATTCTGACCGAGGAAAATCTCAACGCGGCGACCTCCGGCCGCGTGCTGCTGATGGCCTACATCGGCGGCCTCGGCTTCTTCATCGGTCCCATCGTCGGCGCCGTGGTGCTGACGCTGATCAATTCGCTGCTGAGCAATTACACCGATCTATGGATGCTGTATCTGGGCATTCTCTTCGTGCTGACCGTGATGTTCCTGCCCCGAGGCCTCACGGGGCTGTTGATGATGCACCGGGTGGCGTGGCAACTGGGACGCATGCGACTGTTATTACTGCCCTACACACTCACGGCCATACCCGGCGCGGTGTTCGTGCTGGGCATGATCGCGATGATCGAAATGAGCCACGCCGAAGAAGCGGAGTTTGTGTACCTGGGCCTGGCATTGTCGCCCGATGGTTATGGCAGCTGGGCGTTACTGTTCGGCGTGACGGCGGCGGCGTTCTTCTTCCTGCGCCGCACCTTGCCACGGCTGCGCGAGGCGTGGTCAGAGGCCAACACACTGCCGCGTCTGCCGAGGCAGGAGGACGGTCACCCATGAGCCTGCTGCAACTGCACAATGTCTGCAAGAGTTTCGGGCCGACGCAGATCATCCGCGACGTCTCTCTCAATATCGAGCAGGGCGAGAAGCACGCCATCATCGGGCCCAACGGCGCCGGCAAGTCCACGCTGTTCCACCTGATCAGCGGGCGCTACAAAGTGTCTGCCGGCGAGATCCTCTTCAAGGGCGCGCCCATCCATAATCTCGAACCGTTCGAGATCACGCGCCGGGGGCTGGCGCGCAGCTTTCAGGTCACCAATATTTTCCCGCTGCTCAGTGTGTTCGAGAACGTTCGCTGCGCGCTACTGTGGTCGATGGGCTACCAGTATTCCTTCTGGCACCTTCTCAGTCGCCAGACCGCACTCAATGACAGAGCCGAGGCGCTGCTGGAGGAAATCGGCCTGTTCGAGCGTCGCAACATTCCGGCGGGCGAGCTGGCTTATGCCGAACAACGCGCGCTGGAACTGGGCATCACCATCGCCAGTGGTGCCGAGATGATATTGCTGGACGAGCCGGTGGCCGGCATGAGTCACAGCGAGGCGAAGAATGCCGTGGCACTGATCCGCAAGGTCACTGAAGGCCGCACGCTGGTGATGGTGGAACATGACATGAACATCGTGTTCGATGTCGCCGACCGCATCACCGTGCTGGTGTATGGCGAGGTGATTGCTTCCGACGTGCCGGAGAAAATTCGCGGCAATCCGCGCGTGCAGGAAGCCTACCTGGGGGAAACGCCACATGCTTGAAGTCGCGGATCTCAACGCCTGGTACGGCAAGAGTCACATCCTGCGTGGCGTGAATTTTCGCGTCGGCGCCGGAGAGATCGTCAGTCTGCTCGGCCGCAACGGCGTCGGGCGCTCCACCACCGTCAAGACCATCATGGGCGAGGTGGAACCCAAGGGCTCCATCCTGTTCAAAGGCAAGCAGATTGTTGGCAAGAAGAGCTACGAGATCGCGCAGCTGGGCATCGGCTGCGTCCCCGAGAATCGCGACATATTCCCCGGCCTGACCGTGCGCCAGAACCTGCTGCTGGGCATGAAGAACACGAAGGGCTCATCGCGCTGGACCATGGACGAGATGTTCGCCATGTTCCCCAACCTTGGCGAGCGCGCGGATGTCGCAGGGGGTGTGCTCAGTGGCGGCGAGCAGCAGATGCTCTGCATGTGCCGCACTTTGATGGGCGACCCCGAGCTGATCATGATCGACGAACCCACCGAGGGCCTAGCGCCCAAAGTGGTCGAGCAGGTCGGCCTGCTGCTGCAGGAGATCGCCAGCCGAGGCGTCTCCATTCTCCTGGTAGAACAGAAGCTCACCATCGCGCTGCGCATCTCGCAACGCCTCTATGTCATGGGCCACGGCCAGATCGTCTACGAAGGCACGCCGGCCAGCCTGATGCAGGCTGATGAGGTGCGCCGAGAGTGGCTGGAGGTGTGACCACGACGTTCAATCCACATTTCTTTGCTACAATCGCGCCCGTCGTCACCTTCAGGACATGAACTTCCGATGATGTTATCCGCTCGAAAACTGGCCCTGCTTGGGCTTTTAATGCTCGGCCAATGCAGCCTCATCAGCACCGCTTACGCCTGGGATGCCACCGGGCATCGTCTGAGCGCTTACCTGGCCTGGGACCTCCTCCTGCAGGAAACCCGCACCGAATTGCAGCGCCTGCTGGAGCAACACCCGCGCTATCAGGAGGATTTTCTGGAGCAGATGCCGGCGAGTGTGATGGTGGCCAGCGACGCGGAAAAGGCGCGCTGGGCCTTCGGGCAGGCGGCAATCTGGCCGGACATGGCCCGAGGCCTCGGTGGCGACGCGCAGATTCGCTATAACCGTCCAGACTGGCACTGGGTCGATGGCGCCTGGATCAGAGGCGGTGGCCGACAGGGCAACGTCTACGTCGGCGCCCCAGCGCTGCCACCGGTCTACGGCGTGAGAGCCGAGTCGATCACTCACGAGGGTGATGCCAGCAACGTGGTCCTGGCCCTGGACTACAATCTCTCCGTGCTGCGCGCTGCCGACAGCCCCGATGAGCAGAAAGCCGTCGCCCTGTGCTGGGTGCTGCACCTGCTGGGCGACATCCATCAGCCCCTGCATGCCGGCGCGCTGATCTCCTCCGAATTGTTCCCCTTGGGCGACCAGGGCGGCAATGGCATTCCGACTCTCGGCGGCTCGCTGCACGCCATCACGTTCGACCCGCTGCTCGAGCAGGACCTGC
>JBBTKA010000058.1:0-2762 GCA_038059145.1 Pseudomonadota bacterium
GCCATCCGCGACGCGGTGTCCGATCTTCCCGACCGCCGCCTGTTCAAGGACCGTCTCGATCAGTGTCTCAAGCACGTGCGCCGCAACAAGAACCTGATGGCCCTGCTGTTCCTGGATCTCGACCAGTTCAAACGCATCAATGACACGCTCGGCCATGACGCCGGCGACGAATTGCTCTGCACCGTAGCCCGCCGGATCAAACAATGCGTGCGCGAGGAAGACATCGTCGCACGCCTCGGTGGTGACGAATTCACCATCCTCCTGCCCAATCTGCGCAACGCCCGCTCCGCCGCTCATGTGGCCGGCAAAATCCTCAAGGCGCTCAACCAGCCGGTCCAGCTCACCTCGCAGGAAGTCATTGTCAGCGTCAGCATCGGCATCACGCTGGCACCCGAGGACAGCATGAACGCCAGCGTCCTCATGCGTAACGCCGATCTGGCGATGTACCGCGCCAAGGATCAGGGACGCAACAATTTCCAGTTCTTTACCGATGACATGAACATCGAGTCAGTGGCCCGCATGTCACTGGAGAACGAGCTGCGCCTGGCCGTGTCGCGGGATAATTTTGTCGTCTATTTTCAGCCCCAGGTCAATTTGCTGCACAACACCGTGTGCGGATTCGAGGCGCTGGTGCGCTGGCAGCACGCGGAGGTGGACATGATTCCGCCGGATCGCTTCATTCCAGTGGCAGAGGAGACCGGACTCATCGTCGAACTCGGCGCCATCGTGCTGCGCAAGGCGTGTCTGCAGATCAAGAAACTGCAGGCCGAGGGCTTCCTGAATCAAACCGTGGCGGTCAATCTCTCCGCACGCCAGTTCCGCGACCAGAATCTGCTTGGCATGGTCAAAGGCATTCTCGAAGAAACCGGCCTGGATGCCCAATGGCTGGAGCTCGAGATCACGGAGAGCATGCTGATGGACAATATCGACCAGGCCATCGTGATCCTGCAACAACTCAAGGACCTGGGGCTGACCATCTCCATCGACGATTTCGGTACGGGCTATTCCTCGCTGAACTACCTCACCCGCCTGCCGGTGGACAAGCTGAAGGTCGACCGCTCTTTTGTCTGCAACCTGCCGGAAGACCGCAGTCACATGGCCATCACCACCGCCATCATCGCGATGGCACAGAAGCTCAACATGCAGGTGGTGGCGGAGGGCGTGGAGACTCATCAACAGGTCGACTTTCTGCGCATGAACCAGTGTAATGTGCTGCAAGGCTACCTGTTCTGCCGACCAGTCTCTTCCTGCGACCTCAGCGACTCCATCACCCGCTTGCAGGATGCCCTGAGCGGTGCCGACGGGGCCGTCTTCGGCACCGGTGCCAGTCAATTTGCCCACCACTGAGTCCCGTTGTACGGATTCCCAGCGTCTTTTTCTGCAGCCTGCTAAACCTTTTGCGTCGCCCGTGCGACCTATTGCTGACCCGCACGCACAGGAACCCCATGTCAGAAGCAACGGCCAGTTTGATTGCTGCCGCCCGCGAGGGTGACCTGAATGCTTTCCGGCAACTGCATGCGCACTATATCGGTCGGACCCATGCCCTCTGCCTGCGCTTGCTGGCTGACCGGCAGCGCGCTGAGGACGCCTGCCAGGAAACCTTCATCAAGGTCTGGCAGCAACTGCCGGAGTTTCGTGAGGAGAGCAGTTTCAGTACCTGGTTGCATAGCATTGCCACCCGTACCGCCATCGATCTTTGGCGACGCGACAAGGGACTGCGACTGATCACGGGTGAGGAGCCGGACGACTTTGCGGCACCGCAGCCGGCGGTGATGGAAAGGGACATTGAACAAGCCATTCAGCGCCTGCCAGCCCAGGCCCGTGCGGTGTTCGTGCTATTCGCTCTGGAGGGCTTCACCCATCAGGAAATTGCGGATGCGCTGGGGATCGCGGAAGGTTCATCGAAGGCCCATTACCACCGGGCGAGACAATTGTTGAAGGAATGGCTGCATGCACGCTGATCAGCACGACACACAGATTGATGACGAGGCGCTCGATAGAGCCCTGCAGTCGCTGCCTGCAGAGTTGCTCCCGGCCCGAGATCTCTGGCCTGCACTCGAAGAGCGCCTTGTCGGCCTACCAGGGTCGGGCGGCCGCCGCCGCAACTTCAGTCAGGGATGGCGACCATGGCGAGAGTGGCGCGCCTGGACGGTAGCCGCTGCAGCGGTGCTGGCAGCACTGTGGTTCATGCCTTCCGCACAATCGCCACTGCCACTGCCACTGCCACTGCAGCCGCCGTTGTCGCAGCAAGCAATGACTGCCGAAATGCTGCTGATACAGACCTATGAACAGCAAAAGGCGCAGCAGTTGGCAACCCTGACACCTTCTGCAGCCGAGAGCTGGGCTCCTTATCTGGGCATGCTGGATGCAGCCGTGGCACAAGTGCGCTATGCACTGAGTTTCTATCCCGAAGAGCCAGCCCTGCTCAAGCAACTGGACAAGCTTTACCGCCAAGAGTTGTTGTACCTGCAAGAGGTCGCACTCAACGATGCGATAGGCGGCGTTTTCTACCCGGGAGCGACGCCATGATCACCGCCCCCTTCGACTCTCAGCCGCTCAACCCACTCAAGCAATCACAGGAGACCGCCATGAAGACCCTCATCAAGCCCGTCACCAAGAGCACCCGGAAAGCCATCCTGCTGCACACCAGCGCCCTGCTTCTGACGATTGCGGGTTGTGGCGCCCACGCCCAGCAGGCTGTCGACGAGAGTCGGGAAGTCACCGCCAACGAGCGTATAGAGATTGAGGCCATGCGCGGCGAT
>JBBTKA010000058.1:2772-7129 GCA_038059145.1 Pseudomonadota bacterium
TACTTTCCGTGTCAGCGGAACACTGGACGAGGAAGCCGAGGGATACACACTGGAGTCCTCGGGCGGGTTCACCCGTTTCGAGGTGGAGATGCCCCGCCGACCCCTCGGCGGTCCGTGGAACGATTCCGATGGCGGATCGCGTCTGACCATCGTGGTCCCGCGCGGAAGCGAGATCGAGTTTCGCGGCGTAAACAGTACCGTGGATATTGCGGATGTCAGCGGCCGCAGCAGCATCAATACCGTGAACGGCAGCATCACCGCGGCCAATCTGAGCAATGTCGTGTCGTTGTCCACGGTCAACGGCAGCATCGCCAGCACGGGCAACAGTGGACGAGTGGAAATCAATTCCGTGAATGGCGAAGTGGATGACAGCGATTCCAGCGGACGCGTCGAATACAGCACCGTCAACGGAGACCTGCGCATCGACACTCGTGCAGAAGAAGTCCAATTGAGCACCATCAACGGCGAGGCAGAAGCCTCTCTGCAGGGCACGACCGATCTGCATTTGAGCACAGTCAATGGCGACATCGATATCAGCCTCACCGGCTCGCCGAGCCCACGCATCGACGGCAGCACCGTCAGCGGCGATCTGCGCTTGCTTCTGGAGCCGCAGATCGGCGCCAAATTCAGTCTCAAGACCAATGCCGGTGGCAGCATCCAAAACAATCTGAGCAGTGACGAGGTGCAACGCGAGCAATATGGACCAGCCCGGCGCCTGAACTTCAGCCTGGGTGACGGCAGCGGCAGTGTGGAACTGAACACCGTCAGCGGACAGCTTGTGCTGGATCAGCCCTGAGCTGTCCATCGGCCCTGGGCTGTCCATCAGCCCGGGTCTGGGCTGCCTCCGGACGACAGATATTTATCCACACTTTATGCACACCCTGTGCACATAAAAAGCCCTTGCACTCGCCCCCCGAGCGCACTATATTGTGCTCCGGATCCAAAAAAACCCTATATATAGTATTTGGATCGCTTTTCCGGATTCCGGAAGCAGCCTTGCAGGACACACGTTTACCCTTAATTCCCACAGGGATAACGGCAGGCGCAGATACACATTCCAGTATTGAGAAGCCCGGCTTTTGCAAACCAGACAGACCTGGCGATCGAACCACATAAAAACATCATGGAGAACCTCATGCAGACCGAACCCTATAGTCAAACCAGCACCTCCACTTCGGCGCAATCAGGCACTCAGCACAAGGCCTCTGCTACTTCCGCCATCGCCCCCGGCCAGATCCGGGTCATCAAGCGCAACGGCGCAGTTGTCGGCTATGACGAATCCAAGATCGTCGTGGCAATCACCAAGGCGTATCTGGCCGTAGAAGGCGGCACCGCTGCTGCCTCTTCTCGCGTGCATGAGACCGTGACCAGACTCGCGAAGCAGATCTCCACGATCTTCTTCCGCCGCATGCCCTCGGGCGGCACCATTCACATCGAAGACATTCAGGATCAGGTCGAGCTGGCGCTGATGCGTACCGGCGAACACAAGGTGGCCCGCAGCTATGTGATCTACCGCGCGGAGCACGCCCGTCTGCGTGAATCACAGCGCGCCCGCGAAAAGGATCTGACGCCGGCAATCGCCGTGACTTATGCCGACGGTACTCAGGGCCCGCTCGACACCGTGCGTCTGCGCACCGTCATCGATGAGGCTTGCGAAGGGCTGGAGAATGTCTCCGCCGACGCCATTTATCAGGACACCCTCAAGAACCTCTACCCCGGTGTGCGAATCCAGGACGTGCGTACGTCCGCGGTGATGACCGCCCGCACCATGGTCGAGAAAGACCCCAATTACTCCTATGTCACCGCCCGCCTGCTGCTCGACACGCTGCGCTCCGAAGCACTGGGCTTTCTGGGTCTGGCCGACAGCGCAACACAGGGCGAGATGCACTATCGTTACGCCATGACGCTGCGTCCCTATATCGAGAAGGGCGTCGAACTAGGCCTGCTGTCTCCGCACCTGCTCGAATTCGACCTGGATGTGCTCGGGGAAGCGCTGAAAGCGGATCGCGACAACCAGTTCACCTATCTGGGCCTGCAGACTCTGTATGACCGCTACTTCATTCACAGCGGCAACATCCGTTTCGAGCTGCCGCAGGTGTTCTTCATGCGTGTCGCCATGGGTCTGGCCACCAACGAGGAGAACCGCGAAGAGCGTGCGATCGAGTTCTATAACCTGATCTCCAGCTTCGACTACATGACCTCGACGCCCCAGTTGTTCAACTCCGGCACGTTGCGTCCACAGCTGTCCTCCTGCTTCCTGACCACGGTGCCGGACGACCTGTTCGGCATCTACAGCGCCATCCGCGACAACGCCATGCTGTCCAAGTGGGCGGGCGGTCTGGGCAATGACTGGACACCAGTGCGCGCACTCGGCGCCCACATCACCGGCACCAATGGCACCTCACAGGGCGTCGTGCCCTTCCTGAAAGTGGTCAACGACACGGCCGTGGCCGTGAATCAGGGTGGCAAGCGCAAGGGTGCGGTCTGCGCCTATCTGGAGACCTGGCACCTGGACATCGAGGAATTTCTGGAGCTGCGCAAGAATACTGGTGACGACCGTCGCCGCACTCACGACATGAACACCGCGAACTGGATTCCCGACCTGTTCATGAAGCGCGTCTTCGAAGATGGCGACTGGACCCTGTTCTCACCGAACAACGTACCTGATCTGCACGACCTGCACGGCCGCGCCTTCGAAGAGGCCTATTGCGAATACGAGCGTCTGGCTATCGCCGGCAAGATCGAGGTCTACAAGACTCTGAAGGCGAAAGACCTATGGCGCAAGATGCTCTCCATGCTGTTCGAAACCGGTCACCCATGGATCACCTTCAAAGACAGCTGCAACGTGCGTTCGCCCCAGCAGCACGTGGGCACTATCCACTCGTCCAACCTGTGCACAGAGATCACTCTGAACACCAGCAAAGACGAAGTCGCCGTGTGCAACCTCGGCTCCGTGAACATGGTCAACCATGTCACCGAGCAGGGGCTGGATCACGAGAAGCTCAAGAAGACCATCAAGACCGCCGTGCGCATGCTGGATAACGTCATCGACATCAACTACTACTCGGTTGAACAGGCGAAGAATTCCAACCTCAAGCACCGTCCGATCGGCATGGGCATCATGGGCTTCCAGGATGCGCTGTATGTGCTGAAGATGCCCTACTCTTCCGAGCGTGCCGTGGAATTTGCCGACACCTCCATGGAAGCCATCAGCTACTACGCCATCGAGGCCTCCAGCGAGCTGGCTGCCGAGCGCGGCGCCTATGAGACCTTCAAGGGTTCACTGTGGGATCGCGGCATTCTGCCCATCGACTCGCTGAAGATGCTGGGCCAGGAACGTGGCGAGGAATTCCTCGACGTCAACATGAGTCAGACACTGGATTGGGAAACCCTGCGCGAGCGCATCAAGGCAGTCGGCATGCGTAACTCCAACGTGCTGGCGATTGCGCCGACGGCGACGATTGCCAACATCAGTGGCGTGTCCCAGTCCATCGAACCGACTTACCAGAACCTGTACGTCAAATCGAACCTGTCGGGCGAATTCACCGTGGTGAACCCCTTCCTGGTGCGCGATCTGAAGGCCCTGGATCTGTGGGACAGCGTGATGGTCAACGACCTCAAGTACTACGACGGCAGCGTGCGCAACATCGATCGCATTCCGCAGCACCTCAAGGATCTGTATGCCACCGCGTTCGAAGTGGAACCACGCTGGCTGGTGGATGCGGCCAGCCGTCGTCAGAAGTGGATCGATCAGGCGCAGTCACTGAACCTCTACGTGGCTGGCGCCAATGGCAAGAAACTGGACGTCACCTACCGCATGGCCTGGCTGCGCGGACTCAAGACGACCTATTACCTGCGAGCACTGGCCGCGACTGCGACGGAGAAGTCCACGATCTCCAGCAATAGCCTGAACGCTGTGTCCAATCAGGCGGTACCGGAGGCGGCGGATGTGCCGAAGGCGTGTTCCATCGATGATCCAGATTGCGAAGCCTGTCAATAACCAGGGCCGTCAACACATTATCCAAAAGGAGAAACAGCATGTTGTCATGGGATGAATTTGAAGCGGAGGAAAGCACCTTCGCGCTCCCTTCAGTCAATAACGGCTCGGTGAAAGGGGTTGCAACGAAAGGGACCGGGGCAAGAGACACCTCGGCCGCCGCTGCCGCACACGCCAGAGAAGAACTGGCCGCCGCGCCCGTGCAGGAGCGGGCCGCGCCAGTGGCTGCTCCAGCCATCGAGCGAGTGGCACCAGCCGCAGCGCCGCAGAGCGCTGCCCCGGCTCCAGCCAGCCCGCAGGCTGCCTTCATCGCTGATCCGGTGTTGCACCAACCGCTCACTCGCCGATGTTGCGGCCCAG
>JBBTKA010000059.1:0-7476 GCA_038059145.1 Pseudomonadota bacterium
GATCTGCACTCTGCCACTCACCCCCAGCAGCGACGCCTCGCGCACCGTCAGGCGGTGCCGCTCCGACACGGTTGACCAGACCACCACATTGAGAAAACCACTCTCATCTTCCAGGGTCATGAAGGTGACCCCGGAGGCCGTCTGCGGACGTTGCCGCGAGGTCACGATGCCAGCCACCTTTACCAGCGTCCCATCTATCAGCTGCGGCAGTTGCACGGCCGTCACGACCCGATAGCGCTGCAGGTGCGGGCGCAGCAGCGCGAGTGGGTGACGCCGCAGCGTCAGCCCGGTGCTGACGTAGTCGGCGATGATGTCCTGCGCCTCGGTAGGTCTGGGCAGCATGATCTCCACCACGGCCTGCTCGTCCGCCCCCGCCTGCGGCCAGTCACCAGACTCCTGAGCCGCCGCCTCTGACGCCGCAAACAGCGGCAGCTTCTGCTCATAACCGGCGACCTCCCAGAAGGCCCGGTGCCGGTCACTGGCCAGCTCCTGCAAGGCATCGGCGGCGGCGAGCGCCTCGCGATCCTTGCTGTTGAGAGCACAGCGCTCGACCAGCTCCGCGACTGTGCGGAAGGGCCCCAGACGCCGCGCCTGATGCACACGCTGAGCGCCCTCCAGCGACAGCCCTTTCACCAGCCTCAAACCCAATCGCACACCTAATCGAAAACCCAGTCTCGGCTCTTGTTGAAGGCTCGGCTGGCAGGAGCTGTCGGGGACCCGCTCCAGCGTGCAGTCCACCGCACTGTGGTTGACCGCCACCGGCAGGACCATAACGCCATGCCGCTGCGCATCCTGCACCAGTTGGGCAGGCGCATAAAAACCCATCGGGTGACTGTTCAGCAGCGCGCAAGTGAAGGCAGCGGGGTGGTGATATTTGAGCCAGGACGAGACATAGGCCAGCAGCGCAAAGCTGGCCGAATGGGATTCGGGAAAACCATACTCGCCAAATCCCTTGATCTGACTGTAGATCTGCAGCGCGAAGGCCTCGCTGTAGCCGCGCTCGGTCATGCCTTGTATCAGCTTGTCGCGGAAGGGTTCAAGGCCACCTTTCTTCTTCCAGGCCGCCATCGCCCGTCGCAGCTGATCCGCCTCACCGCCACTGAAACCCGCGGCGACGATGGCGATCTTCATCACCTGCTCTTGGAAGATGGGAATGCCCAAGGTGCGCTCCAGCACCTGCCGGACGGCATCACTGGGGTACGATACCGGCTCACGCCCTGCGCGCCGCGCCAGATAGGGATGCACCATGTTGCCCTGGATGGGCCCCGGTCGCACGATGGCGATCTGAATCACCAGATCATAGTAATTACGTGGTTGCAGGCGCGGCAGCATGCTCATCTGTGCACGCGACTCAATCTGGAAAACCCCCACGGTGTCGGCCGCACGGATCATCTCGTAGACGGCTGCATCATCGGCAGGGATGTCGCTCATCTCAAGAGTCTGTCCGGTGATAGCCTGTACCAGCTGCAGTGTCTTGCGGATTGCGGTGAGCATGCCCAGCGCCAGCACGTCCACCTTCAACAGGCCCAGCGCCTCCAGATCGTCCTTCTCCCACTGGATGACGGTGCGCTCCGCCATGGTCGCATTCTCCACCGGCACCAATTCCGAGAGCGGGCCTTGGCTGATCACGAAACCGCCCACGTGCTGTGAGAGGTGCCTCGGGAAACCGATCAGGCTCTGCACCAGCGTCACCAGCCGCTGCAGCAAAGCCGGTGCGATGCCCAGTGCATCCGGATCCAGAGACGTCTCGATACGCTCGGCATACCAGTCCACCGATTTGCTCAGCCGCTCGGCAAGCGCCTCCTCGATCCCCAGCGCTTTGGCCACATCGCGAATCGCGCTGCGCGGGCGATAGCAGATCACTGTCGCTGCCAGAGCGGCCCGCTCACGTCCGTACTTGGCGTAGATGTACTGGATCACTTCCTCGCGGCGCTCGTGTTCGAAATCGACATCGATGTCCGGCGGCTCGTCGCGCTCCTTGGAAAGGAAGCGCTCGAACAGCAACTGCATGCGCGCGGGGTCCACGGACGTGATGCCGAGGCAATAGCAGATCACTGAGTTCGCTGCCGAGCCGCGCCCCTGGCAGAGGATATTGCGGCTGCGGGCAAACACCACGATGTCGTGCACAGTGAGAAAGAAATGCTCATAGGCCAGCTCCGCCACCAACCCCAGCTCCTTCTCCACCAGCGCATGCACCTCGGGAGGAACGCCATCCGGCCAGCGCCGCCGCATACCCTGCTCGGTCAGCTCACGCAACCAGCTGCTGGCGGTATGCCCCGCCGGCACCAGCTCGTGGGGGTATTCATAGCGCAGTTCATTCAGCGAAAACTGACAGAGCGCGGCAATGCGGACAGTCTCCGCCAGCAGCTCCGGCGGATACAGCTTGGCCAGCCGCGCCCGTGTCCGCAGATGCTGTTCAGCATTGCCCGGAATGTTGAAACCGAGTTCATCGATCCGGCACCCCAGGCGAATCGCCGCCAGAGTATCGCGCAGCATCCGCCTCTCCGGGGCGTGCATGGTGACTGCACCACTGGCCACCAATGGCAAGCCCAACTCTTGCCCCAGCGCCTGCAGCGCAGCAAGCCGACGGCGATCTGCTCCCTGCAGCAACATCTCAGTGGCAATCCAGACCTGCCCCGGCAACAGCCTGCTCAGCCACGCACCTTCCTCGCCCGGCAGTGCATCACTTGTCGAGCCCCAGGCAGGAGGCACCCACAGGGCAAGGCAGGCATCCAGTCCGCCGGCAAGAGCCCGGGCCTCCATCAGCGCGCGGTCTATCCGATAGTGACCCTTGGCAGCTTGCCGCCGCGCCAGCGTAATCAGATGGGAGAGCTGCCCATAGCCCCGCCGGTTGCGGGCCAGCAGCACGACACACAGGCCGTCTTCCAACGCGAAACGGCTGCCGATGATCAGCTTCAGCCCGGTGTCGCGCGCCGCCATGTGAGCGCGCACGACGCCGCTGAGTGTGCATTCATCGGTGATGGCCAGCGCGGTATAACCGAGCGCGCAAGCCTGCGCCACCAGCTCCTCTGGCGAGGAAGCCCCGTGCAGAAAGGTGAAATGACTGAGGCAGTGCAGCTCGGCGTAAGCGGCCGGGGTGATGGGATCAATGCAGGAAAGCGAGGTCATGGCGGCGGCACATAATACTGTTTTTTTGTACAGTATTATGAGGGCCGCAGAGAGTCAATCACGATCAGCCGGGGTGCTTGTCGCCGAGAGACTATTGAGGAGCTTCGAACCGCACCGGTTCCTTGTCCAGTCGGCGAATCACCACAGTGCCAGCCAGCTTGTCATGCCAGCCCTGCTTCCTCTTGTCGATGCCGACCCAGATCAGCCCGAGACACAGGGGCAGAATGGACACGTAATACGCCAGATAGCGCCCGATGAGTTGCCCGACGGACGGCTTGCCGCCGGTCCTGGCATCCACCACCATGAGGCGCAGGGCCATCTTGCCCGGCGTTGCCGACTTGTAAATCCAGAACAGCACCACAGCCACACCCGGCAGAATGTAGTTGAGCAGGATGTCCCACAGTCCCGTGGCAGGCACGCCGCCCAGCCAGTAGTCCCCCCCGTAAATGAACGTCAGCGCCGGTACGATGATAAACATCATCAGCACCGTGTCGATCAGCGCAGCACCAACCCGCACCCAGAAGCCTGCGTATTCCATGTTGTTCATAACGTCTCCAGGGAAGTGAGCGCGAGCAGCAGAAACGCCAGCGCACACAGTCTATAAATGAGCCCTGTCCAGCGTTGGCCAGCGCGGCGAAACAGTCGATCCACCAGAGCCGCACAAAAGAAACACCAGCACAGAGAGCAAAGCATGAATCCTGCAAAGAAAACGGCGTAATCCACCATCCCTGGATCTTGCACGCCAAGCGCACCCAGGGCGCTGCCCACCGCTGCCCAGTACGCCAGGTTATGCGGGTTGGTGAGCGAGATCATCACCCCTGCCCGCAGGGCCTGCCGTTGGCACTGCACAGCACCAATGTCCATCAAAACATTCTGATCCGCCGCACGCCAGGCATCCCAAGCCAGATACAGCAGATAACCACTCCCTGCCAAGGCCACCGGGACTCGCAGCCACTCCAGTTGTATCAACAACCCGACGCCAGACAGTCCGAGTATGGCCCATAAAGCATCGCCACTGAGGGAGCCAAGTTGCACCGCCAGAGCAGGAGCAAAACCACCGCGCACGCCCTGGCGCACAGTCTCGGCAAAGACAGCACCTGGCATGGCGTTGTAAATCAAGCCCAATAGAAAAGCAGCAAGAAACAGATTGAGCATGGAGAATTCAACACCAATAAAAAAGGGAGAGCAGAGGCGCTGCCTCCGCTCTCCCTCTGGACTATCTCACACTACTGTTTTACATAGAACAACTGCTTGTCACCTCGAGCGTTGGTGAACTCCGCAGTCGTGGAATTGATCAATCGGATCGACGGCGTCACCACAGTGCCTGAAGCGCCGGGAGCGATCTCAAATTCCGGCTTCAAGGTAAGCGGCTGACCGCCCAATTTCAGCTGAATACTGCCGTCGACGCTGATCTTTACATCATCGACACCTGGAATTTCATCAGCAGTAGTCTGAAATTCCGTGGGGCTCTGAATAGTGGGTTTCACCTTCTGAGCCGCGCCGTCCGGGTACACCACCAGCGCCTCCTCGTTACCCTTCTCGCCGGAACGGTAGATTCCGGGCGGCTGGGTAGACGTGGTAACGAACGGGTCCGCTATGCCATTGAGCGGGTTGGATCCAGGCAGCTTGATCATCGTCTCACCTTTGTCTGCCACATCCAGTGTCAGCCCGGGAACGGCGTTGATCAAAGCGGTTGGATTCTGCAGCGCAGGAATCACAGGCACCATGTAGCCCTCCGGGGTGGTGAGGACAAACTTGCCTGTCGCGTCCACCGTGATGCCTGGTTTGGCATCCGCAGGCGCCTGGATCATGGCACTGGAATCCGGAATGAACGCCGCCAGCGGGCCGGCGCTGGCACCCGTACCCTTGACATTGAGGATGCCACCTATCTGCTCAAACTTCAGATTGGGGTCAACGTTGGCAAGTGCCTGGGTCATCCCCTGCAGCACCGTATTGCCTCCACTGGCCGTGCCTCCAATCGCGAGTTTGGAGTTCAGATCCGGCAATGTCGGCATCTGTATAGTGGACGTATCCAGGCTTGGCAGTGCCTTGAACTGCAGTTCTGCCCCTGGAGGGGCTGTGAGCAGACCTGTCTGCACGTTCATGTTCCAGCTTGGAGGAATGAAGTCCGCCAGTTCCGTGGGCGAAAACTTGGTTGGATCGAAGTTCACCATCATCTTGGAGAAATCGTCGCTATCCATGCTCTTGAATTCTGTCTTGTTGAGAGAGCCCAGCACATCATCGCTCATGGCCTTGATGGCTTCGGGTGACAAGGCGCCCAGCTTTTCTCTATCCAATGCCCCTATCTGCGTCCCGGTCAGCGCTGTGATCTGCTGTGGGGTGATCCCCTCAAAAGCCTTGGGATCCAGCTTGGTGAATTGCTCAGGTGTGAATTTGGACATCATCTCCGGCGCGAGCGCACCGATCTGCTCAGGCTTGAACCCGGCCATGGCCTCTGGCTTCAATGCTCCCAGCTGAGTAGGCGTCATCCCCGACATCACGGTCGGATCGAGCTTCTGCAGTTGATCTGCGCTGAAGCCTGTCATTGCGGTCGGCGCCAGGTTTTGGAACTGCGACTTGTCCAGTGCACCGATCGCGTCGGGCGCAAGATTGGCAATGTGCTCCGGCGTGAAGTTCTGCAGAAACTCCGGCTTCATGTTGTCCAGGTTCGCCCCCGTGAATCCGGAAAAATCCGTTGGCTTGAACTGCTGGAAAAAGTCCTCCGGCTTGATATTGGTGAAATCAGTCGGCGGCGTCGGCAGGGGTGGCACCGTAGTACCCCCCGGCGGTATCGTCGTTCCACCCGGGGGAGGAGTAATCGTTCCCCCTGGCGGAGGCGTAATGGTTCCTCCCGGAGGAGGTGTAATGGTTCCACCAGGAGGAGGTGTTGTCGTTCCTCCAGGAGGAGGCGTAATGGTCCCGTCGGGTGGAGGTGTGGTCGTACCTCCTGGAGGAGGTGTGGTCGTATCACCCGGTAGTGGTGTGGTAGTTCCTCCCCGGTGGTGGGGGTAACTGAGCTGAGGCAACCGGCAGATACAGTCCGCACATGACAGCCACAATTGCACTGGAAATCAGTTTTTTCTTCATCGTCATAGTCGTCTCCTCTTGAACGAAATCCCGTACGATCCTTGATCAGTGTATCGCCACTCCGGCAAAAATATAATGACCCAAAGCAACAGATTGCTTGTTTCCGCGAACACAGTCGCCACTACTTTATCGGCAGCCAACGCCGTTAATCGAGATTTGCAATTGCGCACTCGCGGATTACACTCTCCAAAGGCTTTGAATGCGGCCAACACGGGGAATATAGATGAAACTCGAAGTTGCACCACGTCAGAATGACGTTCAATACTCCAGCCGATTGGAGGTGGGAGACTATGTTCCGTACTTCTACATTCGTCATGGTGAACGCAAGCTGGACATGCAGGTCATGGCGAGTTATCACAACCTGCTGATCTTCATAAACGCGAATTTGTCACCGGCCGAAATCGAACCCACGTTGATGGTCAGCAGGGGCTATTACACATATGTCATCAGTGACGGACCGGTGGCAGTCGACAATGAACGGCTCTTTCATGACCCCAATGTATACAGACTGTTCATGCCGCCGGAGGCAAAGTTCGGAGTCTTTCTGTGCGACAGGAACCTGAAATTAATCAATGCCAGCGTGGGTGACAATTTTGCTGCGTTGATTGCGCAAATTCCTCCGCAAAGTACACTCGCTGTCCGCAATATTCCTGCACCACTGCTCATCATCCCGGATGTCATTTCCGACGATCTTGCACGACGCCTGATTGCATATCTTGACAAGAATCAGGACAAGGCCGAAATCAACTCAGGCAGTTACAAATCGCGTGCGCATATCCACCCACCGAGAGATCTCGAGCTGGAACTCGACAACAAGCTCTGCAAGTCCATGCTGCCGGAAATCAAGAAAGTTTTTTATTCGGAGATTTCTCATCGCGAAACCTACAAGGTCTGTTGCTATGACGCCCAGGTAGGTGGCACTTTTGGCAGGCATCGCGACACGATATTTCCGCATCTGCATCGTCGCTACGCCATGACGCTGGTCCTGAACGATGACTTCGAAGGGGGAGGGGTGACGTTTCCCGAGTACAACGACAGCATCGTGCAGGTGCCCAAGTGTTCTGCGATCATATTTCCAGGTGCGCTATACCACCAGGTGAAGGAGATCGGCAAAGGCAAACGCTATGTTGTGGTGTCGTTCCTCTTCGCGGAGGAGGAAGCGCGCCTGAAGTCCGATCTGGAACGCTTCAGATTTCTGGTCAGGCGCGATATCTGTGACATGCAGATCAATCGCATAATGCCGGAGAGCGAGTAAGGCGG
>JBBTKA010000060.1:0-15358 GCA_038059145.1 Pseudomonadota bacterium
ACCTTATGGATGGGCTTATGCAATCCTTCCACCAGTTCTCGCAAGGGTTCCTGTCCCGCGCAGATCACGATGTTGTCCACTGCCAGCACTTTGGCTTCTCCGTTGATGCGCACATGCAGGCCATTCGCGTCGATGCGTTCATACTCGCAGCCTGAAATCATCTGCACGTTCTTCTTCAGCAATCCCAGTCTGTGAATCCAACCGGTAGTCTTGCCCAGATTGGCGCCGACTTTCGTTTGCTTGCGCTGCAGCAGAAAAATGCGGCGCGGCGATGGTTCGACCTCGGCACTGACGCCTTCGATGCCGCCGCGTGCCTGCAGACTCATGTCCACACCCCATTCGCGCATGAACTGTGCAATGTTCTGACTCGCCGAGGTTGTGCCATGACTGAGGAATTCGGCCACGTCGAAACCGATGCCGCCTGCGCCGATGATGGCGACGCTTTTGCCAACGCTGACTCGGCCTGAGACGACATCCACATAACGCAGCACGCGCCCCTGCGCGATGCCTTCGTCGATGCCCGGAATCTCGGGTGTGCGCGGCGCGATGCCGGTGGCGAGAATGATTTCGTCAAAGTCGCCGCCATTGAGTGCCGCTACATCGACGCGCTGATTCAAGCGCAGCGCGACGCCCAGTTGCTGCAACCGCACACGGAAATAACGCAGCGTCTCGTTGAATTCTTCCTTGCCGGGAATGCGTTTGGCCAGATTGAACTGTCCGCCGATTTCGGCAGCGGCGTCAAAGAGTGTCACGTGATGCCCGCGTTCGGCTGCGGTGACGGCAAACGCGAGTCCTGCCGGGCCGGCCCCCACCACCGCGAATTTTTTCACCGATGTCACCGGGGCAACCTGCAATTCCAATTCATGGCACGCACGCGGGTTGACGAGACAGCTCGTGAGTTGGCCGTTGAAGATGTGATCGAGGCAGGCCTGATTGCAACCGATGCAGGTGTTGATTTCGTCGCTGCGTCCGGAGGCCGCCTTGCTGACGAACTTCGCATCGGCCAGAAACGGCCGGGCCATCGAGATCATGTCGGCATCGCCGCGCGCCAGCACCTGCTCGGCCACCTCTGGCGTATTGATGCGATTGGAGGTGATGACGGGCACGGGCAGTTCGGCGCGGAATTTCGCCGTCACCCAGGTGAAGGCGGCACGTGGCACCTTGGTGGCGATGGTGGGAATCTGCGCTTCGTGCCAGCCGATGCCGGTGTTGATGATCGTGACACCCGCTGCCGCCAGCGCCTTGCCGAGCAGCACGGTCTCGTCGAAGCGGCTGCCACCTTCCACCAGATCGAGCATGGACAGGCGGAAAATAATGATGAAGTGCGGGCCGACGCGCTCACGGGTGCGACGCACAATCTCCAAAGCCAAGCGGATGCGGTTCTCGAAACTGCCGCCCCAGCGGTCCTGCCGCTGATTGGTGCGCAGCGCGATGAATTCGTTGATGAAGTAACCTTCCGACCCCATGATCTCCACGCCATCGTAACCGGCCTGCTGACAGAACACGGCGAATTCGGCGAAGTCCTCGATCTGCTGCAGGATCTGTTCTTCAGTCGCTTCGGCAGGCACCAGCCGGTTGATGGGCGCCTGAATGGCAGAGGGGGCAATCAAATTTTCGGTGCGGGAGTAGCGGCCGGTGTGCAGGATCTGCAGACATATTTTGCTGCCGTGGTGATGCACGGCATCGGTAATAACGCGGTGCTTCTCGATGGCGCCGGGCTGGCGGTAGACCGGTTCCTCGCCCGCTGGCAGGCAGTGGGCATTGGGCATGAACCCGCCGGTGACAATCAGCGCGACACCACCGGCGGCGCGTTCACCATAGAACGCGGCCATCCTCTCATGAGCGTCGGGAATGTCTTCCAACCCGGTATGCATGGAGCCCATGAGCACGCGGTTGCGGAGCTGCGTGAAGCCCAGATCGAGAGGGCTCAGCAAATGCGGAAATGAACGTTGCTGAGAGTGGCCGCCGCGCACTCAGGCGCCGACTCGCACGGTGAGGATGTCGCAATGCGCGCCGTGCAGCACCTTGTTGGCGGTCGAGCCCAGCAGCAGCTTCCAGCCCGAACGGCCATGGCTACCAATCACAATCAGATCGCTGCCCAGTTCTTCGGCCTTGGCACGAATCTCGGTGGCGGCGGTGCCGACCATCGTGTGCTGGCGCTCAGAGGGAATGTCGAAGTCTCTGCCGATGTCGGCCATGCGGTCGGTCGCGATCTCCATGGCCTCTTCCTGCAGTTTGCTGATGTTGATGGCATAGGCGTCGATGGGGTAGGCGGCAGAGACGGGCTCCACCACATGAATCAGGCTTAGATTGGCCGCATCGCCGTCGGCGAGCTGGCGGGCGCGAGCGATGACCTTGTCGGATTCGTTGGACAGATCTATCGCAACCAATATCTTTTTGTATGTGCTCATCGGTGTCTCCCTGGCTCTACCATGTGGTAAGTGTTTCTGCAGTGTAAACGAGACGAAAGCCGTTTAGTAGCCCCCGCCCTGTGGGAGCGCGCCCGCGCGCGATTCCCCTGATCAGCATCAAAGATAAGGCGAAAACAACCACGCCAGCGAATCCCGCAGCCGCTCCGGCACCGAGCGCCGCTCGATCTCTTCCCGTGTGACGCGCCGCGCCTGTTCACGCCGTGCGCTGAAGTAGTGGCTCAGTTGTGAGTTGAGATCGCTGGAGAACAATTCCACCCCCAGCTCGTAGTTCAGCCGCAGACTGCGCGGGTCCAGATTGGCCGAGCCGATGAGTGCGTACTGATCATCGATCAGCAGCAGTTTGGAGTGCACGAAGGGCGGCGGCTGGTAGAACACCTCGATGTCGTATTTGAGCACCTGCCGCAGGAAGTTGCGGCAGGCCCAGTGTGCGGGTTTGATGTTGTTGTAGCCGGGCAGCAGGATCTGCACGTCCACCCCACGCAGAAAGGCCGCGTGCAGTGCGCCGATCAGGTCCAGCGTCGGCAGAAAATACGGCGTCATGATCCAGACCTTGTGACGCGCCGCCGAGACAACGCCGATGATCAGGTCGTTGATGCGATCCAGATCCTTGTTGGGGCCGTCCAGAATCAGGCGACTCCAGGCTGGCGCGTCGACGTGCATGCGGTTGCAGTGCTGGAACGGCCCCAGATGACGAGTGCCCTGACAGTAATGCCAGTCGCGCCGGAAGGCCCATTCCAGTTCGTCGACAATGCGCCCGCGCATGCGAAAGTGAATGTCCATCGCACGGTCCCAGTGCCCGAGGCGTTCGCTCAGGTGGCGGTCGCCGATGTTGGCGCCGCCGGTGAAGGCGTACACGCCATCGACGACCAGTACCTTGCGGTGACTGCGCATGTTGAGGTCCAGTGCCGGAGGAATCAGCGTAATGGGATTGAAGCGGACGAAGTCGATCCTGGCGCGACGCAGCAAGCCGCCGATACGGGGCAGGCTTGTGAATTCGCCCATGCCATCGACGATGACCTTGACCTCGACGCCGCGCTCGCGCGCCGCCGCCAGCGCCGCCACAAAGCGTCGTCCGGTCTCGTCATTGTCGAAGATGTAAGTGCTCAGCAGGATGCGTCTGGTCGCCGCCTCGATGGCCTCCAGCATCGCCGGATAGAGCGCCTCGCCGTTCTCCAGAATCACGATCTCGTCGCAGGAGCTCAGGCCCTTCTTGACGATGCGTTCGCCAACCATCGACAGGGGGCGGAAGTCGGTGCCGGGTGGCTCGTTCAGTGTGTCACTGGAGTCTTTCAGCAGCTTGGTGAGATAGGTCTTGCGGGCGCGCTTGGAGACACGATTGAGGCCGAACAGCAGATAGAGGATGGGCCCGGCCAGCGGCAGGATGATGCACAGCGCAATCCAGCCAAAGGCGGAGCGGGAATCGCGCTTGTTGAGCAGGGCATGCCCGGCCGCGCCTACGGCCAGAGCGATCAGCAGCGGCGGCAGAATCCAAAGCAGCGTATCCGACAGGATCAAGAGTCACTCCTCGTTTACAGCGTGATGCGGACGTCCGCCAGCAGGGCGCGATGGTCCGAGAACTCGCGCCAGTTTTCCCCCGCAATGCTGTCGCAGAACGAGATTTTCGCGCCGCGCACATAGATGCGATCCATGGCCAGCATGGGCAGGAACGCCGGGTAGGTGCGGGCGCAATGGCCCCGTGTGTGTTCATGCACTTCGGTCAGCTGCAGCGTCTCCAGCAGATGGCGATGCCCGGTCTTGCGCCAGTCGTTGAAATCGCCGGCCACGATGAGCGGCTCGGAGCGCGGCACATTTTCATGAATGTGGCGCACCAGATGGGCAATCTGCAGTTTGCGTTCGCGCTCGAACAGCCCCAGATGCACGCAGATCAGGTGCAGTTTGCCACCGCGTTCGCCTTGAATTGTTCCGTGCAGAAAACCACGCTGGGAGAAGCTCAGCACAGAGGCATTGATGTTGTCCCAGTGCACGAAAGGCAGCTCGCTGAGAATGGCGTTGCCGTGGTGGCCGTGTTGATAGATCGCATTCTTGCCGTAGGCATGATGCGTCCACACCGTGTCGGCGAGATATTCCAGCTGGGTCTGCGTGGGCCAACTCGACACCTGTTTCTGGTGCTTGTGGTTGGCGCCTACCACTTCCTGCAGAAACACAATGTTGGCGCCGCTGTCGCGTAGACATTGCCGAATCTTGCCAAGCACCAGTCGCTTCGGGCCAAGCGCGAAGCCCTTGTGGATGTTGAGACTGAGGACGCGAAATTCCTGAGTGAGCATGGCGTGAGTGCGGGCCTTCCGACGACGGTGTCTGACAGCGAATGTCAGGCTATGGTAGCAGCTCTAGAACCAGAAGCGCAGACGTACAGCCAAGGTGGCAGTGGGTACTCGTAAGGTTGAAGTCGATCCGTGTCAGGAGTAGTCTGCACCCATGTCAAAACGCCGCTACAGTCTGTCGATCACCCTGATTCTTTGCCTTGTGTTGCAGGGTAGCGGCATGTCGTTTGCATCCGCAAACGGTGTCGCAGATTGCGGCATGGACCTGCCGCAAATGGAAATGATGTCGATGAACATGCAGCAGGATGGCCATGATCACTCGGCGATGCTCCCTGGACAGATGCCATCGGTGTCAATGAGTGATGCGTCAGACGAGCAGATATCTGTCGAGGCAGACTGCTGCGACGTTGACGGCATTACTCGGGGTGACTGCACCGACATGCCGGACTGCCACTCCTGTGGTTCCCTGATCAGTCTTTCCATTCCAAATAGCACTGCCACGCTAGGCGCAGCTGAACCCACCCAAAGGCGTTGGCTGCATCCTCCCTCCACCCGAACGTTCTCGCCACCAGATCTCTGGCGCCCTCCAATAACTGCCTGATTGTCGATCCGATAGCGGAAAGCCTGGTCCCATCACAGGGTTTGGCTTGTCGCATTTGTGTGTTCACTTTCAGGAAATCGAACTATGACTACCAGAGTTGCTCTCACAGCAATCTTGCTGCTGATCCCTATTACCGTGTCGACGGTATTTGCTGCCGAACTCACTTTCGAGCAGGCGCTGAGCGCTGCATTGCAACAGAGCCCCGCACTGGCTGCCAGTGCCGCCCGGCAGGAGTCAAGTCGGCAGCTGCTGATTCCGGCTGCCGAACTTCCTGACCCGACACTGAACTTCGGTATCGAGAATCTGCCGATAGAAGGTATGGATCGCTTCCGCTTCGACGGCGACTTCATGACCATGCGTCGCATTGGGGTCATGCAACAGGTGCCGAACCGGGCCAAGCGCGAGGCCGAATCGGGGATTGCCGAAGCGCAATTGGTGCTGGTCACCGCGCAGCAGAATCTGAGTGCCCTGCAGGTATTGCAGCAGACATCGGATGCCTGGATTCGCCATTACAGCACCGAGCGCAAACTCGTTCTTTTGGATGCGGTCTTGGCAGAGAACGCGTTGCAGTTGCAGGCTGTGCAAGCCGCGCTGGTAGGTGGTAACGGCCGCGCGGTGGACTCGGTCATGGTGCGTCAAGAGACGGCCACCTTGCACAATCGTCGTGACGAACTGCTCGAACAGAAGGAGCGTGCCGTCGCAGACCTTCGCGCCCGCATCGGAAACCTGGCCGATACCCCATTGAGCGGCGAGCCACCGGAGTGGCAGGTGGATAGCGATCATCTGAGTTCCAGCCTGCATCAGCACGCCGAACTTGCCCTCCTCGAACCTGGTCTGAAGTTGGCTGATGCCGAGATCGCCCGCGCCGAGGCCGACCGGAAACCCGATTGGTCGGTGGGCGTCGCCTATGCCCGCCGCGCCCGGGATTTCGAAGACATGTTGATGCTGGAGTTCAGCATCGACCTGCCCATGTTCGCCAACAGTCGCCAGTCGCCCCGCATTGCGGCAAGACAGGCGGAGAAGCGTGCCATGGAGGCCGATGTCGAACTGATGCGCCGTGAGCATGCCACGATGGTAGAGGCTGATCTGGCAAGTCAGCGCCGCCTGGAACGTGCGTTGCAGCGTCAGCGCGACACCGTCGTGCCTCTTGCCCGCGAGCAGGCCGAGTTGCTTCTTGCTGCCTGGCGGGGCAATCAGGGCAGTCTCACAGAACTCATCGACGCACGTGCCGCCGTGCTCGAAAGCGAACTGGCGATTTTGTCTCTTGAAGAGGAGCTGACTTTGCTGCGCGTGCAACTTCACCTCACCTACAGCAGCGAAGCCATCAGCAGACAGCTCAACCACTCCGGGCAACAACAGGAGATTACTCATGAATAATATGTTCCCGAAATTGCTCGTAATCAGCGTGGGAGCTCTGGTGCTCACAGGGCTCGGTATCTTGATTGGCTTGTCCCTGTCGTCAGGTTCTCTTGATAACAGGGTGCCAACATCCGCTCCGAGTTCCCGCGCGGGTGAAGTGCTGTACTGGTACGACCCGATGTTCCCGCAGCAGCGCTTCGATCAGCCTGGCAAGTCGCCCTTCATGGATATGGAGCTGGTTCCCCGGTTCGCCAACGGGGGTGAGAGCAGCACTGTGCTGAGCATCGATCCCGGCGCTGTGCAGAACCTCGGTATGCGTACCGCGCCAGTCACGCGTGGCCGCTTGCAACGCAACGCCGAACTCAGTGGCGTGGTCGTGCTCAACGAACGTCGTCGTCATCTGGTACAGACGCGCGCCGCTGCCTTCGTGGAACGCGTCTGGCCGCTGGCCGCTGGCGACCTGGTGCAGGCTGGCGCTCCTGTGGTGGAGCTGCTGGTGCCCGAATGGGTGGCGGCTCAGCATGAGTTGCTGGCGCTGAAGATGAGTGCTCAGGATGCGCTTGCCTCGGTGGCCCGTGAACGGTTATTGCTGCTGGGCATGCCTGTGGCGCTTCTGCAGGAAGTGGAGCGTGGTAATGCGGTGCAGAGCCGCTATATCGTCACAGCCCCCATCACGGGGATGTTGCAGAGCGTTGATGTGCGACCCGGCATGACGTTGAGCGCCGGGCAGACCCTGGTCATCCTCAATGGTCTGGAAACAGTGTGGCTGGAAGTGGCCGTACCCGAGTCTCTCGCTGACAGCGTCCGTGCCGAAGACAAGCTGGTGGTGGAATTCGCTGCTTTCCCCGGCCGCAACATGCAGGCGCAGGTAAGCGAGGTGCTGCCGACTCTCAACGCCGCCAGCCGCACGCTGAGTGCACGGCTGGAGCTGGACAATGTCGATGGCAAACTGCGCCCCGGCTCCTCTGCCCGAGTGTTGTTGGCAGGCCAGACGGAAGAGGATGTCCTGCTGGTGCCCACCGAAGCGGTGCTCCACACCGGTCGCATGACGCTTGTGATGGTAGCGGAAGGCGAAGGACATTTCCGACCCCAGGAAGTGCTCACGGGTGGAGAGAATGGTCGGCAGACGATCATCGTGGATGGTCTGCGCGAGGGCGAGCAGGTGGTCGTCAGCGGTCAGTTCCTGCTCGACTCCGAGGCGCAGTTGCAGGGTATTCTTCCGTCTCCTGCAACCGGCACAGAGGCAGGAATCGCGCCTGAGTCAAACACCGCATCGAGCAATTCATCAGGCGCGACTTCGGATGTCGTGCTGCATGAAGCCGATGGCCGCATAGAGGCGATCGCCGACGGGCAGGTGCGTCTCTCCCACGGCGATTTTCCCACGATCCCAATGCCTGGCATGACCATGAGTTTCACGCTGGCGAATGAATCCGTCATTGCCGGATTCGCAGTGGGAGATGCCGTCCGCATTGCTTTGCGCGCGAGTGACAATGGCCTCGTGGTGGAGAGACTGACTCCTCTGCAAACTGACAACACGCCAGGAGTCACGCCATGATTGTCGCTCTGATTCGCTGGTCCGTTTCCCAGCGTCTGCTGGTGCTCCTTGTCACGTTGCTGGTCAGCGCCTGGGGCGTGTGGGCCATCAGCACGACGCCAATCGACGCGCTGCCCGATCTCTCCGATGTACAGGTGATCGTGCGCACGACCTATCCCGGCCAGGCGCCGCAACTGGTGGAAGACCAGATCACCTATCCGCTGTCCAGCCGTCTGCTGTCCGTGCCCGGCGCCGCCACCGTGCGTGGCTATTCCTTCTTCGGCGACAGCTATGTCTATGTGTTGTTCGAGGACGGCACGGATCTGTACTGGGCGCGCGCGCGGGTTCTGGAATACCTGAGCCAGATTCAGGCGCAGTTGCCCGCCACGGCCTCGTCCTCTCTCGGGCCTGATGCCACCGGCGTCGGTTGGATATACCAATACGCGCTGGTGGACCGCACCGGTCAGCACGACCTCTCGCAGCTGCGCGCCTTGCAGGACTGGTTCCTGCGCTTCGAACTGGCACCGCTGCCGAACGTGGCAGAGGTCGCCGCCATCGGCGGCATGGTCGCTCAGTATCAGGTGATACTCGATCCGGAGCAGATGGCCAATCGCGGCATCAGCCAGCAGGAAGTGACCAGCGCCATCCAGCGCGCCAATGCCGAGACGGGCGGGGGAGTACTCACGCTCGGCGAAACCGAACTGATGGTGCGCGCCGACGGTTATCTGCAGACCCTCGATGACTTTCGCATGATTCCATTGCGCCTCGTTGCGGGCGTGCCGGTGACACTGGGTGACGTGGCGCTGATACGCCGCGGTCCCGAGATCCGCCGTGGCATAGCCGAACTGGACGGCGAAGGCGAGGTCGTGGGCGGGGTGGTGATTCTGCGCTCCGGTGGCAATGCCCGTGAAACCATCGCGGCTGTGCAGGAAAAGCTCGACGCGCTGCAGACGAGCCTGCCGCCAGGCGTGGAGATCGTCACCACCTATGATCGCAGTCATTTGATCGATCGCGCCATCGACAACCTCACGTCGAAACTGATCGAGGAGTTCATCGTAGTGGCGTTGGTGTGCGTATTGTTTCTGTGGCACCTGCGCTCTTCACTGGTGGCCATCGTGTCGTTGCCACTGGGAATTCTCATCGCGTTCATCATCATGCGCCAGCAGGGCATCAATGCGAACATCATGTCGCTCGGCGGGATCGCCATCGCCATTGGTGCCATGGTGGACGGCGCCATCGTCATGATCGAGAACGCCCACAAGAAGCTGGAGCAGTGGCAACACCGGCATCCGCACGAAGAGTTGCGCGGTGAGGAGCGCTGGCAGGTCATTACCGATGCGGCGGTGGAAGTGGGGCCTGCGCTGTTCTTCTCGCTGTTGATCATCACGCTGTCGTTTATCCCAGTCTTCACGTTGGAGGCGCAGGAAGGGCGTCTGTTCGGACCGCTCGCGTTCACCAAGACCTATGCGATGGCCGCAGCAGCAGGTCTCTCCGTTACTCTGATTCCCGTTCTGATGGGGCTGTGGATTCGCGGCCGAGTTCCCGATGAGCAACGCAATCCCTTGAGTCGAGGGTTGATCGCCGTCTATCGGCCGGTGCTCGGTGGCGCGATCCGCTATCCGAAGAGTACGCTGCTGATTGCGCTCGTCGTTTTTCTCAGCAGTGCGTGGCCCGTGAGTCGCATTGGCGGAGAGTTCCTGCCGCCGATGGACGAGGGCGACGTGCTCTACATGCCCAGCGCCCTGCCGGGTTTGTCCGCGCAGAAAGTGGTGGAGCTGTTGCAACAGACCGACCGCATGATCCGCAGCGTGCCCGAGGTGCTGCACGTGTTCGGCAAGGCGGGGCGCGCAGAATCGGCAACAGATCCGGCCCCTCTGGAGATGTTCGAGACCACGGTACAGTTCAAACCGCAGGAGGAGTGGCGCCCCGGTATGACGATGGCGCTGCTGATCGAAGAGCTGGATCGCGCAGTGCAGGTGCCAGGTCTCGCCAATCTGTGGATTCCGCCGATACGCAACCGCATCGACATGCTCGCCACGGGTATCAAGAGCCCGATTGGCGTTAAAGTAGCCGGTCAGAATCTGCAACACATCGATGCGGCGGCGCAGGAGGTCGAACGCATCGCGAAGACAGTGCCGGGTGTCTCCTCCGCCTTGGCTGAGCGCCTGAGCGGTGGTCGCTACGGGGACATCCATATCGATCGTGCGGCGGCAGCGCGTTACGGGCTTAATGTTGCCGACGTGCAGGAAGTAGTTTCGGGTCTGATCGGTGGCGAAAACATCGGTGAAGTCGTGGCGGGCCGCGAGCGCTTTCCGATCAACCTGCGTTATCCGCAGGACTGGCGCAACAGTCTGGAAAGACTGAAGGCTCTGCCCATCATCGTTCCCGTGAGTGACACAGCACTGGACAATGATAATGGTGAAGGCGTCGCGGCGCAGCAGATCACCCTCGGCACAGTGGCAGACATTACCGTCACCGACGGCGCGCCGATGCTGCGCAGCGAGAATGCCCGCCCCAACACCTGGGTGTATATCGATGTGCGTGGTCGCGATCTCGCCGCCACCGTCGCCGATCTGCAGAACGCGATCGCGCAACAGTTGACGCCGCAACAGGGGGTCAGTCTCACCTACGCGGGCCAGTTCGAGTTCATGGAACGAGCGAACGCGCGTCTGCAACTGGTGATCCCCGGCACGCTGCTGATCATCTTCATCCTGCTGGTCCTGGCGTTCAATCGCCTGGACGAGGCATTGCTCATCATGCTCACGCTGCCCTTTGCTCTCACTGGCGGTATATGGCTGCTCTATCTGATGGGCTACAACTTCTCGATCGCCACTGGCGTCGGCTTCATCGCTCTGGCGGGCGTCTCGGCGGAGTTCGGGATTCTGATGCTGATCTATCTCAAGCAGGCCTGGCAATCGCACATTGATGCGGGTGATCGCAGCGAGAAGGCGCTACTGGAAGCCATCGACGAAGGTGCGGTCATGCGCGTCCGCCCGAAGATCATGACCGTGGCGACAATCATCGCTGGCCTCTTGCCCATCGTGTGGGGCAGTGGCACTGGCGCCGAGATCATGAGCCGCATCGCCGTGCCCATGGTGGGTGGCATGATCAGCGCGCCGCTGCTGTCGCTGCTGGTGCTGCCTGCTGCCTATAGACTGCTGCGGCAGCGGGAGACGGCCCGCGTTCAGTGTTCCGTTGAGTTGCTGTGAGGCACGAATCAAGCGAACCCGAGGGTCTGAATCAACTAGCCAGACCCTTGATCCATGTCTGCGGGCATTCCCGATGCAGGACTGTGAGCCCTGATTTCAGTAGCTTTCGCGCGCGCTGGCTGCCAGCTCATGCAGAATGCCGCAGTCAGGGGTTTGCTTTCCTTCAGAGCAGCGTGCGCGCAAAGTCATTAGTCGCTCCTCCAGAGCATGCATATTTTCAATTCTTCCCCGAATCAGGGACAAGTGTTCGTCAACCAATTTATTGATGTCATTACAATCAGTTGGCGCTCCATGCTGGAAACCAAGCAAGCGAGCGACACTTGCGAGCGGCATGTCCATGGCTCGGCACTGGCGTATGAATGCCAAGCGCTCCAGGTGCTCGGTGCCATAGTCGCGATACCCATTGAGTTGCCTCCTTGGGCAAAGTAGTAATCCTGCCTTCTCGTAATATCGAATGGTTGCAACTTCGACGCCCGACGCCCGGCTTAGCTCTCCTATTCGCATTAACGCCCTCCCACCTGTGACTTTTTGCATGGTATCCCATTGACCTTGAAGCTACTACAGAGTTTCTAATCGCTACCCTAATGGACATCGGCAACCTTACCGAGTCAACGGACGGAACCAGTCTTGAAGTTTCAAGTGCAACAACTGGCAAGTGATACGCCGCGAGATCGCGCGGGTACATGAGCAGACAGCAGGAGTTATAGCGATGAAAGTTTTGTGGTACCCATTTATTCGTGGAGCGCTGGTCTATTTTATTGTCCAGCCTGTCGTATACGGCCAGCCTGCCGACGATGTTGAAGAGCCCGAAGAGGAAGTCGAAGAGATTGTGGTCACCTCGACCCGCAGCAGACAATCTCTGGCAGATATGCCCACTCGCGTTGAGGTCATCACTGGCGAGGAGCTTGGTGAAAAAGCAAACATGAAGCCCGGCGACATCCGGATGTTGCTGAATGAAAGCACTGGTATCCAGGTTCAGCAGACCTCCGCAACTACCTTCAATTCCAGCATCCGGATTCAAGGCCTGGATGGACGCTATACGCAGATGCTACGTGATGGCATGCCGCTCTATTCAGGTTTTGCTGGTGGACTCGGCCTTTTGCAGGTGGCCCCGCTGGACCTGCAGAGCGTTGAAGTAATCAAAGGTTCAGTGTCTACACTATATGGCGGCGGCGCCATTGCCGGGCTGGTCAACCTCAATACAAAAGTGCCGACGTCAGAGCCGGAAACCAGTTTGCTATTTAACCGTACCTCGGCGGGGGGGCTTGATGCCAGCGCCTTCAGTGCCGCTCGGAACGAAGAAATAGGTGGAACACTTTTCGCGTCGTGGAATGAAAGCACTGCTTATGATCCTGCGAATATCGGTTTGTCTGCTATCCCCGAGTTCGAGCGTTGGACGATCAATCCGCGCGCGTTTCTGTATTTCGATGATGAGAGCGAACTTCGCGCAGGCATCACGGCGGTTGTCGAGGATCGCCTCGGCGGCAATATGGATTACATCAAGGACAGGCCGGTTTCCAATCCCTATTACGAGAACAATCGCACAGAGAGGCTTTCGAGCCAACTGGAATACACACGCGAATTTGGTATCGGAACGTTGAATCTGCGCAACAGTCTTGGTCATTTTGACCGCGAAATTTCAGTGCCCGGATTCATGTTCGCAGGCGTACAGGAATCGAGCTTCAGTGAACTCCACTACCTGCTTCCTTTCGATACATCGGAATGGGTTATGGGGATGAGCCTGATTACGGAAAAATTCCGTCAGCGGGACGCCGCACCAGGATTTCGGCATGATTATTCCCAGCGGACATTGGGCGCATTCGTCCAGAATAGTCGCGAGCTTACCGAGACAATGAGTTTGGAAGCAGGACTACGTGTGGACCGACACAGCGAGCAAGGTACTCTGGCTTTACCGCGCCTCTCATTGTTGTACGAACCGAGAGAAAATATCACCCTCCGCGCCGGTGGTGGACTCGGATACCGCAGTCCAACACTTTTCTCCGAGGACGCGGAAAGCCTGCAATTCCGCAATATCCTGCCACAGGATCGGAATTCGACAACCGCGGAGCGTTCGCGCGGTTTGAATATGGATCTGAATTACCGACACCCGCTAGCCAACGGGGAGATGCTGACCCTCAACACTTTAGTGTTCTACACACGTGTAGATGATCCGCAGGTGCTATTACCCCAGCGAGAGAATTTTGTTTTTTCTCAGCCTCAAGGGTATGTGGATACACGTGGCGCGGAGATTAATCTCACGCTGACGCACGGCGATTTCAAGCTCTACCTCGGTTACACGCATGCTAACGTACGGGAGCACTATGCAGGGGCCGCGACGGAGGCTACACTTGTCTCCGAGCATCGCCTCAATAGCGTGCTCATGTACGAACGAGAAGACGATTTCAGAGTTGGGCTTGAAGCATATTATTACAGCCCACAGTTGTTAGGAGATGGTGCTACCGGCGATAGTTATTGGGTTACCGGTTTAATGACTGAAAAAGTTTTTATGGAGGGAGTTTCGTTGTTCCTCAACTTTGAGAATATATCTGACACTCGCCAAACCCGGTTTGACACCATCTATACAGGAAGCCTGTCTGACCCTCAGTTCAGAGACATCTATGCTCCGCTGGATGGATTCGTTGTAAATGGCGGTATAAAAATCAAGTTCAACTGAAGAGTGGCGAGTGGACGGTCGGGTGGTAAGATCCAGAAAGGTAAGTAACCTGAATTTTCCTGAGCAACCAGAAGCACTGCGCGTTGACTGCTGCGGCAAGTACCTCCGTCACCATCATGGTGTAACCCAACGGCTCAGGATCATTCAAAAACCGACGGCCCACGTCAATCAGGATGCCGACTGCAAACAGGATCAGTAGTCTCCGGAAGCGCGCGGTGGCGCGCTTCCATACAGGGGGGGCGATTAGTGTGAGCAGAGTGATGACATGGACGATGCTGTCAGAGGTGTGATCGACACCGTTCGTGATCATCTGAGCTCCAATCGGCTTAATGTTTCACTGCGCGCTTTTCGCGACCATGAAATATCCGATACAGCGCCGGCAACACCAGCAGTGTCAGCAGTGTCGAAGAAATAATCCCTCCGATGACCACTGTGGCGAGCGGTCGTTGCACCTCTGCGCCAATGCCTGTATTCAGCGCCATCGGCACAAAGCCGAGACTGGCCACCAACGCTGTCATGAGAACCGGACGCAGCCGGATGAGTGCCCCGTCGATAATCGATGAGACAAGATCGCCGGTATCCCGCACAAGGTCGCGGATAAACGCCAGCATCACCAGTCCGTTGAGCACTGCAACGCCAGACAGGGCGATGAAGCCAACGCCTGCGGAAATGGACAGGGGCATGTCTCGCAACCACAACGCCAGCACTCCACCCGTCAATGCCAGCGGCACACCAGTGAAAATGATCAAGGCGTCTTTCACTGATCCAAAGGCCATGACCAGCAGACCTAGAATCAGAACGAGCGTCAGAGGAACGACGATCGATAGTCTCTGGCTTGCAGACTCCAGTTGCTCAAAGGTGCCGCCGTACTCCAGCCAGTATCCTGCCGGTAGCTCGACCTCATCGAGGACCCGTTGCTCAGCTTCCGCCACGAATGAGCCTAGGTCACGGTCCCGCACATTCGCGGTGACGACGATGCTGCGCTTGCCATTTTCGCGGCTGATCTGATTAGGCGCTGGAGCAATCTCGAGCGTGGCGATCTCTGCCAGCGGAACATAACTGCCATCCGGCAGAGGCACCGGTAACGCACCCATGCCATCAATGTCATTGCGCAGCGTCTCAGGCAGGCGTACTACCAGTTCGAAGCGCCGGTCTCCTTCGAAAATCAAACCAGCCGACTCGCCGCCCATGGCCATGGAGACATAATCCTGTACGTCTGCGACGTTCAATCCATAGCGCGCGATGGCCATCCGTTTGGGATGAATCG
>JBBTKA010000060.1:15368-19596 GCA_038059145.1 Pseudomonadota bacterium
CGACTTCCAGAATGCTCTGGGCAGAGGCTAACAGTTGGTCAAGATCATCACCAAAGACTTTTATCCCAAGATCCGCGCGCACACCCGAAATCAGCTCGTTGAATCGCATCTCGATAGGTTGCGTGAACTCGTAGTTATTGCCCGGCAGTTGTTCGAGTGCCTCCTGCACCTCAATGAGCAGCTCATCTTTGGTTTGGCTCGGGTCGGGCCACTCCTCAATGGGCTTCAGCATGACAAATGTGTCAGCGATGTTGGGCGGCATCGGGTCCGTCGCGACTTCCGGTGTGCCGATTCGGGCGAATACGGCGTTTACCTGTGGGAACTCCATGATGCGCGCTTCCAGCATTTCCTGCATGGCAACTGACTGTTCAAGTCCGGTGCCTGTGGTTCGCAGCGCCTGCACGGCGAAGTCACCCTCATTGAGCTGGGGAACAAACTCCGAGCCAAGCGTCGTGGCCAGCCACGCTGACACTACGACCAGTCCTGCTGCAATGGTGACCACCAGCCACCGCAAGCGGAGCGCAGCAGCAAGCAGCGGTCTGTAGAGCCACTTGGCGCCCTCGATAATCGGGCTTTCCTTCTCGCTGACTTTGCCGCTCATGAAGACAGCGATCGCGGCGGGCACCACAGTGAGTGAGAGAACCAGTGCAGCCAGTAGTGCCATCACGACCGTTGCCGCCATCGGCTGGAACATCTTCCCTTCCACGCCAGTCAGCGTGAACAAGGGAATGTAGACGATGGTGATAATGAGGACTCCGAACAGGCTGGGGCGAATCACCTCATTAGTAGCGTTGAAGACTACTTCTAGACGTTCGTTCAGTGGCAATTTTTTACCCGAGTCAGGCTGAGCCATGGAAAGGCGCCTGATGCAGTTCTCTACAATGATCACGGCGCCGTCGACGATGAGACCAAAATCCAATGCACCAAGACTCATCAGATTAGCCGACACTCCGGTTCGCACCATGCCCGTCAGAGTCGCGAGCATCGCAAGTGGAATGACCGCAGCTGTAATCAAAGCCGCGCGGAAATTACCAAGCAAGAGGAAGAGGACGACGATGACCAGCAACGCGCCTTCGAGCAGGTTTTTTTCCACAGTGGCGATTGCCTTGTCTACCAGAATAGTCCTGTTATAGACCTCTTCAGCGACAACTCCCTCGGGTAGTGATTGTTGGATCGTTTCCAGACGCTCCGCAACTGCCCGTGAAATGGAGCGTGGATTCTCGCCCATCAGCATCATCGCGGTTCCCAGCACTGTTTCCTGACCATCGAGCGTTGCTGCGCCGGTACGCAACTGGCCGCCGATGGCAACTTCGGCAACGTCCCGAATCTGGATCGGTGCGCCACTGCGGTTTGCCACGATGACCTGCTCGATGTCTTCGACCGTGGCCAATTGGCCGGGTGAGCGAATCAACAGCTGTTGCCCGTTGCGCTCTACATATCCGGCGCCCCGATTGTCGTTGTTGACACGCAAGGCAGAAGCAACATCTTCCATGGACAGTTCATAGGCCAGCAGTTTGGCTGGCCAGGGTGTCACGTGGTATTGCTTGGCATAACCGCCGATGCTGTTGATTTCGACAACGCCGGTGACCCGCGCCAACTGCGGTTTGATGATCCAATCCTGAATCTCGCGCAGCGCGGTGGGATCGTACGGCTCGCCGTTTGCCTGAACAGCGCCGGGCAATGCCGACACTGTGTACATGAATATCTCCCCCAGGCCTGTAGCGATTGGCCCCATTTCCGGCTCAAGCCCCGGTGGCAGGCTGCTTTTGATTGTGCCGAGCCGCTCGTTGATCAGATTGCGGGCAAAGTAGGGATCCGTGCCGTCCCGGAAGACAACCGTGACCTGAGACAAACCGTAGCGCGATATCGAGCGCGTGTAATCCAGATTGGGCAGTCCCGCGAGAGCAGTTTCCACTGGGTAGGTGATGCGTTGTTCCGTCTCCAGCGGCGAATACCCCGGCGCGTCGGTGTTGATCTGGACCTGCACGTTGGTGATGTCAGGCACTGCATCGATCGGAAGTTGCTGAAAGCTCCATACTCCCGCTCCAATCAGCAGGAATATCAGCGACAAAGCCAGCCACCGCCGCTCAATGGAGAGGCGCAATATTGATGTGATCATGTTGGCCTCCTGATTAGTGGGCGTGTTCGGCGCTGGACTTTTCCAAGTCGGCTTTGATCAAATAGCTGTTCTCTACAACGTACAGCTCCCCTGGCTCAAGGCCACTCAATATCTCGGTCTGCTCAGCGTCTTTGCGCC
Organism: Pseudomonadota bacterium; assembly: GCA_038059145.1. Lineage (GTDB taxonomy): Bacteria > Pseudomonadota > Gammaproteobacteria > Pseudomonadales > Pseudohongiellaceae > UBA5078. Next base: position 17,626 of record JBBTKA010000060.1, read on the forward strand.
CAAGCGCCACCGTTCGGCTTTCATAAGTAGCACCCTCCTGCACAAAGACTACCGGGTTGTTCTCGAAGCTTTGAATGGCACGGTTGTCCACAGTTAGTGCGACTTCGGACCGACCAATTGTGATATCTGCCTGCAGCAGCAGGCCAGGACTCCAGCGACCATCGCTGTTATCCAGAGTGACACGCGCAAGAACCGCAGGGGATTCGCTGGAGCCCGGTAAAATATGCGATATGCTCCCTCTCATCAGTTCGCCATCGGCTTCCACGATCACTTCCTGTCCTGGCTGGATGCGTCTTGCATTAGACCGAAAGATTGTGAGCTCCGCCCAGAGTTGGTCAAAATTGATGATCGTCAGCAGTGGTTGATCCCCTGTTGTTTCTCCTGGGTTTGCGTTGCGTGACACCACTCTCCCGCCGATGGGCGACTGAATCCGATAGCGCTGCAAACTCTCGTTGGATTCGATCTCTGCGATCATATCGCCAGCAGACACGCGGTCACCCACATCAGGCTCGATTGCAACCACCAACCCCGGGAAGCGGGCCCGGACCTCGCTTATTCCTTGTGGGTTCATGGTTGTCGTGCCATACACCGTAATGGCTTCACGTATTACCCCCGGGCCAGCCATTGCAGTTGTGATACCGGCCTGTCGGGCCATACCGGGTTCAATGACCACGCTGTCGGCATGCTCTTCTTCAGCGTGTTCCTCTTCAGCATGTTCGTCTGCTGCATCTGCAGCCAGTGCGGTTGTACCAGTGAGAAACAGCGACAACAACAACGTGTGTAGCAGCTTTAATTGATAATTCGGTTTCATGGTTTGATCCTGTTAGTTGGTCTGATCGCTCAGTGGAGAGAGCAGGGGCTCAGCTGTTAATTGCTCGATGTCGGCGCCGTGACGCAGAGCAGCGGTTGCTGCGTCAATGAGTGTGCTGCGGGCGGTGAGGAGTTCCTCTCTGGCAGTCACCCACTCCAGATAGCTGTATCTCCCATTCTCATAGGCGGCTTGTGTTTCAGAGAGTGCCTCTGTCAGCAATGGGATGGTGCGAGTCTGCAATGTATCGATGGTGACGAGTGCCTGCTGCCGGTTCTGGAAGGCATTGAACAATTGCGTGCGCAGATTGAGCAACGTCGCTTCGCGTCGCACTTCCACTTCATCACGCGCTGCAATTGCTGACCGCATGGCCCCACTGTTTCGTGTCGCACTGAACAGCGGAATGCTGAAACCGGCGACTATTCCTACGTCACCACCTTCCTGAAGTCTTCTGGCGCCAAGCGACCAGCGTGGATCGGCTATTGACTGAGTTCTGGCCAAGCGCACTTCTGCCTCGCGCATGCGCTCCTCGCTGGCGAACACCAGGATGAACGGATTCTTCTCGACGCGTGAAAAGAGGCTCTCAAAGTCCAGCGTCTGTTCGATCTGGTAGAGATTTCCAGTCACGGACTCGAAAGTGGGATTTGTTTCTCCCCACAGCGCAGCCAAGGCCGCCTGGGCGTATGTCAGTTGGCTCGCTTCGGCCGACACAAGAAGCTCGGCCTGAGACAACGAGGCCTCCGCGCGGAGAACTTCCACCTCCGGTGTCGCACCTGCTGTTGCCCGGTCTTGCACAATCTGCAGGGTGTCGCGAGCGAGGGTCACTGCGTCCTGAGCCAATGAGAGTCGGTTCTGTGCAGCCAAATTATCAATGTAGCGGCGGGTTACCTCGCCAAGCAGATCCAAGGCGTCTATCTGGCGCTCCGCATCCAACTGCCCTCGGCGAGCACCAATGGTCGCCAGTCTCGCGTCGCGCTTGTTGCCAAGCTCTATCACCGACGAGACAGACACTGTCAACTCCGCGCCATCAATGCCTTGAAGATTGCCGGTGCCGACAATGTTTTCAATGTCGGCTCCGACTTCGAGCGCAGGTCTGAGTGCTGCGTTTGCAGCTTGTCCCTGGAGGGCCTCAGCGCGGAAATCGAAAACCCGCAGCTGAGGGT
>JBBTKA010000060.1:19606-29937 GCA_038059145.1 Pseudomonadota bacterium
GCTCGGCGCCCGCGAGGGTGAGTTCCATGGCCGATTCGAGCGTGAGAGTGCCGTCTGTCGCACTAGCCAGCGCGCCATGGCTGAAGATCAAAACAATGCTGACAAACAATCGTTGCAAACGCTTCCATAGCCGCTGTGGTAAATCATTGAACATTGGATGCAGAAGGCAGCTGCGAAGCAACCTTGCATCTGAAAAACTTTTCATGAGCATGAACTCCAGTCATCAGTTCTCTACGAGAACTGAATTGAAAATGGGAAATTTTCGGAAGTTCAGCGGTTGGGCGGGGGTACGGGAGGTGCGTAAGTCAAACCAGAGAGGAGGAATTTGTGATTCATCATAAGCACTGCACCGGCTGGCGGCACAGTGCCATCCACATTGGTCGGGAGCGCGAAGCCCAGATGCACGTGAGCACCGTGCTTGTGATGTTGTTCGTGAAACTCGTGACCGTCGTCGGGCGAGTGTTCCACAAGCTCGGCTGCGTGATCGTAATCAACGGTGTGACCGTAGGGATGCTCCTCGTCGGGCATATGCGCAGCCTCAGTCACTCCGATCATCAGGGAGTGATTGAGAATTAGCAGAAGTGCCATGACGAGTTTCTTGTACACGCAATTGATCTCAGCTGTCAGTGGGTCGGGACTGTAGCACTGTGGTTGAAGCCAGGTCAAACCGGCTCTGCCCCATCCTTCTCACAAACGAGGTCGCTGGTGGATGTTTTCTGCAGCGCTCCAGCTTCCCCAATGATCTGAATTGCAGAGCGCATGACAATAGCTGCTATCAGCGTTCCGACCAAAAGATCCGGCCATGCCTGCCCGGTTCGGCTGACCATCATAGCCGCAATCATGACTCCAACATTCGCCATCATGTCATTGCGCGAGCAGATCCAACTGGCTTTCAGATTGATGTCGCCACTGCGAAAGCGATACAGCGCGGCGAAGCAGGTGACGTTGACCGCCAGTGCCATGAGTGACACGACGCTCATCACGGCGGGCTCCGGAGAAGAGTCAATCAGCAGGCGTCTGGCAACATCTCCCAGAACCACGAGACTCAACGTCAGCTGCAGCCAACCATTGGTCAGAGCAGCTCGAGCCTTGAGCGAGACGGCACGTCCCACGGCATACAGACTGATGCCATAGACCACGGCATCGGCCAGCATATCCAGAGAATCTGCCAGCAGACTGGTGGAATGCGCGAGCCAACCCGCGATGAACTCGACGACGAACATCATGGCATTGAGCGTCAATACCACCCAGAGCAACCGACGTTGGCGCCGCTCGACAGCTTCATGGGCACAGCATCCGGACATGATCCTCTCTCCTCATCAAGTGGAATCGTTGATCGCGTTATGCGAGAACTGGGAGTACGATAAAGCTTCCTGTTACTGGAAGGTCAAGCGCCATGATGAAGATCAATAAACTAGCTGAACAGTCTGGTGTTTCCGCCAAGACCATCCGCTATTACGAAGAGATCGGCTTGCTGCCCGCCGCAGTCCGAGCACAGAACGGCTACAGAGAGTACGGACAGAGTTCGCTTGATCTGCTGTGCTTCGTCCGACGGTGCCGTGATCTGCAGATTCCCATCGACAGCATTCGGAAACTGGTCAAGGTGCAGGCATTCGGCAGTGCTCCATGCAAAGAGGTGGAGCAGATCGTTCGGGATCAACTGCACAACGTCAGGAGCACGATCATGGAGCTGCACCTGCTGGAGGAAGATCTGGCCAGGTTAGCGTCTTCGTGTGAGGAACAAAATGTAAGTAAGTGCCAGATTCTGAGGTCATTGCAGACGCCAAGCATCCCGGAATGTTGATGCCCCACTTCTGCTCTTCTATGTGTTTTGATCCTATTGGATTGCTTCCGTGCCGATAATTACCGTGATTATCGCCGTGGTCAGCAAGATCAACAAGGCAATCAAAATTTCGACACGAATGGCCAGCGATAACCTGGCACCAACTCCCGGCTGCAACATAGCGGGAGTCAATCGCAATTTGTTTCTGGCGGCTATCAAAAGCAGCGTGACAACGAGGATTATTTTAGCTCCCAGTCCTCTACCATAGTTCGTTGTAAGGAGATCACTTCCCCCTTCCAGCAGCAACCAGGCAAGTAGCAGTCCACACAACAGGAGTACGAGAACAATCCAGGTTGCCACTTTGCCGAAGGTATGCATGATCTGTTGAATTGAAGATGGTGCGTCTGTCTGACTGAAGCGCAATAGTGGGTACAAGGATCCGATCCACAGTGAGACTGTCAGGACGTGTAGAACGAGAGCGAGCTGAACAAGAACGTCAGCGTTTGCCAAGTGGCCACTTGTGGTAAATGAGTAGAGCAGGATCACTATCCCGCCGATAGTCAAACAGATACTGGGGGCGATCCAATGGAATCTTGATGTGGAAACCGATTCGACAGCAGCAAGACCCATCATGGCGAATCCAGCAGTGCGCGTGAAAGCGGACGAGCCGTTCGAGGTCTGAATCAGGATGCCGATGAGATCGGCATCGAACATACCCCGCAGACCGAGATCAGCAATGGCGCCGACCTGAAAGAAGAAAGAAGCGCTGCTGGCAGCCAGACCCGCAACACAACTCCATCGAATATACCGACGTATGGAAATCTGAATGGCGCTGTGGTGCGCCAACAGTCTGACGGAGAATGTCCCTCCTACCGCACCTGCAGTGGTTGCGTATATCAGCAGCTTGCAGGTGAGTGTCAGAAACTCCCAAATGCCCGGTGGCCACATTAATGAACGTGGTCCTGATGGTCACCCTGTTCTGAGCCAATAGAGAAACTGTACTTGCCTTGTACCTGGTGGCCGTCGCTGCCCAGCACTCCCCATGAGACAGTGTAAAGCCCAACTTCGAGTGCAGGTAAGGATATGCTGTGGCTCTGCATGGATTCACTGCTGCGAGTGAAATTCAATTCGACTTTCTCACTGTCGCCTTTGACAAGATTCACGCTCATCAATTGCACTTGACTACCGAACGTCAACTTGAGTTGTTCTGGAGAAGCTTGCAACTGCGCATCAGCGGCAGGTTCAGATGCGGTCAGCTCAGTGTGTGCCCAAGCACTGACGGACATCATTGTCAGTACGGCCAGCATGAGTGAGCGAAACCCTCGGTGCATCAATGTTGTTCGAATAGTCATGACCGTATTCTCCTGTGAGTGATTATTAAAAACATTTTCAATTTGAAAGCCAGAAACGCACGCCTGCAACCCATCTCGTACTACTGCTTTTCTCTCCGGCAGCACGCATGAATTCTTTTGAATCTCCGTATTTTTCTGCCCATTCGACACCGACATACGGAGCGAATTGACGCGTGAACTCGTAACGCAGACGCACCCCGAACGTGACGTCGGACAGACCGCTCCCCACACCGCGTTCAGTGTCACTTTTTCCGTACAGGTTGAGTTCTGCTGCAGGTTGCAGAATCAGTTGTTGTGTCAGCAACAGCTCATATTCTGCATCCAACCGCAATGATGTCTGACCACCACTGCCGAGGTAAGCTGTCGCATCAATCTCGAACCAATAAGGGGCCAGGCCTTGCACGCCTACAGCCAGCCAGCTCTGATCCCGTTGCGCCCCTGTGTCATGACGCAGGCCCAACTGTGTGTCCCAGAAAGGTGAAAGAGCTCTACTCCACAACAGTTCCGTGCGCGACTCTTCCAGTGTGCTCTCTTCGATGTCCCCTTCGGCTTTCAACGTGACGCGCTGATATCCCTGGCTGATCCAGGTTTGCAGGTCGTAGATGATCGCTTCGTCATCGCCGTTGGTCCGCTCAAGCTGATCAATGACGATGGCTCCGAAGCGATGAGTATCGGCCATATGCAGCTGTTCGTGTCCCTGCGCGAGCGCATACAAACCGCTGCCACGCTCATAACCACCGGAGTAGGCGTGCGGGTCGCGAGCACTCGACGCGTCACCGGATGGAGTCATCATGTGCTGCGAGTGGTCTACCGCTGGGGTCGTTGCTGCTGCGGGAGTCGTGTGTTGGGAATGATCGACAGTGGGGGCAGTCGCAGGCGCTGCGTGTTGCGAGTGATCGACAGCCGGGGCACTGACAGGAGCGGTGTGCTGCGAATGATCGACCGCAGGCTGTGCCAGCAGAGGTGCCGGAATCAACAAGCCTGCGCTGAACACGCCCGCATTGAAGAGAGAGGCGGCGGTGAACAAGTACGCACTGTGTTTGATATTTCTCATGCGACGATTACCTCGCGGAACATGCCACCGTCCATATGGAACATGAGATGGCAGTGCCATGCCCAGCGTCCGAGCGCATCGGCAGTGACGAGAAAACTGATGCGTTGTGCCGGTTGTACCATGATCGTGTGCAGGCGTGCTTGAAAGCTGCCGTCCGGATTTTCCAGTTCACTCCACATGCCGTGCAGGTGCATCGGATGGGTCATCATGGTGTCGTTGTGCAGGATCACACGCAGGCGTTCGCCATGACGGAAATGGACCGGTGTCGACTGCCCGAATTCGACGCCGTCGAAGGACCAGGTGTAACGCTCCATGTTGCCGGTCATGTGCAGCTCGATCTCGCGCTCCGCAGGCCGGGAATCCAAGGGGCCACCGAGGGTGCGCAGATCTGCGAGGGTCAGTACACGGCGGCCATTGTCGCGCAGGCCGATGCCGGGATCGTTCAACGCAACGGAGGGAGTGTCGACACGCGCGTCAGTGCTCGGTCCATATTCCGTAGAGGCGTGCCGCACCGGCGTGGTCGGCATCACCATGGAACCCATCATGTCCACCATCATCAGCTCAACGCGCTCATCAAGCTCCGGAACCGGCGCAGTCATGCCCGCCGTCACGGCAAGGGTGCCACGGGCGTAGCCAGTGCGGTCCATGGTCTGGGCGAACACGGTATAGACGTCGTGACCGGGGGTGACCAGCACGTCATAGGTCTGGCCCGGGCCAAAGCGAAATTCGTCCACCTCGACAGGTTCAATATCCTGGCCGTCGGCCTGTACCACTGTCAGCGTCAGTCCCGGGATACGCACGTCGTAAAAAGTGTTAGCGCAGCCATTGATGAAGCGCAGGCGCAAGCGCTCGCCACGCTGGAAGAGGCCAGTCCAGTTGCCCGCCGGAGTCGTCCCGTTGCAAAGGAAGGTCAGCGCAGAGGCCGAGAGATCGGCGAGGTCGGTCGGGTTCATGCGCATCTGCTGCCACATGCGGCGTTCGTTCAGGGCGGCGCCAAGCCCGTCACGGGAGGCATCGCGCAGGAAGTCGGCCACGGTGGGCTGGTTGAAGTTGTAGTAGTCGCTCTGCACTTTGAGTTTGGCGAACAGTGCCATCGGATCGGCATCGGTCCAGTCCGAGAGCTGCACCACATAGTCGCGATCTGCCTGAATCCGCTCGCCGTTCGCAGGCTCGATGATGATGGCGCCATACAAGCCGTGCTGCTCCTGACCGCCGGAGTGGGAGTGGTACCAGTAGGTGCCGGACTGCACGATCTTGAACTGATAGGTAAAGGTCGTCCCCGCCGGAATGCCGTCGAAGCTGATGCCGGGCACACCGTCCATGTCGTAGGGCAGAATGATGCCGTGCCAGTGGATGGAGGTGGCCTCCTGCAGGCGATTGACGACTCGAATCGTCACCGTATCGCCCTCGCGCCAGCGCAGCGTGGGCGCGGGGATGGAGCCGTTGACGGTGGTGGCAGTGCCAACCTTGCCTGTGTAATTGACGAGCGAGTTCTCGATGACCAGCTCGAAGTCCGTGCCGCTGAGCGTTGGCGCGGTGCCGGTCGCCGGAGTCGTGGCAGCAGCACTCTGCGCAGTCAGCGTGCAGCCGCTCAATGCCGCCGCGCCCAGCAGCACGCCGCCAGCGGCAAGCCCCTGGACAAACCGGCGCCGTGACAGTGCATTCCCAATGTTGTCTTTGCCCGCCATATGTCGATCCCGGATGCCTGTGGGAGCGGGCCCCGCCCGCGATGCTGTTGTGAAATATGCGTATGACTCCACCACGCACTCTACCCCCCCACGGCTGTCACCCGCATGACCCCCGCATTACATTCCTGTAATGTGGCCGTCATGGCGAGGTCAGGCGCGTGCCGCTATAGTGGGCGCCCAGCACCTCATGTCACCCGTGGAGAAAGTCAGGTAACCAATGAAATTGCTCATCGTGGAAGACGAAGTGAAGACGGGTGACTACATCTGTCAGGGACTGACCGAGGCGGGTTTCGTGGCGGATCTCGCCCGCAACGGGCTGGACGGCCACCACCTCGCCTCCACCCAGTCCTATGATCTGATTCTACTGGATGTGATGCTGCCCGATGTCGATGGCTGGAAGATTGTTCGCTCCCTGCGCGAGGCAGGCAACCCCACACCAGTGTTGTTCCTCACCGCCAAAGGCAGTGTCGAGGATCGGGTCAAGGGGCTGGAGCTGGGTGCCGACGACTATCTCGTGAAGCCCTTTTCCTTTTCCGAATTGCTGGCCCGTGTGCGCTCACTGCTGCGGCGCGCAGGGGGCACCGTGACATCCGACCGGCTGGAGGTGGATGATCTGGTGCTGGATCTGGCGCGTCGTCGTGCCACTCGCGCCGGCACCCGTCTGAACCTGACGAACAAGGAGTTTGTTCTGCTGGAATTGCTGGTGCGACGTCGTGGAGAAGTGCTGCCGCGCTCGCTCATCGCCTCTCTCGTCTGGGACATGAATTTTGATAGTGACACCAACGTGATCGATGTCGCGATTCGCCGCCTGCGCGCCAAGATTGACGATCCGTTTTCGACGCGGTTGATTCGAACGGTCAGGGGAATGGGCTACGTGCTGGATACTGTCGATGAAAACTGATTCTTCCCCGCATTGGTCGGCCTCGCTGGCGCTGCGTGTCACCGCCTTTGTCGGCATTGCAACTACGGCGGCATTTCTGGTGTTTGCTTGGCTCGTGGAGCGTTCCATTGATCAACACTTTGTGGAGCAGGATTTCGGTGAAATTGAGGCAGTGGCCAGCACTCTACAGTCGGCACTATCAAGTGCCGATGCCGGCACCAATCCGGAGAGTTTGCATGAGCAACTTGCCGCCGCTGGTATCGGACATCATGGCGTTTTCTTCACGATTCTCGATGCTGGACAGCAAGTGTTTCATGACGCAGCCGGGCCCGAGCTGGCGGCTATGGCATTGAGTGTGGCGCCAGCCCCGGCTGTCGCTGTCGAGGCACTACAGGTATGGACAACAGAGCAGGGCACGTATCGCGGTATCGTCCTGGACCTGCATGGCTATACCGTCCTGGTGGCCATGGTGATGGACTTCCACCTGCATTACCTCGATCAGTTGGATCGTGATCTATGGCTTATCAGCATGGCGGCAAGCATCGTCACCATTCTCGTCGCGTGGTTTGCAGTGCAAAGGGCGCATGCCCCCATTCGTCGTATCAGTGCCAGAATGCGCTCGGTCAGCTCAGAGCGCATGGATGTCCGCTTGGACCCCGCCCAGGCCCCAGTGGAACTCGGTGAACTAGTGCTGTCCTTCAATGTCATGCTGGAAAAGCTCGAAGAGAATTTTCGCCGTCTTTCACACTTCTCTGCGGACATTGCCCATGAGCTGCGCACACCGATCACCAACCTGACGACACAGACGCAAGTCGTGCTGTCGATGCCACGCAGTGCAGAACAATATCGGGAAATTCTCTACTCCAATCTCGAAGAGCTGGAACGCATGGGCAAGATGGTGGCGGACATGCTGTTTCTCGCGCAGGCCGACGACAATCTGATCAAACCGGAGTCGGCGAACGTGCAGCTGCGGCACGAGCTGCAGGAATTGTTCGAATACTTCGAGGCGTGGGCAGAGGATCGCAATGTCAGCTTCAAACTTCTGGGGCAGGATCTCACGGTGCAGGGGGATCGGCTGATGCTCCGGCGTGCGTTCAGCAATCTCCTCAGCAATGCCCTGCTTCACACTGCCAGCGGCGGAACCGTCACGGTGAGTTGTACTTCGGACGCCAGTGGTGTGCAGGTCGAAGTCGAGAACCCGGGTCCGGAAATTCCGGCCGAGCATCTGACGCTGATCTTTGATCGCTTCTATCGCATTGATCCGGCCAGGCGGCGCAGCAGCGAGGGAGGAGGGCTGGGGCTGGCGATCGTCAAATCGATCGCGAAGGCGCATGGTGGCGACGTCACGGTCCAATCTGCTGGCGGCAGGACCTGCTTCACCGTGACCTTGCCTTATGTGCAAACCAGAACCCCAGTGTCGGCACTATGAGCCACTGCACGGCGGGAGTCAGGCCGGTGCCGAGGAGTGGCAGTCGTGGCATGGATTCCTTGTAGGCCCAGGTTCTGCGGATATCGACATTCAGCCATTCGCTGAACACGGTGTAGAGTAGCCCAACAACGATGGCTGCAATGGCGACCCGCAGAAAGTGCTGCTCAGGCCATTGGCGTTTCCCAAACAGCACGATTGCCAAAGCCAGTGCACTGGCCGCGATCAGCAGATCACCGCTGGTGCAATGAATGACCGCAAAGAGAATTTCACTGGCAGAGCCCGTGTCCCACAAGGTGTACAAGGGCAGATGGAGAAACTCCCAGAGCAGATGCGCTGGCGCGATAATCAAAAAGTATCTTGTCAGCAGAGGATGTAACGTCAGCAGCTTTTTTTTCATGGGCTTTACCTTACACCCTTAGCGGGTAAACCAGAATCGGTTTCAATGTCCAAAGGAGTAGCCTCATGCCAGATCATTCCGGCCACCACAACCACCAGCCCACAGCTCATCAGCTCGACGGCGATGGACATCGTGAAACTCCATCGAGTTCTGCCATCTATACCTGCCCGATGCATCCAGAGATTCGTCAGCCTGGACCGGGCAGCTGCCCGATTTGCGGGATGGCCTTGGAGCCGGAACAGATAACTGGCGAAGACACTGGTCCTTCCGAAGAACTCATCGATATGACTCGGCGCTTCTGGATTGGCCTGGTCCTCGCCATCCCGGTACTGATATTGGAGATGGGTGGGCACCTGTTCGGTCTCGATCACATGATTCGACCCCAATTATCGAATTGGGTGCAAATGGGATTTGCGACGCCAGCCATTCTCTGGGCAGGGTGGCCTTTCTTCGTGCGTGGATGGGAGTCTTTACTCAGTCGCAACCTGAACATGTTTACGCTGATCTCTCTCGGAACGGGAGTGGCCTTGCTGTACAGCCTTGCCGCTACATTTGCGCCGGGTGTATTTCCTCAGGCCTTTCAACAGGCGGACGGTGCCGTCGCGGTGTATTTCGAGGCCGGTGCCGTCATCATCGTGCTGGTTCTGCTTGGTCAGATATTGGAGCTGCGTGCTCGCGAGAAGACCTCGGGCGCTATCAGAGCCTTGCTGGATCTGTCACCGGCGACCGCCCGCAGGATTGATGAGCGCGGAGGGGAGTTGGATGTCGCGTTGGACCAGGTTGTCGTTGGTGACCGGCTGAGGGTGCGTCCTGGCGACAAAGTGCCACTGGACGGTGAAGTGCTGGAAGGTGGCTCCCACGTCGATGAATCGATGGTGACTGGTGAGCCGATGGCTGTCACCAAGAAGGTTGGTGATCATGTGATAGGCGGCACGATCAATCAGCAGGGATCATTCGTGATGCGAGCGGACAAGATAGGAAGAGACACTATGCTCGCGCAGATTGTGCAGATGGTGGCCGGTGCCCAGCGTAGTCGTGCGCCTATTCAGGGGCTGGCGGACAAGGTGGCTGGCAGGTTCGTTCCCGTGGTCGTTCTGATTGCAGTCGTCTCCTTCGTCGGGTGGTCGCTCTTGGGGCCAGTTCCCGCCATGGCGTATGGGTTGATTGCGGCGGTGAGTGTGCTGATCATTGCCTGTCCCTGTGCCTTGGGTCTGGCAACGCCGATGTCCATCATGGTGGGGGTCGGTCGTGGGGCGCAGAGTGGTGTGTTGATTCGGAGCGCCGAAGCGCTCGAACGGCTGGAAAAAGTGGACACGCTGGTGATCGACAAGACGGGCACACTGACCGAAGGCAGGCCGCAGGTGACTAGCGTGCGGCTTGCCGATGGGTTGACTGCGGAGGAGCTTCTGCGCCTGGCGGGGAGCCTTGAGAAGGGCAGCGAACATCCGCTGGCCAATGCCATAGTCGAGAAAGCCCAGTCGCTAGGACTGACGTTGCCGGATGCTACAGAATTTGATTCGCCCAACGGCAAGGGTGTCATCGGGAAGGTGGAGGGGCGCGAGGTGCTGCTCGGCAATCGCCTTCTTATGGAGTTCAAACAAGTCGATATCAGCGCTCACGAGGCTGAGGCAGAGCAGTTGCGTGAGGATGGTGCGACGGTAATTTTCGTCGCTGTAGATGGCCGATTTGCGGGGCTATTGGCTATTGCTGATCCGATTAAAGCGACAACTGCGGAGGCCATCAGTGCG
>JBBTKA010000061.1:0-5528 GCA_038059145.1 Pseudomonadota bacterium
GCTCTGATCTTCTTGCTGACCTTTCGTGATCAGCATCGGCACTGGAAAAGCCCCGGCCTCTGGCTGGCACTAATGCTGCTGCTACCAGGCCTTTACCCTGCGCTGATGTTCAATTTGAACAATCAACTCAGCGGAATCGATTACCATCTGCTGGAGCGGCATCCCTGGGAATTTCAGGCTGAAGGGCTTTTACACCCGCTCAAACAGGCGCTTCTGGTCACGCCGCTGCTTTACGGCGCGTTGCTCTACACTCTTTTTACTCTCCTTCAAAAGGCTCGAAGTGGCGATTCACGACATGGGCTGCTTGCCGTATTTGCCTCGGTCAATCTGGGTGTATATCTGGTGCTGGCCCCCTGGGCCGACAACACACGCACCTCCATACACTGGCCCCTGTCCGGATATCTGCCGTTGCTGATTTTTCTTCCCGAAGCGTTGCGGGAAATACATCGAGAATTGACCGCTCGAATAAGTGCGCAGCGCGCGCGAAGAGTCATCATTTTCACCATTGCGCTGGGATTTACCGGTTCCATAGTGGCATTGCTGGGGGTAGGGTCACAGAGCCTGCAGGAGGAGCTGCGCCCGCTGCTGGGCAAGGGCGTCCTCTCCAACAAGATGGCGGGATGGCGAGAACTGAACGACCACGTCAACGCACTACTGGCCCGCGAGGCTGGGGGTAATGAGATGGTCATTGTGACCGACAATTACTACACCGGAGCCCAGATTGAACTGGGACAGGAGACCAATCACCCTGTCTACAACATCGATAGCGACAAGGCGATCCGCGATGGCAGGGCCGTGCAATACGAACTATGGCGGAAAAATGCAACCGGACTGACCGATCAAGCCGGCAAGAATGCTCTCTTCATCAGTGAGGACAGCACTCTGACCATGCCAGATAAAATTGCCACTATTGCTCGCGCCTGCAGTCAATTCGGCAACCTTGAATTCATCGAGCAACTGGCGCTTTTCGAAGGGGAAAAGTCTTTCAGCTTTTACCGTGGCCAACAGATAGGGGGCGCCGCGACTGGTCCCTGCCCCCTGCCCGCTCTGGGTTGGCTGGATTTGCCTCAGCCACAACAGGAAGTCACCGACACATTGATAGTATCCGGCTGGGTAATAAATGAAGGTCTGGGAGTCCGTAGTGTGGATGTACTTATCAATGACCAAATTGCCGGCGCAGCCACTTATGGAATTCCCAGAGCCGACGTGGTGGAGGCTATGCAGGTGAAGACTGATCCGAATGCACCCAATGTGGGCTTTGATGGAACTTTGGCATTAACTTCCATGCCCGAAGGAAACGCCGAGATTGCGATACGGGTGACGGGCAACTCCGGGGAAATCCAGACTTTTGGCGTCCGGCAGATAAGAATACGACACTGAGCACTGAAGCGAGGCAAGTCTCACGAGGCAACGTGCATCAGAAAGGATTGACGACCTCTACTGCGATCTTCCATTCGCCGGATTCCGTGAAGCGCCAGAACCGCAGGTAATTGACAGCAAAATCAGAACCGTCTGCGGTCATCGTCCCGTAGGTGTAGCCAACATCCCCTGACTCGGCCATATAGGCTCCGCCCGGCTGATGCGACACCAATGACATGGACACTCGCTCATCCATAAATGCGCCATACACCATACCGCCAGCTTCGCTGCCTATGCCCGGCGCCATCCCCGGTACGTAGATACGCTGGTTATCCAGACCATAGCGCAACATCGCTCGACGCCCGCCTCTGAAGTTGATAGCTCTGACGAAGAGATCCTCGGCAGCAACCAAAGATTCCAAGGTATTGTTAGCAGTCAGTGTATCGGCCGCGGATTCGGCAAGAGCCTGCTCGGACTCTCTCAAATTCGCTTCAACATCAAGACTCAAGACCCCGGGAACGCGAACTGTGATGTCCGCCACCATGCGCCATTCACTGTCAAACTTGCGCCAGATAGTGACGAAGTGACCATGAACGCGTCGCAACTCACCGTCAGACTCCATCGTATAGCGGTATGGACCAGTGGTCAGGCCGAGATCTCCGGCTCGTGAAAATTCGATGTAATTGGCGCGCGATTCGAGCGTAGCGCTCCCGCGACTGGGATCGACTGCTTGGTAGGTTCCCTCCGCTCCGACGGGGCCGCGTCGAAAGACAACCGCCCCCTCACCAAAAGCGTTTAGAAAGGCCTGATTGAAACCCTGAATTCTTGAACGTTCAGCGAGCCTGTTGTCAGTCTCAATGAGACTCCGCCATATCGTCGCTGGCTCGTCGGCCTGCACAACTTCCTGAACACCGGAAAGTGCTGGAACTTGCGCCACCACAGGGGCTGTAGTTACAAAGGCGAGGGACGCCAGAAGTGCAACTTGTAACGATTTCATGGTTACACCACTTTTAGATCTCTCTGGTTTTGCACCAGTTTGGGACTGAAGTATGTACCAATAATTTGAGCAGGTACAGTCGTTGCCGGAAATATTGCTGCCCGCATCTCCGTAAAAGAAGAAACGGGCAGCCTGGCACTACTTCCGAGCGGCGACCTGTCATCCAAAGCGACGGACGTGTCCCGACACATCATCACCAAGACGGAACTGGCCCACAAGCTCATTGAGTGACACCAGCAACTCATTCACGTCACGGTGGTAATTCTGACACTCTTTATAATCGTCTGAGTTGAGCTTGCCATCTCCTGCAATCTTCACGCTGCTCTTGGCAATTTCATCGGTAACATCTGATTGTTGCTTGACCGCCGCAGCGATATCACGATTACGGTTGGCAATCAGTTCCACGGATTCCAGGACCGAGTCCAGCAACTCATTGGCCGAATTGGCAGCTCCAACACAGTCCCTGGAAAGGCTCACACCATTGTCCATCGCCGAGACAATCTCGGAAGTATTGGCCTGCAGATTCTCGATAATGATGTTGATCTCCTGAGTGGATGACTGCGTCTTCTGCGCCAGACTGCGCACTTCATCTGCCACGACGGCAAATCCACGTCCCTGCTCGCCAGCCCTGGCCGCTTCGATCGCAGCATTCAACGCGAGCAGATTGGTCTGTTCCGCTATGCCTTTGATGACCTCCAATACGGAATTGACCTTCTCGTTATGATTGCGCATGTCATGCACTTTTTGCTGAATGGAGGAGAGTGAACCGGACAGTTTCTCGACGGACGTGCGCGTCTTTGACACAGCCATGGTTGCCTTCTGAGTGGCTCCATTGGCTTCCGTTGCAGCTTCGACACTGGCCTGCGCACCGTCAGCCACGTCAGCCAGCGAAGATGAAAGCTCCGTTGTTGATGAAGCGAGCATTTCAGTCTCGGTCAGCTGCGAGGCAGACCGATGTGCAGTGCGCTCTATCATCACCGAGAACTGCCCGGATTTCTGGGTGACCTCCTGATTGGTCTCCAGAACCTGGCGAATGATGGAGCTCAGCTTGCCAACAAACGTGTTGAAGCCTCTTCCCAATTCTGAAAGCTCATCATGTCCGGAGTCGCTGAGACGTCGAGACAGATCACCAGAGCCTTCTGCGATATCTTTCATGTAGAGATTAGCCTGCTGCAGCGGCTGGGTTATTGATCTGGAAATCAGCAAGGCACAGACGCTCAATGCAGCCAGGATAAAGACAATCACCAACGCTGACTGAAGAGCCCACGCGATGAAGTCGGCCATTACGTCATTAAGATAAATGCCATTGATAATCACCCACCCCCAAGGCTCGAACAGCTCGGAGTAAACTCGCTTCAATTCAGCGTTGGGATTGGCCAGAGGATGGTCCGTGAACGTCAGCGAGTGATAGCCGAATTCTGCCTCGGTCGCATACAGATATTCGGAGAACCCTGTGTAACTATCGCCCGTGTAGCGACGAATGATTTCAGGCATGGTTGGGGAAGCGTCACGATAGCCGCTCTGCTCCATTCGCTGCTCCTGAGTCAGCGCCGTCTGCTGCATCCGGGCCCTGACTTCCTGGTCAGTACCCGTATAGACATCGCTTCCCAGAATCGGGTGGGCTGCCAACTGTCCTTCTCGATGATAGACAAGTATGTAGTTACGCTCATCCACTGCCGACTTGTTAACCATCTCCCTGCCGAGGCGCTTGGCTTCCACTTCATCCAGTTGCCCAGCCTGCACTTTCTCATAGAGGCCTGTAAGGTAGTGGTGAACGGTCTTCACCTGATTGACACTGCCTTGTTCCAGCTGCTCAATAAACTTGACCCGCGCCTGTAGCAGCAATGTGGCACTCAGTCCCAGAATTGCCACCACGCTTAGCATGACAATGATCCAGATTTTTAAACGAATAGTCAGATTTTTTAACATGGGAGTCTCCGGCTGACTTCTTATAATGGGCTATAAAGACTGCAAATATTTCAGTATTACGACTAGATAGCGACCATCTCCTGAAATTCATTAGGAAGTGCCGAAATCTTTTTCCGCGCCATAGCCATATCACCCTGCGACGCTCCTACAACTCCTTGAATTAAAAGCAAAAGTAAACTAAGCTCCTGACGTAATTTCTCCCACACTGGAATCTTGATTTGCGACATCTGATTCTTTCAAAATTGCTCAGCCTGCTGCTCCTGTGCTCATGCTCGGGAGCGCTAGCCCAACCCGTCAGCGTGAGCGCCGATGCCGTCCGACAGTCGGTCGCCCCTTTCACCCAATACTACGAGGATCCAACAGGTCGATTGACTATTGAGGACGTCGCCTCTCCTGAATTCAATGTCAATTTCATCGCAAATACCTCTGAGGATTTGCATTTCGGCCTTACGCGATCGACCTATTGGATTCGGTTCACCATTGACTGGACGACTCTTGCCCTTGAAAACCGCTGGGTGCTGGAGGTTGGACCTCCCAAGCATGTAGAGGGGATTGCGCGTGGCGGTGCAGATATCTTCATTCTTGACTCCGTTGGCAACCGGATAGTCAGTCAGCGTTTCGGCACTTATGAAAATCCTCGTGAACTGAAGACCCTAACGGGTGGTTACGCTCTAAATATGAACCCGGCAACGGACCGGCAGGTGTACTTGCGCATTGAGACGGCGAGGGATTTGCGCGTCCCACTCACTCTCTGGCAACAGAGCGCGTTTCGCGACAACGAAGTAATAGCCAACCTCGCACTGGGGGTCGCATATGGCATATTGCTGGCGATGATCCTTTACAATTTGTTCCTGTACTTTTCGATCCGCGAAAGCTCCTACTTCTATTATGTTCTGGCGATTGTCTGCCAGCTCACCTTCCTGTTTCTGGACTCCAAACACGCGCGCTACATCAATGATTCGATGTGGCTTAGCCCCTGGTTGATCAACATGGCGGAAAGGGATATCTACATATTCCTGAGCATAACCACTCTGCAATTCCATCGCTGCCTGTTGCGGGTCTGGACCTACAACCCCGCACTTGACCGACTGATCAAAGGCTTGATCGCAGCGTTCGTTCTGATACTGCCAATCTCGCTGTTCAACGACGAGAAATTTTTTCAAAGTCTTTACCTTGCACTGATAATTGCTCGCGGATTCAACTCCGAAGTGCATAACGGTTTAGGCCACTAAGGCCGCCATTT
>JBBTKA010000062.1:0-6120 GCA_038059145.1 Pseudomonadota bacterium
GCAGGCTGCCTTCATCGCTGATCCGGTGCAGAGAGCCATTCAGTCGCTGGAGACGCTCGACGTCAACGTCGGCCTGCAGGAACTGGAAGAATCTGCCCAGCGCGTAAAGGTCGACGACAAGCGCATGATCAACTGCCGCGCCGACCTCAACCAGCTGGTGCCATTCAAGTATGACTGGGCCTGGCAGAAGTATCTGGACGGCTGCTCCAACCACTGGATGCCGCAGGAAGTGAACATGAACGCGGATATCGCGTTGTGGAAAGGCAAGACCGGCCTGACCGATGACGAGCGCCTGATCGTCAAGCGCAGTCTCGGCTTCTTCTCCACCGCCGATTCGCTGGTTGCCAACAACTTGGTGCTGGCCGTGTACCGCCTGATCACCAACCCCGAGTGCCGCCAGTACATCCTGCGTCAGGCCTTCGAGGAGGCGATTCACACCCACGCCTACCAGTACTGCATCGAGTCACTGGCCATGGACGAGGGCGAGATCTTCAACATGTACCACGAGGTTCCCTCCGTGGCGAAGAAAGCGTCGTGGGGCCTGAAGTACACCAGAGAGCTGAGTGACCCGAACTTCAACACCGGCACCCGTGAGAACGATCAGGCGCTGCTGAAGAACCTGATCGCCTTCTATTGCTGTCTGGAAGGCATCTTCTTCTACTGCGGCTTCACCCAGATTCTCTCCATGGGCCGCCGCAACAAGATGACCGGCACCTCCGAGCAGTTCCAGTACATCCTGCGCGATGAGTCGATGCACCTGAACTTCGGCATCGACATGATCAACCAGATCAAGCTGGAGAACCCCGGCCTGTGGACCGACAAGATGAAAGAGGAAGCCACGCAGATGATTCTGCAGGCCACTCAGCTGGAGATCGAATACGCGCGTGACACCATGCCACGCGGCGTGCTCGGCATGAATGCGGTGATGATGGAAGAGTACCTGCAGTTCATCGCCAACCGCAGACTGGTGCAGATCGGCCTGCCGGAGCAGTTCAAGGGCGTCAAGAACCCGTTCCCCTGGATGTCCGAGATCATGGACCTGCGCAAGGAGAAGAACTTCTTCGAGACGCGCGTCACCGAGTATCAGACCGGCGGCGCACTGACTTGGGAATAAGTTTCCCATTGCTTTCGAGCCCTGCGCGTCATGACTGAGCAGCCCACTACTCACTCGCCTTCAACAGCCCCTGTCATCGGCAACGAGACAGGGGTTTTGTTATTGGCAGCGGGCTTCAGCAGGCGCTTCGGCGACATCAAGCTGCAGGCACGCCTGCGCAACGGCAGCAGCGTGTTCGAGCAGACGCTGGCGCGCATCGCGTCCGCCACCCCCCGCATCCTCGTCGTCACCCGCCCGGACCTGACCGAAGTGCCAATAGCAGTCCAGCGCGTGACGCAAAGGCTCGGCCGTGGCAGCCACATCGATGTCCTCCAGTGCCCCGACGCCCACCTCGGCATGGGCCACACGCTGGCGTTCGGCATGGCGCACCTGCCACAGTGGACGGGCTGTCTGGTTTGTCTGGGCGACATGCCCTTCATCGCCACCGCCACCTATGCACAAATGCTGGCCGCGTTGCATCACGACACCATCTTGCTGCCTCAATATGCAGGCGAAGTCGGCAATCCGGTGGGCTTTGGCTGTGATTTCTTTCCGGCCTTGCGCGCCGTGCAGGGCGATACAGGCGGGCGTGACGTGGTGCGGGCCAATCGCGAGTGCGTGCGGTTGTTGCCTGTAAACGATCCAGCCGTCCTGCAGGACATCGACACGCCGGAGGATCTGGCGCGGCTTGATGTGAACTGAGGCGCCGTGAAGACGGCCCGGCGCATGAATTTTGCCGGGATTGCATAGTAGAAAGGGGACGGCCTACAATTCGAGAGAACGTTTAACCCTATCGCGAGCAGGCTCGCTCCCACACGGGAATCTGATGAAATTTTCGCTCAAACTGATTGCCTCCGCGCTGCTGGTACTGCTGACTCCTCTGGCGGCGGCGGACGTGACCACCGCCACGCAGGCAATGGAGAATCCGAACAACCCGTTGCTGCTGATGCGCACCTCGCGCGGTGAAATTTTTCTGGAACTGTTTCCGGAATCGGCGCCGCGCAATGTCGCCAACTTCATCGCCCTGGCGCAGGCACAGGTGCCACTGTTCGATGTGGCCACTGGCAGCATGGTGCAGCCTAATTACTATGACGGTATGACCTTCCACCGGGTGCTGAAGAATTATCTGATCCAGGCCGGTGCGCCTCGCCAACCCGGCGCGCCCGTGCCGGAATATCAGCTCGAAGACGAGATCAATGGGCGCCAGTTCGGCCTCCACGAGATCAAGGTGCTCGACGCACTGGGCAAGCCGCATGAGTGGCTGAACCTCAAGAATAACGAGGATTTCCAGCGCGAGGTGCTGGTGCCACTGTATCGTCAAATGGAGATCCGCACGCCCGAGGCATTGGAGACACGCCAGTTCGCCGTGGCCGACGCGCTGCAGGACATGACGTTGCTGCAGGCCTACCAGAATCAGGGTTATCGCTACAACGACCGTCTGACCTCGCGCGCACCCCTGCGCGGCAGCATCGCCATGGCGGGATCGGGCCCCAACACCAACAATGCAGAATTCTTCATCACCATGGTCGATGCGCCTTGGCTGGCGGGCAAGGCCACCATCATTGGTCAGGTGGTGGAAGGCATGGATATCGTGGACCGAATCAACGCCTCGGCCGCAATGCGGGGCGACAGCACGACACCCAGCCCCAACACGGGCACCATGATCTTCGATATCCGGCAGGTCAACAGCATTCCCTGACGAGCCACTCACAACCACCAATCCATTCATCCAGCGGGAGTACAGTCCATGTCCAAAAGGTCGAAGAAACTCAAGCCCACCAGTGTTCTGCCCATGTGCGCCACCGTCGGGTTCTTCCTCGGCGTCGGACTGGGGGCGTTGATGGGAGAGTTCCTGATGGTGATGCTGATTGGCGTGGTCATTGGCAGCGCGGCGGGGTTTGCGATTGACAGGAAGAATGGGATTACTTATGGGCGGCAGCCTCGGAATCCGCACTGAGGGCAAGCGCGGAATCGCGGGCAGGCCCGCTCCCACAGGGGGTTACGGGAGTGGGGGGAAGATTTCGCGGCGGTAGGGGGGCAGTGAGTTGAAGATTGCCGCGCCGTAGAATTTGCTGACGATGCGCTCGTCGAAGAGGGTAATGCGGCCAGTGTCCTTCTCGTTGCGCAGCAATCGACCCGCCGCCTGCACGAGTTTGAACGCCGCCTCCGGCACCGCCAAGGTCATGAAAGGATTGCCGCCCTGCTTCTCGATCCACTGAGAGAGCGTCGCCTCGATCGGATCATTGGGCACGGCAAAGGGAATCTTGGCGATCAGCACGTGTTCGCAGTACTTGCCGGGCAAATCGACTCCCTCCGCGAAACTCGCCAACCCGAAGATGATGCTGGGGTCGCCCTTGTCGATGCGCTGGCGGTGAAACTTGAGTAGCTGCGCCTTCTGGTAGTCGTCCTGGCACAAAATGATTTCCCGCCACTCCTTGTCCAGACCTTCCAGTACATCCAGCATCTGCCGCCTTGAGCTGAACAGCATCAGCGCGCCCTCGTTGCGGTCCAGCACCTTGGGCAGCAGACGGATGATCGCCTGCGTATGCTGGGCGCTGTTGGCAGGGTCGCAATTGAGCTTCGGGACGATGAAGCGCGCCGCGTTGGCATAGTCGAAGGGGCTGGCGATACGGTGATAACTGGTGTGCGGCGGCAGCCCTGCGCGCATGCGCAGGACGTCGAACTGACCCAGCGCCGACAGTGTCGCCGAAGTCAGGACCGCCCCGGCGCAGGTGCTCCACAATTTTTCCTGCAATGTGCGCGCCGCCAGCACCGGACTGCAGGACAGGGTGATATCGGGGCTGCCCTGGTCACTCGCCCCTTTGTCAGAAAGGCCCAGCCAGCGCGCCCACGGTGCCTCGCCAGCCCCATCTCGCTGCCCGAAGTGGTGCCACAGCTTCTGCGCCGCCGCCGCGCGGGCGGTCATGCTGCCGATCAGGGGAAACCAATATTCGGCGCGCTGGCGGGCATCGACATTGTCGCCCTCCTCCATGCCGCGCTTGAGATCATTGCCGATGTCCTGAAACAGGGTCGCCAGCCGGGTGAACTGTGTCTCCAGTTCCGCCGCCAGTTCCCGCAATGGTTCCGGCACCTGCCCCAGTGCAAAGGCATGTTGCAGCCCCTGATCGGACTGACGGTCAGGCACAGCGCTCTGCAGGATCTGCTCGCACAGCGGCCAGATTTCATTGAGGCGGATCTCGGCCAGCGCTATGGAGTCATCGATGCCGGGCAGCTCCCGCTGCAGCGTCTTGTTCTCCTCGACCACGCTGTCGCCGCCGAGCTTGGCCAGCGTCTTGCGCCACTGATCGAGCGCCGCCAGGCTGCCCTTGAGACGGGTAAAACAGGCGAAGTGATTGTTGCTCTTCAACGGCAGATGATGAGCCTCGTCGAAGATGTAAATGGTGTCCTGCGGCGCGGGTAGAATCACGCCCCCGCCCAGCGCGAGGTCGGCCAGCACCAGGTCGTGATTAGCGACGACGCAATCGGCTTTCTGCACCTCTTCACGCGCCTTGTAGAAGCAGCAGTTGCTGAAGTTCGAGCACTTCTGGCCAATGCATTGCCCATTGTCGACGGTAACCGGAATCCAGTCCTTGTCGCTGAGCAGATCCTCCCAGTCATCGCGGTCGCCCTGCCACTCGCC
This sequence comes from Pseudomonadota bacterium, assembly GCA_038059145.1. Classification (GTDB taxonomy): domain Bacteria; phylum Pseudomonadota; class Gammaproteobacteria; order Pseudomonadales; family Pseudohongiellaceae; genus UBA5078. The sequence continues at coordinate 4,734 of JBBTKA010000062.1, forward strand.
GGCGTTGATCTTGCGCAACATCCGTTCGTAGAGCGCCAGAGCGTAATCGTTAGGCTGACTGATGACTTCGCCATAGAGATCGGCCATCGCGTTGAGGCTGGCGTTGCCTTGCAGCAGCATGTCCAGCCGGGAGAGACACAGGTAACGCCCACGCCCCTTCGCCAGCGTGAAACTGAATTCCAGATCGCTGTAACGTTTGATATCCGGCAAGTCCTTGAGCGTGACCTGTTCCTGCAGTGCGACAGTAGCCGTCGCCAGCACGACCTTTTTCTTCAATGCTTTCGCCACCGGCAGAGTGCCCAGCACGTAGGCCAGCGTCTTGCCTGTACCGGTGCCCGCTTCGACGACACAGATCGGCCCGGGCGGCAACTCGGGATCGGGTTGACCTTCCATCGGGACCGGCGCCTGCAGGGCAGCGCGCTCGGCATCGGCAATGCCGCCCAGACTGCGTGCGATCTCGGCAATCATCAGCCGCTGCCCATAACGCGGCGTCAGCGATTTGTTTTCCAGAATCTGCCGATAGGCGCTCTGGATGGTATTTTTGACGTCATCGGGAAGCATGGATTGGGCGAGTCGACCGTGGTTACGCAGTGGGTAGAAAGTCAGGCATGTCAGGCATGGCCGTGCTGTGAGTATAGCACTGGGAATGCGGTGCCGAGGCGCAATTGCCACCAACTGTGACAAACGCAATGCGTGCTATCGGCGCGGAAAAAACTTCTGCTAGAATGGCCGCTTCATCAGTACCCCAGATCAGCACCTCAGAGACCAGCACTCCGATGATTTTTCAGAAGTTTTTACAGAATAATAAATGGCAGCACAAAGACCCGGCCGTCCGTCTGGAAGCAATCGCAGAACTGAGTCACGGCACTGAGCCGAGCGACGAAGACGCACTTGCCGCCGCGAAGATTCTCATCGAACTTGCTCGTACCGACAGTGACACCGCCGTCCGCATTGCCGCCATCGCGCATCTGGATGCTCCCGAGGTGCTGCGAGAGCTGAGCGCCGATGCCAATGAAGAAGTTCAGAATGCCGCCAAGGTGCAATATTGCCGCGTTGTCTCCGGGGCTGCCCGCAGTGCGCTGTCCACTGCCGAGCGTATCGCCTTGATGCTGGAGATGACCGAGGTGCAAGCGTTGCTGGCCGTGCTGCATGACTGCGGCTGCGACGAAACCGGGCTCGCCACGCTCAACCGCCTCACGGAAGAACATGCCATCGATGAAGAAACACTGGTGAACATCGCCGCGCACTCCAACAACCATACCGTGCGCAACGCCGCCGCCCTCGGTGTCACGACTCCCGAGCTGCTGGAGAAGCTGAGCACCCTCGTCCGTCACAAAGACAAGACCGTCTACAAATACTGCAAGGAAACCCTGCAACAACTGCACGA